>CAXTPV010000142.1:0-5967 GCA_964246135.1 uncultured Acetobacteraceae bacterium | reverse complement strand
ATGTTGCCCTGGCACCAGCGGCGCTCGCGCGCGAGGTGGTCGAGCAGGTTGCTCGGCGTCGTCTCGTAGGAGCCGGTGATCGCGGGCGCGAGGCGGACCGACCAGCCGGCGCGCAGCAGCAGCGCCGCCTCGATGGTGTCGTGGCACAGGATCTCGCCGCCCATCGGCGCGCATCCCGGCAGCAGCGGCAGCCTCGCGTGGCGGGTGAACGGGCCGAGCCGGACGATGGCGTTGTGTCCCCAGTAGGTGCCGTGCCGTCCCTGCCAGAGATCCTGGCCGGCGACCGCGAGCGGGGTGTTCAGCCGCGCCGCGAATTGCTGCATGCGGCCAAACAGCGTGCCGCCGCATACCGGATAGGACACCGACTGGATCAGCGCCGCCTCGGGATCGGCGGCGAGCGACGCGATCAGCGCCCTGATGCAGCCGGCGGTGAGCAGGCTGTCGGCATCGAGCACGATCGCGTAGTCGAAGTCGCGCCCGGCGGCATGGCAGAACTCGGCGATGTTGCCGGCCTTGCGGCCGACGTTCTTGGCCCGCCTGCGGTAATGCATCTCGACTCCGGAGCGCGAGCGGTCATGCGCCGGGAACAGGCGCGCCTCGTCGCGCGCGATCCCGGGGTCCTGGGTGTCGCTCAGCACGAACACCGAGACCGCGTCCTCGACCGACAGCGCGTCCGCCATCACGTGCAGGGCGGCCAGGATCGGGCCCGGCGGCTCGTTGTAGATCGGCAGCAGCAGCGCCGTCCGGCCGCGATCGGGATCGGGATCGGGATCGGTGCGAACGGCCAAACCAGCAGGGCGACGCGGCACGATCCCGAGCAGCGCGCCCCACGCACTCAGCGTCATGCGGGCATAAAGTGCCACCAGCAGCACCGCGCACGGGATGGCAAGCGGCAACGCGGCGGGGGCAAGCAACAGCTCCGAGCCCGCGCCACCGAGCGCGGTCGCCAGCAGCGCCGGCAGCACCAGGAGGGACAGTCGGGATCGAGGCGGCGGCATGAGGATGTCCTGGTCTCTCGGAGCGGGCGGGTTGGACGCCAGCGGCGCCACGTGGGAGGAGTACGTCCACAGGTGATCGGCAGATCAGAGGACGCCAGGGTGCGCATCATACGACCGGCGATCGAGGCGCTCGCCGACAGCCCGATCCTCGACATCTTCCGCGAGGGCTTCCGCGTTCCCGGCCTGATCCCGATGTGGGCGGGCGAGCCCGACGTGCCCACGCCACGCTTCATCTGCGAGGCGGCGTCGGACGCGATGTTCGCCGGGCGCACCTTCTACTCGGATAATCGCGGCGTGCCGGCGCTGCGCGCGGCGATCAGCCGCTATCATCACCGGCTTACCGGCATCGAGATCGCGGATGACCGGATCGCCTTCACCTTCTCGGGCATGAACGCGGTGATGCAGGTGACGCAGGCGACGCTCGGCCCAGGCGACAACGCGGTGTGCATAACGCCATCCTGGCCGAACGCGCTGCGGGCCGCCGAGATCAACGGTGCCTCGGTACGCGAGGTCGCGTTGCTTCATGGGCAGGCCGGCTGGCGGCTTGATCTCGACGCGCTGTTCGCGGCGTGCGACGCGCGGACCCGGCTGCTCTATCTGGCCTCGCCCGGCAACCCGACCGGCTGGATGATCGGGCGGGAGGCGGCGGAAGCCGTCTTGCGCTTTTGTCGCGAGCGCGACATCGCGATCCTGTCGGACGAGGTCTATCACCGGATCGTCTATGACCGGCCGGTCGGGTTCAGCTTCACCGAGATCGCCCGCGACGACGACCCGCTGTTCGTCGTCCAGAGCTTCTCGAAATCCTGGGCGATGACCGGCTGGCGCATGGGCTGGCTGATCTATCCGCGTGGCTGCACCGCCACCTTCGAGAAGCTGGTGCAGTTCAACACCAGCGGCGGCCTCGAATTCATGCAGGCGGGCGGCATCGCCGCGATCGAGGGTGGCGAGGCGTTCATCGCCGAGTTCGTGGCGCGTTGCCGGCAAGGGCGCGACATCGTGGCAGAGCGCCTGGGCGCGATGCCGAGGGTGCGCGCGATCCCGGCGGAGGGCGCGTTCTACGCGATGTTCGCGCTCGACGGCATGACCGACACCTTCGGGTTCTGCCGCCGCGCCGTGCACGAGGCCAGGATCGGCATGGCGCCCGGCACCGCGTTCGGCGCCGGCGCCGAGGGCCTGGTGCGGCTGTGCTACGCGAAAAGCCCGGCGCTGCTGCACGAGGCGATGGACCGGCTTGAGCGCTTCGTCGGCGATTACCGCGAGGCCGCGTGAGCACGCCGTCGAACCCAGATGGGGTCTGGGGCCACTGGCCCCAGCGGGTCGAGGGCAGAGCCCGCGCCTTACGTCAGCGTCCTGCTAGCGCGCCCCCGCTCGTGACTTGACGCGGCAGCTTTCGACCGCGTTCCTGGCGGCATCATCCCGCAGGAGCCCGCCATGACCTATGTTCCGGACGCTGACCGCTACGAGTCGGCGCGCTTCCGCCGCTCCGGCCGGAGCGGCCTTGACCTGCCGCCGGTGTCGCTCGGCCTGTGGCAGAACTTCGGCGGCGCGGACGTGTTCGAGACCGGGCGCGCCGTGCTAAGGCGCGCGTTCGACCGCGGGGTCACGCATTTCGACCTCGCGAACAACTATGGGCCGCCCTACGGCTCGGCGGAGGAGAATTTCGGCCGCGTCATGGCGACCGACTTCGCCGCCCATCGCAACGAACTCGTGATCTCGACCAAGGCCGGCTACGACATGTGGCCAGGACCCTATGGCCAGGGCGGCTCGCGCAAATACCTGCGCCAGAGCCTGGATGCGAGCCTGCGGCGCATGGGCCTCGACCATGTCGACATCTTCTACTCGCACCGGCTCGACCCCACGACGCCGCTCGAGGAGACGATGGGCGCGCTCGACCAGGCGGTGCGCTCGGGCAAGGCGCTGTATGTCGGGGTGTCGTCCTACTCGCCCGCGATGACCAGGCGGGCGCACGCCATCCTGCACGACCTCGGCACGCCGCTGCTGATCCACCAGCCGTCCTACTCGATGCTGAACCGCTGGATCGAGGAGGGTCTGCTGGCGACGCTCGACGAGCTCGGCGTCGGCTGCATCGCCTTCTCGCCGCTGGCCCAGGGGCTGCTGACCAGCAAATACCTGCACGGCGTCCCGGATGACGCCCGCGCCGGGCGCGGCAGCGTGTCGTTTGACCGTGCGTTGCTGCGCGAGGGCACGCTGGCCCAGGTGCGGGCGCTGGCGGCGATCGCGGCGCGACGCGGCCAGACGCTGGCGCAGATGGCGATCGCCTGGACGCTGCGCGACCCGCGCGTCACCTCGGCGCTGATCGGCGCGCGGTCGGTGGCCCAGCTCGACGACAGCCTCGATGCGGTGAAAAGCCCAGACTTCTCGGCCGACGAGCTGGGCGAGATCGACCGCCATGCGGTCGAGAGCGGCATCGATCTGTGGCGGCGATCCTCGTCCGGCGAAATCCCGGAGGCCGGATCAGCCGCCGCCTGAATCAGGCCCGGCTGATTAGCCCTGATCCTCGCGCCCGACCTGGCGGCGCAGCGCCGCGAGCAGGGCGGCGATGTCGCCGTTGTGGCGGCTGAGATAGCTGGTGTAGTCGCCGCGCTGGGTGGTGCGCAGGCTGGTGCCCTCGGCGACGATGTCGACCACCGCCGGCGCGCCGTGACCGGCGATCACCCAGTCGACGTTGGCGGGCGACTCGCCGGGCCGTTCGATCGTGGTTGCGACATGCGCGCCATCGGGCAGGTCGGTGGTCTGGCCGACGAGGATGCGCACGCCGTGATAGCCGCCGAGATGGCCGACGATCGCGTTCAGCAACACGCTGTGGAACAGCTGCACGTACTCGGCGCGCTGCGCCGGCGTGGCGGTCTGGATGTAGCGGCCGAGACAGAACCGGGCGATCTGTTCCACGGCGATGTCTTGGTCGACGATCTGCTGCAGCTCGCCACGCTTCGAGGCCGGGGTGCCGGGGGCGTTGACGATGCTGATGAGCTGGTCGCCGAGCGAGCGGACGAACCCGCTCGCGCCCGCGCCCGCGGCGTTCGCAGGCGCGGCGGCGATCATCAGGCAGCAGGCGGCCAGGGCGAGGATAGGGCGCCTGGCTTGCGTCATCGTCATGGGGCGGTGGCTCCGTTGCTGTCGGGCTGGGATGGATACCAGTCGGGCGGCGTGGTCCGGTTTTCGGCCCGCAGCCGCCGCAGGCTCGAGACCTGCTGCTGCTGGTAGGCGCTGCGTATGGTGGCGTACGGATCGAGCGCGGTCTTTTGGACCTGATCGAGATCATGCAGCACGGCGGCGCGGCCGTCGACCACGCCCACGCCGTAGCTCGCGTCGTTCAGCGTCAGCAGGCCGTAGTCGCGTGGCGCGTAGGTCAGCGGCGACAACGCGACATCCACCCCGCGACCGCTGCCGTCCCGCACGCTCGACGGCCCGAGCACGGGCAGGAACAGATAGGGGCCGGATGGGAGGCCCCAGGAGGCCAGCGTGAGCGGGCCGGCGCTGTCGCTCTGCTTGTAGCCGAGCCCGTTCGCGACGTCGAAGATGCCGCCCAGGCCGGCGGTCGAGTTGACCGCGAACCGCACCAGGCTGTCGCCGGCGCGTCGGGGCGAGCCTTCCAGGATGCCGTTGAAGAAGGTGACCGGCTGGGCGAGGTTGACGAGCACGTTGTGCACGCCCGCGCGCACCGGCCGCGGCAGCACGTAGACGTAGGCTTGGGCCACCGGCTTGAGCGTATAGCGATCCACCGTGATGTCGACGTTGTAGAAAAAGCGGTTGGTCGGCTCGAGCGGGTCGTTGTTCTGGCGGAAATCCGCTTGTGCCTGCGGGTCGGACGCGGGGGGCACCTTGGCGCAGGCGCTCACGAGGATCAGGCCCGAGACGCTCAGGAGGCCCGGCAGGAGGCGGGGCAGCAGGCGCGGCAGGGCGCGGACCGAGGTGCCGGCGCCGGCTTGCGGCCGGCCGGGATGGTCAGAAAGCGGTCGGGCACGCATGAACACCTCGTAAGGCTGCAGGCCCGGTGGTCGGCCGCAGCGCCGATCGTCCCGCCGACGCCATGATGAAGTGCCAATCCTCCCCCATCCGGCCATGCCGGGCAACTCCGCAGGCGAGTTGACGATGCCGGGCCGCCTGATGATGGCGCACACGTGGCGCGCTTGATACACCATCTCTGGCGAGGCGGCCCGGCGCGGGACGGCTCCGGCATTGCCGGCTCCGCCTCGGGCTGCCCCGCGAGGAGGACATCGACGTGAACCACAGCCCTGCCGCACCGGCGCGCGACCTGCCGACCTTGCAGCGCTGGCTGACCGGCCCGCGTATCGCCTGCCTGCCGTCGCCCGACAACGGTCCGGGCCCGACATTGTCGTTCGAGTTCTTCCCGCCCCGGACCGACGCGCTGGAGGCGCAGCTCTGGTCGGCGATCCGGCGGCTCGAGGTGCTCAGCCCAAGCTTCGTCTCGGTGACCTATGGCGCGGGCGGCTCGACACAGGCGCGCACGTTCGCCACCGTCGGGCGCATCCTCGCAGAGACCAGCCTGCGCCCGGCCGCCCACCTGACCTGCATCGGGTTGTCACGCGGCGAGGTCGACGACATCGCCCGGCGTTACTGGGACAGCGGCGTTCGCCACATCGTGGCGTTGCGCGGCGATCCGCCGGGAGCGGCCAAGCAGGGTGGCTACGCGCCGCACGCGGATGGCTATCGCGATGCCGCCGAGCTCGTCGGCGGGCTGCGACGCATCGCCGCGTTCGAGATCTCGGTCGCGGCCTATCCCGAAATCCATCCCGAGGCGGCCTCGGCCAGCGCCGACCTCGACCATCTCAAGCGCAAGCTCGACGCGGGGGCCACGCGCGCGATCACCCAGCTGTTCTTCGAGACCGAGACTTTCCTGCGCTTCCTCGACCGGGCACTGGCCGCCGGCATCACCGCGCCGACCATCCGGCGGGTTTCCTCCTCGTCGTCGAGCCCGTCGAACAGC
>CAXTPV010000141.1:0-5986 GCA_964246135.1 uncultured Acetobacteraceae bacterium | reverse complement strand
ACACCCACGTCCAGCACGAGCATCTCGGGCGCCTGGTCGCGGCGCATCATCCGCTCGGCCGCCGGCGAGCGGGAGAGCCCCAAGCCGCGCCCGGCGCCGCGTCCGGCGCGGGGACTAGCGGCGGCGATGAAACGTGCTAGAGCCCCGTTGGCATGCGTCACTTCCTCGCCTTCGAGAAGCCGATCGCCGACCTCGAGAGCAAGATCGAGGAGCTCCGGCGGATGTCCGATCCCAACGGGATCAACATCGCCGACGAACTCGTACGCCTCACCGAGAAGGCCGACCGGCAGCTCCGCGCCACCTACGCCAAGCTCACGCCGTGGCAGAAGACCCAGGTCGCGCGTCACCCCGAGCGCCCGCGCACGCTCGACTACATCCGCCATCTGCTGACCGAGTACACTCCGCTTGCCGGCGACCGCGCGTTCGCCGAGGACCAGGCGATCGTCGGCGGCCTCGGCCGCTTCGACGGCGAGGCGATCATGGTGCTCGGCATCGAGCGAGGCGGCGACACCGACACCCGCGTGCGCCACAATTTCGGCATGGCGCGGCCGGAGGGCTACCGCAAGGCGCGCCGGCTGATCGAGCTCGCCGGCCAGTTCGGCCTGCCGCTGCTGACCTTCGTCGACACCGTCGGCGCCTTCCCCGGCATCGAGGCCGAGGCGCGCGGCCAGGCCGAAGCGATCGCGCGCTCGATCGACGCCTGCCTCGCCGCCCCGGTGCCGATCATCGCCACCGTGATCGGCGAGGGCGGCTCGGGCGGCGCGGTCGCGCTCGCCGCCGGCGACCGCGTCTACATGCTGGAGCACTCGATCTACTCGGTGATCTCGCCCGAGGGCTGCGCCAGCATCCTCTGGCGCGACGCCGCCCAGGCGCCGCTCGCCGCCGACGCGCTCAAGCTGACGGCCCAGGATTTGCGCCACCTCAAGCTGGTCGACGAGGTCATCGCCGAGCCGATCGGCGGCGGCCATCGCGCGCCGGTCGAGACGATGGACAGCGTCCGCCGGGTGATCGCCTCGGCGCTGCCCGGGCTTTGCGCGGAGGATGCCGCGACCTTGCGCCGGCAGCGACGCGACAAATACCTCGCGATGGGCCGCGAAGGGCTGGCTTAACGTGCTGAGAGCGATCTGGCTGCTGAGCAAGGAAAGCGTGCTCGCCTATATCGACGACGGCGCGCTCAGCCGGGGTGCCGCGATCTCCTACTACATCGTGACCTCGATCGCCCCGATCCTGATCATCGTGATCGCGATCGCCGGCATCTTCTTCGGCCACGACGCCGCCAGCGGCGCCATCCAGCGCGAGGTCGGCGGCCTGATGGGCGCGGACGGCGGCAAGGTGCTGGCCGACATCATACGCAACGCGTCCAACCCCTCGGTCGGCTCGATCGCCGGCGTGATCGGTCTCGCAACCCTGATCCTCACCGCGAGCGGCGCGTTCGGCGAAATCCAGGCGGCGCTGAACACGATGTGGCGGGCCAAGCCGACCGGCACCACCATGTCGCGGCTGGTGCGTGCCCGCATCGTCAGCCTCGGCATGGTCGCGACGCTTGGCCTGCTGCTGCTGGTCTCGCTCGTGGTCAGCAGCGTCATCACCGGGCTCACCGGCACGATCAACCACGCACTCCCGTTCGGCGGCCTGATCGCTCGCGGGCTCAGCCTCGCGCTCTCGTTCCTGCTGATCACCGCGATGTTCGCCGCGATCTACAAGGCGCTGCCGGACCGCCATCTCGAATGGCGCGACGTGCTGGTGGGTGCCGCGGTCACGTCGCTGCTGTTCACCATCGGCAAGTTCGCAATCGGGCTCTATCTCGGCAGCAGCCACATGGCCGGCAGCTACGGCGCCGCCGGCGGCCTGATCATCCTGTTCGTCTGGGTGTACTACTCGTCGCAGATCTTCCTGCTCGGCGCCGAGTTCACCCGCGCCTACGCCAGCAACTACGGCAGCATGCGCCACACCGAGGCCGCCACCAGCCTGGGGCAGGTGTCCGGTGAGCCAGTCCCCGCCGATCCAAAATAGCACGCCCGAGAGCCACAACCCCCACCCACCCGTGCTATAACCGCCTCCAAAGCGGAGCCAGATCGGAACCATGACCCTCAATCTCTCGATAAAGAACGCCCCCGACCAGGTCGTGCAAAGGCTGCGGGCGCGAGCCGAGCGTCACCATCGCTCCCTGCAGGGCGAGTTGCTGGCGATCATCGAGGCAGCCGTCGAGGACGACGCCCAGGCAACCCCGGCCGACATCCTCGCCGAAATCCGCAAGCTCGGACTGAGCACACCAGGAGAGGCAGCCGGCCTCGTCCGCGCCGACCGCGATGGTCGCCGTTAAGGTCGTCGATGCGTCGGCCCTGGCAGCACTTCTGTTCGGCGAGCCCGAGGCTGAACACGTGGCGGCGGAACTCGCCGCCTCGCGTCTCGTCGCCCCGGCGTTGCTGGGGTTCGAGCTCGCCAATGTCTGCCTGATCAAATGCCGCAGGCATCCCGATCAGGATCGCATGTTGAAATCAGCCTTCGCGCTGCGGGCTCGGATGCGGGTGGACGAGATCGCGATCGATCATGACGAGATCTTGGCCCTGGCCTCGGCTGCGGGCTTGACCGCCTACGATGCCAGCTATCTCTGGCTCGCTCGTCGCCTCGGCGCGGAGCTGGTCACTCTCGACCAGAAGCTCGGCAAGGCCGCCGCCAGCCTGGCCGCCGCGGCGCCAATCGACAAGCCCGATATCGCGTGAGTTTCAGCCAAGCCGCGATCCCGCCGCTCGTTCAGCGCTCCTCCGCAGCATATCGATCAACGCCGCGAGCGTCGGCTGCATCTGCCGGCGGGACGGATAGTAGAGAAAGAAGCCCGGGAACGGCTGCATCCAGTCATCCAGCAGTCGCACCAGCCGGCCCGCCGCGACGTGGATGGCGGCCCGTTCTTCCAGGACGTAGGCAACCCCAAGACCATCAAGCGCGGCATCGACGGCAAGCTCCGGCTCGTTGACGGTGAGCGGGCCGGCGACATCGACCGCGATGGTGCGGCCATCGCGGTCGAACTCCCATGGAATGACGAAGCCTCCCGCGCGCATCCGATAGCGGATGCAGGAATGATGGCGCAGGTCGCCGGGCTCGCCAGGTGCCGTGCGCCCGGCGAGGTAAGCCGGGGCGGCAACCACCACCATCCTGAGGTTGGGACCGACGCTAAGTGCGATCATGTCCTGTTCGAGCTTCTCGCCGATGCGGATGCCCGCGTCGAACGAGGCCGCGATAATGTCGCGAAATTCGTACTCGATCATCACCTCGATCTGGGCGCCAGGGTGCCGCCCGGCGAATTCCGGCAGCACGGGACGGATCACCGCCTCGTAGGCCTGGCGCGTCGCGGTGAGGCGCACGACGCCAGTGACCGAGCCCCTGTCACGATCAAGCTCGCGCAGCGCGTGGCCCACGTCCCCGAGCGCGGGGCCGAGCGTCTCGAGCAGGCGCGCACCCGCGGACGTTGGCGCGACGCTGCGGCTGTTGCGCTGCAGCAGGCGTACGCCCAGGCGCTTCTCCAGCCGCTTCATGGCGTAGCTGACCGCCGACACCGAAAGTCCAAGCTCCGGCGCCGCGCGGGTGAAACTCCGGGTGCGTGCCACCGCCGCGAAGGCAGCGAGATCGTCAAGGGATCCGCGATCCATCGTCGCTCCTCATTCAACGCCGCGTCGCAATCATAGCGCCTTATGGCGTGTCAGGGCGGCACCCACCTTGCGATCCGTCACCCGACGCCGCCTCGGTTTGACCGATGCGCGCCGGGCCAACACTGAAAAGGATCTGGCAATGCTGCAGAAAAACGCCGTCTGGCTGATCACCGGATGCTCGACCGGCTTGGGCAGGGCGATCGCACAGCAAGTCCTCGAGATCGGATACCGGGCGGTCGTGAGCGCGCGCGATCCGTCCTCGGTCGCGGACGTCGTCGAGCAACATGGCGATAGCGCGATGGCGGTGGCACTGGACGTCACCAGGCCGGATCAGATCGCCGCCACGATCGGTGCCGCCGAGGCCCGTTTCGGCGCGGTCGACGTGCTGGTCAACAACGCCGGCTACGGATATCTCGGGGCGATCGAGGAAGGCGAGGACGCCGCTGTCCGCGCCATGTTCGAGACCAACGTGTTCGGCCCATGGAACATGATCAAGGCCGCCCTGCCGGGCATGCGCGATCGCGGACACGGCCATGTCGTCAACATCAGCTCGGTGGGCGGGCTGGTGACGTACTCGGCGGTCGGCTTCTACCACATGGCGAAGTTCGCGGTCGAAGGGCTGTCCGAGACCCTCGCCAAGGAGGTGGCGCCGTTCGGGATCGGTGTGACGGTGGTGGAGCCGGGGGCCTTCCGGACCGAGTTCCGTGGCCGGTCGGTCAAGCAGTCCAGCATCCGCCTGCCCGCCTATGCCAGTACCGCCGGCAAGGCCCGCGACAACGTGCTGGCCGCGCACGGCAAGCAGGAGAATGACCCGGTGCTTGGTGCCAAGGCGATCATCACCGTGCTGGAGGCCGCGTCGCCGCCGTTGCACCTGGTGATCGGCGGCGACGCGCTCGACCAGATACGCCAGAAGCTGTCCGACCTGCAGCGCGACTTCGACACCTGGGAGGACGTCACCCGCGGCACGAAGTTCCAGCAGACGACCCCGGCCTGATCACCGGCGCGGATCGTCCGGCGCCGCGTGCGCCGGACGGCTGCCGTGCTGGGCCGTCCGCGGGCGAGCTCCCAACGTCACGCTCGGATGGAGCACCCGCTCGCGACCGTCGTGACCGCTCCTAGGCCGCCGGCGGCTCGCCCGCGACCGGCACCTTCCCCAGCCCCTCGATCATCCTGCTCGCCTGCGCGATCGCCGCGTCGAGCGCCGGCACGTCGACCCCCTTGGCCACGATCGCGACGCCGCGCATGTCGTCGCGGTGGAACGGATAGCTGCCGATGTCGAGCGACGGATACGCTGTTGCGATCGCGCCCAGCTCGGCCGCCAGCGCCCCCTCGAACACGTCTCGCGCATGCACCGCGCGCATCTCGATCCTCGCACCCGCCGGCAGTCGCGGCACGAGCGCCTCGAACATCCCGCGCATGATGCTCGGCACGCCCGCCATCACGTGGACGTTGCCGATCGAGAACCCTGGCGCCACCGAAACCGGGTTGTCGATCAGCGTCGCGCCGCGCGGCGTCGTCGCCATCCGCCGACGCGCCGCGTTGAAATCAATCCCGCGCGACTCGTAATACGGCGCGAGCAGCGCCATCGCCTGCGCGTGCGGCTCCCACGGCACGCCGAACGCCGCCGCCACGCACTCGCTGGTGATGTCGTCATGCGTCGGCCCGATGCCGCCGGTGGTGAACACGTGGCCGTGGCGCGCGCGCACCTCGTTGATCGTCTCGACGATCACCGAGGCCACGTCCGGGATCACCCGCACCTCCCGCACCGGCAGCCCGAGCTCGCCAAGCCGCGTCGCCAGGTGCCGGATGTTGGCGTCCTGCGTACGCCCCGACAGGACCTCGTTGCCGATCACGACGACGCAGCTGGTGGATTCCATCGCCCGATCATAGCGCGGCGCCTCCAGTCGAGACAGTGCGCGCGACCATCCCCGGCGCCCGCCGGCCGCTACAGGAAGTCGCGCAGCATCGGGATCAGCGGTCTGCCCGCCGGCGTCATCGGATAGTCGCCGAGGTCGGCGGCGTGCACCCAGGCGAGACGCTGCCCCTCGCGCCCGTCCGCGGTGCCGCTCCAGCGCCGGCAGAGATAGAGCGGCATCAGCAAATGGAAGTCGCCATAGTCGTGCGAGGCGAACCCGAACGGCGCCACGCAGCCAGCATCGAGCGTGATGCCGAGCTCCTCGCCAAGCTCGCGCGACAACGCCGCCTCCGGCGTCTCGCCGGGCTCGATCTTGCCGCCCGGAAATTCCCACAGCCCGGCCAGCCGCTTGCCCTCGGGACGGCGCGCCAGCAGCACACGCGTCGCGGCATCGACCAGCGCCGCCGCCGCGACCAGCACGATC
>CAXTPV010000140.1:0-6041 GCA_964246135.1 uncultured Acetobacteraceae bacterium | reverse complement strand
GGCGGGCGTGGTGCCGACATGCGGTTAGGGCGCGTCGACGCCGGGCGGCGGCGGCCGCTGCTCGGCGATCACTCCGCCCTGCAGGTTGTGCCACCAGGCGATCGGGGTATCGAGCGGATCATGCGCGGGCCCGCAACGCGCGAGCAGCAGCGGCGCGACCAGCGCCGCCATGCCGAGCTCCCGCCTGGACGATGTCCGGATCATCGGCGCTGTCGACCCCTGTTGCGCAGCGACGCTGATACGGCAAGCACGGGCGGAGGGAAATCGTTGGCGGCGTCCTGGGTCGACTTTCCCGCGTGCCCACATAGGATGGGTAGACGACAGAGGAGACAACCATGCCGCGCATGCCCGACCTGCGTGCCCGCCTTGACGACGAGGACCCGGACGCGCCGAACGGTCCCGACATCCCCGAGCCGGAAGGCCCGGAGAAGAACGAACCAGACAGCAACCGCACGCTCAGCTCCCCGATCAACGAACTCGAGACGCGCCTGTTCGACCAGCGCAAGGTGCTGATCTTCGGCGCGATCAACGACAAGATCGCCCGCGACGTCACGGGCCGCTTGCTGGCGCTGGCCGGCGCGTCCGACAAGCCGATCGACGTCTACGTCAACTCGCCGGGTGGCCATGTCGAGAGTGGCGACACCATCCACGACATGATCCGCTTCGTCGACGCGATGGCGCCGGTGCGGATGATCGGCACCGGCTGGGTCGCCAGCGCCGGCGCGCTGATCTACGTCGCGGGCCGCAAGGAGATGCGGTTCTGCCTGCCCAACACCCGCTTCCTGCTGCACCAGCCGATGGGCGGCGTGCGCGGGCCGGCGGTCGACATCGACATCGAGGCGCGCGAGATCATCAAGATGCGCGAGCGGCTGAACCGGCTGTTCGCGCGCGAAACCGGCCAGAGCTATGAGAAGATCAGCAAGGACACCGACCGCAACTACTGGCTCGGCGCCGACGAGGCGATCGAGTACGGGCTGGTGTCACGGGTGATCAACTCGGCGAAGGCGCTGGCGGAGGTCTGAGGGCAGGCCGGGGCATCGTGCGCAGCACGCTTACGCGTGACGCCCTGGACCCGGAAGGGGACGGTCGTCCCCTTCACCCCTTTTACTTGGCGAAGTAGCAGGGCGGGTAGGTCGCGATCCTCGCGGCTTCCGCTTCCTCCGTCTCCGACATGCCGAGCGCGCGGCGGCGTTCATCGACCCCGGACGGATCACGCAGCTTGTAGAGCCGCCAGCGATGATCGGCGCATCTGAACTGGGTGCCGTAGGTCTGCGGCTTGTTCTCAAGCAGCACCACACGATCGGCCAGCATCCCATAATCGTCGGGACGTACGTGGTGCGTGCGCGCCGCCGGTGTCATCCGCGCGAGCGCGTCCGCCATCAACGGCAGGTTGTCCGTCGCGTGCTGGATGACGCTCCAGGCGGCCTCCGAGGCAGCGGGGCCATAGCGGTCGGTGGTGAACCATCCGCGCGCCGGCATCAGGGCGGCCAGTGCGAGCTGGTCCGCCTTGTCCTGCGCGTTCAGCTCGCGCCACATCGCCGCCGAGGCGGGCAGGCGCTCGTCGGGCGGCAGGCGTGACAGGTCGATCGCGTGCAGCACATTGCGGCCCGCCTGGTCCAGTTCGCCGAGGCGAACGAGCCGCTCGTCCACATCGCGCGCCGGCCCGAGAGCTGCCTGTGCATCGCGAACGCGTTGCAGCGCGAGGTGGACAGGCAGGATCGCTTGCGCGGCGTCAGGCGGCAGGGCCGCCGCACGGGAGGCGGGCGGTACGACGAGCAAGAGGAGCAGGATGGCGCGCGAGATCATCGGACACATCCATCCTCCACCCGTCCGAGCAAGTCCGGCAAGGTGACGGGGCGGAAGTCGCGGGCGTCGACGCCGACGTCGAACTGCCTCGGGAATGGCTTGAGCCTGCCATGGCTGTGGCCGTGCAGGTTCAGACCACCGCGCGCCTGGTCGGGCCAGGTGCGGAGCGCATAGTGGCAGAGGGTCATGCGGACGCCGTCGTGCTCCAGTCGCACGAGGTCATGCACGGAACGCCAGTGATCGAGGGCGCTGACGGCGTCGGTATCGTTGTTGCCGCGTACGAGGTGCTTCCTTCCGTGCAGCGTCGCGAGCAGGGACGCGATGCGGTCGGGATTTAGGCCCAGCGCGACATCGCCGAGGTGCCACACCTCGTCGTCCGGACCGACGATCGCGTTCCAGCGTTCGATCATCGCCCGATCCATCGCGGCCGTGGTGTCGAACGGGCGGCGATAGAGACCGCGCGCGCCGCCATGGCCGAAATGGGTATCGGCGGTGAAGAACACCCGCGATGCCTGGCCTGCCGCCCGGCTCAGTCGAGCGCCAGCATCAGCCGGATGTTCTCGATCGCTGCGCCGGCGGCGCCCTTGCCGAGGTTGTCGAGGCGAGCGGTCAGCACGGCGTGCGGGTGGCTGTCGCTGCCGTGGACGCGGAGCTCCATCCGGTCGGTGCCGGCGAGTGTCTCGGCCCGAAGCGCGCGCACGTCGTCGTCGAGCACGGCGACGATCCGGCTCGCGGCGTAGGCGCGGGCAAGAGTCGCGCGCAGCATCGAGGCGGTGAGGCGTCCCGGCAGCGTCTCGAGGAAGATCGGGATCGAGACCAGCATGCCCTGGGGCAGATGCGCGACTGATGGCACGAAGATCGGCCGTCGCGCGAGGCCGCCATGCAGCGTGATCTCGGGCACATGCTTGTGCGCGAGGTCGAGCGCATAGAGCTCGAACGCCGGACCGCCGTCGCGTTCATGCGCCTCGATCATCGCGCGGCCGCCGCCGGAATAGCCCGAGACTGCGTTGATCGACACCGGATGGTCGCGCGGCAGGATGCCGTCGGCGATCAGCGGCCGCAGCAGCGCGATCGCCGCGGTCGCGTAGCAGCCGGGATTGCTGACGCGCGGGGCCTCGGCGATCCGGGTCGGTTGCCGCTGGTCCAGCTCGGGAAAGCCGTAGACCCAGTCGGGATCGGTGCGGAACGCCGAGCTGGCGTCGAGCAGCTTGGGCGCGCGCCCGTCCGCCTGCTCCATGGCGTGGACGGCGGCGACCGCCTCGCGCGCGGCGTCGTCGGGCAGGCAGAGCACGACCAGGTCGACGTCGCGCATCGCCTCGATGCGGGCGGCCGGTTGCTTGCGCCGGGCCTGATCGATGCGTCGGAGGTCGACAGGCAGGGCCGCGAGGCGTTGCGCGAGACGAAGGCCGGTGGTGCCGGCCTCGCCGTCGATGAAGACGGAACGCGCCAGCTTAGCGCTTGCTGAACTGGAACGAGCGGCGTGCCTTGGCGCGACCGTATTTCTTGCGCTCGACCACGCGCGGATCGCGGGTGAGGAACTTGGCCTGCTTGAGGATGCCGCGCAGGCTCGGCTCGTAATAGGTCAGCGCGCGGCTGATGCCGTGGCGCACCGCGCCGGCCTGGCCGGACAGGCCGCCGCCGGCGACCGTGCAGTAGACGTCGAACTGGTTGTAGCGGTCGGCCACCAGGAACGGCTGGGTGATCAGCATGCGCAGCACCGGGCGGGCGAAATACTGGTTGGCCTTCTTGCCGTTGATCGAGATGTCGCCGTGTCCGGGCTTGATCCAGACCCGGGCGACGGCGTCCTTGCGGCGTCCGGTCGCGTACGAGCGGCCCTGGGCATCGCGCTTGGGTTCGACCGGCACGCGCGGGTCGGCGACCACGCCATCGGCGCCGACCGTGGGCACGTCCAGGTTGGCGAGGTCGGCGAGCGTGCCGGTCAGCTCTGGGGTGGCGGCATCCGACATCATCAGGCTCCCTTCGCCGCGTCGGCGCGTGGCGCGTAGACCGAGTTCTTGCGGTTCATCGCGGCGATGTCGACCGACGCGGGCTGCTGGCCGGCATGCGGGTGTTCCGGCCCGGCATAGACGTGCAAATGCTTCATCTGCTGGCGCTGCAAGGGGCCGCGGGTGATCATCCGCTCGACGGCTTTCTCGATCACGTCGCCAGGGTTCTTGCCGGAGAGACGTTGCGCGATCGTGCGCTGCTTGATGCCGCCGGGATAGCCGGTGTGATAGTGGAATAGCTTCTGGCCGGCCTTGTTGCCGGTCAGCCGGATACGCTCGGCGTTGATCACGACGACGTTGTCGCCGCTGTCGACATGTGGCGTGAAGGTCGGCTTGTGCTTGCCGCGAAGACGCATCGCGATCAGCGAGGCGAGGCGTCCGAGCACGAGACCGTCCGCGTCGATCAGCACCCAGTCCTTGGTCACCTCCGCGGGTCGCAGCGAAAGAGTCGTCTTCATGCAAACCACCTGCTCGGGAGGGCGCGACGGGCGCCTTTGGCGGCCGGTATCTGGCAATCGATCGCGCGCGTCAACCGCTAAGCCGCGAGACGTGGGCTTGGTGTTCGCTCACGGTATTTGAATACCGCATGATGACGGCGACGCTGAACCAGCCTAATTAGGGACCATGCGGAACCCGCCTGAGCTTCGACGCGAGGGGCCGGCCGTGCACGTGATCGGCGCCTCGGGCCGGTCAGGCGCCGCGCTCTGCCGGGCGCTTGCCGCGCGCGAGGTCGCCTTCGTGCCGGTGGTGCGCGATCATCGGCGCTGGATCGCGACCGGCATCGGCGGCGAGGCGCGGGTCGCCGACCTCGCCGATCAGGCGGCACTCGCCGACGCGCTCGGTGAAGCGGTGCTGGTCGCCGTCACCGCGCATGCGCGCCACGCGGACGCGGTGCTGCGGGCGGCGGGGCCGGCGGTCCGGCGCCTGGTGTTTCTCGGCAGCACGCGCAAGTTCACCCGCTGGCCGGACGCGCATGGCAACGGCGTGCTCGAGGGCGAGCGGGCGCTGCTGCGATCGGGGCGGCCGGGCATCATGCTGCACCCGACGATGATCTACGGCGCGTCGGGGGAGAACAACGTCCGCCGGCTGGCGGCGCTCGCCCGCGTTCTGCCGGTGCTGCCGCTGCCGCGCGGCGGCCGGGCGCTGGTGCAGCCGATCCACCAGTCCGACGTGACACGGGCGATGCTGGCGGCGCTGGCGCTGGCGCCCGCGTCCCCGGAAAGCCTGGTGATCGCGGGGCCGAGCCCCCTGCCCTACGCCGAGCTGGTGCGGGCGGTGGCGGCGGCCGACGGCCAACGGCCGCCTCGCCTGCTGGGGGTGCCGGCGGGGCTGCTGCTCGGGCTGGCACCGTTGCTCGGACGGCTGCCGTTGCTGCCGCGGATCGGACGCGACGAGGTGCGCCGGCTGCTGGAGGACAAGGCGTTCGACATCACGACGATGCGTGATCGTCTCGGGATCGAGCCGATCAGCCTTGCCGAGGGCCTGGCGCTGACCTTCGGGGCCGCCCGTGATCGCGGGTTGGTGAAGCGATGACGGTGGAGGAGGCCGGGACGAACCCGCCCTGGATGGCGAGCTACCCGCCGGGCGAGGCCTGGGCGATCGGGATCGAGCGCCTGACCGTGCCGGCGCTGCTCGACCGCGCGGTCGCGCGCTGGCCCGACAACATCTGTCTCGAATACGCCGGCCGCGCGGTGAGCTTCGCGCGGCTCGGGCGGCTGGTCGAACGCCTGGCGGCAGGCTTTGCCGGGCGCGGGATCGGCCCGGGCGTCGCCGTCGTGCTGTTGCTGCCAAACACGCCCTGGCACCCGGCGGCGTTGCTCGCGCTGGCGCGGCTCGGCGCCCGCATCGTGCAGGTGAGCCCGCTCGATGCGAGGCTCGATCTGGCCTGGAAGCTCGAGCAGTGCGGCGCCCGCGCCATCGTCACCACCGACGCGCCGCCGCTGCTGGCCAAGGCCGCCTGGCTGCTGGACCATGGCCATGCCGACGCGGTGCTGGTGGGTGAGGACGCGTTCTGGACCGGCGCGCCCGAGCGGACGCTCGATCCGATGTTCGGCGGCCTGGCGGCGCTGCTGGCGGGCGACTTGCCGGCGGTCGCGCGGCACGACGCGGCACCCGACGACCTGCTGCTGCTCCAATACACCGGCGGCACCGGCGGCCGGCCGAAGGCGGCGATGCTGAGCCATGCGAACCTGACCGCGGCGACGCAGATGTACCAGTCCTGGCACGAGG
>CAXTPV010000139.1:0-6042 GCA_964246135.1 uncultured Acetobacteraceae bacterium | reverse complement strand
TTCGCGCCGCCGGATGCCGCGCTCCCCGACCCCGCACCCGGGCGCGACGACGCACCGCCAGCCAGCATGATCGAGGCGCTCACCGCCGAGGCGGCGCTCGCCAGGGAACGCAACCAGGCACTGGAACGCCAGCTCGCGCACGCCACCATCCGGATGACCCGGCTGCGGCAGTCGCTCTCCGAGGTCAAGCGCGAGGCGACCACCGATGCGCTGACAGGGATCGCGAACCGGCGGGCATTCGACGCGGTGCTCAAGCGGCGCCTCGGTCACGTGCGGCCTGATCCTGGTGCGGTGTTCTCGCTGCTGATCCTCGATGTCGATCACTTCAAGCGGTTCAACGACACCCGCGGCCACAAGGCGGGCGATCTCGTCCTTCGCCTGATCGCAAGGCTGCTGACGGACAACGTCAAGGGGCGCGACACCGTCGCGCGATGCGGCGGCGAGGAGTTCGCGATCCTGCTCAACGGCGCCGAACTCGGCGCCGCGATCGCCGTCGCCCGCCAGATCAAGGACGCGGTGAGCGAGGAGACGCTGGTCTGCGAGGGCTTTGATCTCGGCCGGATCACGCTGTCGATCGGGGTCGCGCAGGCCAGGCGGGAGGATACCGCGTGCACGCTCATCGGGCGTGCCGACCAGGCGCTCTATCTCGCCAAGCGAACCGGACGCGACCGGGTCTGCGACGAGACCGAGCTGCACCCCGAGATCGCGGCCGCGCGGGCGGCCACTGTCCCGGTCGGTGTCAGCGCACCCTGACCTTCTCGTTCTCGCCGGGCGATGGCGGCGACCCGGTCAGGCTGGCCTTCAGGTAGCCATAGGCGTGAACCATTTTCGAGTTCGGCGCGTCCCAATACTCCGCCTGGGTCACGTCGACTCGGAGCAGGGCGATGTCGGGATCGTCCTTGCCCTGCGGAAACCAGGTCCGCATCGCTTCGGACCAGTGCGCGCCGATCGCGGCCGCATCGCGCACCAGCGACGCGCCGCCCGACATCGAGACGTAGTTCTGCCGGTCCGGATCGGCGAAGCTGACGCCGACCCGCTGATCCTTTCGCACCTCGTCGACCTTGTGCGCGCTCGCCCGGGTGAAGAACCACAGCGCCCCCTCGAACGAGGCCTGACTCACCGCCATCGGGCGGCTGCGCAATTGGCCGCCATCCTCGGTCGTCATCATCGCGAACTTCGTCGCCTTGATCAGTTCCCACAGCTTGGTGGCCTGGTCCTGGTCCATGCAAATCCTCCTTGCGCCGTCTGCTACAGACGCCGGGACGACCAAAGGTTCCGGGCGCGGACCTTCCGGCGTCCGCCGGCGTTGCCGCTCCCACTGGCCCGCGTTGGACGCAGGCCACAAGGTCACAGGAGATGCCAATGGACGCGAAGACCCTGCTGCTTGCCGCGGACGACGTGGGCGCGTTGCCGTTCCAGATCCCCGGCGCGACCGGCGAGTTCCTGATCCAGATCCTCAACGAGGATCAGGCCCGCGGGGTCGTGACCTCGATCGTGCACCTGCCGCCCGGAGGCCACATCCCGGCGCATCGGCATCGGGCGGGAGCCGAGATGCACTACGTCCTCGAAGGCGACCTCATCAACGCCGGCGAACCCTGCGCCGCCGACACCTTCCTGACCCATGCCGCGGGGCAGGTGCACGGCCCGCACGAGAGCCGGAGCGGCGCCAAGGTGCTGACGGTGCAGCAATGGCAATCAAAGGACGGCAGCTTCGACTTCGAGCCGGCGTGACGCCCAACGTCACGCCACGATCGTGGCCGGACCACCTTTCAGCACCAGCGTCAGCCCGGCCGCGACCAACAACACGTTGTCGGCGATCGCGGCGGTGCGCTGGTTGAGCAGCCCGGCCTCGTCGCGAAAGCGGCGGCTGAGCGCGTCGCCCGGCACGATGCCAAGCCCGACCTCGTTGGCGACCAGCACCGTCGGCCCGCGCCGGGTCCGGAGCACCGCCTCCAGCCTCGCCACATGCGCCCCGATGTCGTGGCCGCCGAGCATCAGGTTGGTGAGCCAGAGCGTCAGGCAGTCGACCAGGGCCGGACCATCCGCATCCAGAGCGGCGGCGAGCTCGACCGGCGCCTCCACGGTGCGCCAACGATCCTCCCGCCGGTTCCGGTGGGTGGCGATCCGGGCCGCCATCTCGTCGTCTCGAGCCTGCGCCGTCGCGACGTAGAGCGGGGACGGCGCGGCTTCCAGCAGCGCCTCCGCGCACCGGCTCTTGCCGGACCGGGCACCGCCGAGGATCAGCGCGATGCGGTTGACTTCCATCGGCTTCCGCTCCCTTGTGTCTGACGGATGGTTCCGGCGCGCCGACTTGCCCGCCGGATGAAAAGGGAACGCGGTGCGATGCCGCGGCTGCCCCCGCAACTGTAGGCGAAGAGCGCCCCGACGACATGCCACTGGGTTGCGACCCGGGAAGGCCATCAGGGCGGCCGCAAGGCACTTCGCGAGCCAGGAGACCTGCCATCCGGACTGAGGTCGAACGCCCGGGCGGGGTGCACCGGGGCGTGTTCTCCGTCGTGCGCCCGCGCGACGGAGCGGCCGCGCACCCTTGAGCCGATGGCGCCGCGTCCAGCGAGCCGTCAAGGGGAACGCGGGATTGGACACCATTCTTCACGTCTGCACGACCTGCCGCCAAGGCCGGACCATCGAGCCCGGCGCGTCGCCGCCAGGCCAGACCCTGCACGATGCGCTGATCAACCGGGCGGACCGCCGCGGCGATCCGATCATCATCCGCGGGCTTGCCTGCCTGGTCGCCTGCGATCGCGGCTGCGCCGCGGTGGTCGCCAGCGCCGGCAAGTGGAGCACGCTGCTCGGCGGTCTTGATGCCGGCCACGCCGATGACCTGCTCGATTACGTCGCCGCCTACGCGGCCTCGCCGAACGGCATGGTGCTGCCGTCACGACGGGCGGCAAGCCTGCGCCGGGCCATCCTCGGGCGGGTCCCGGGATGAGCGGCGCCGCGCGACGCGTTCCGGCCACCATCGTCAGCGGCTTCCTTGGCGCCGGCAAGACCAGCCTGGTGCGGCACGTGCTGGGCCAGGCCGGCGGCCGCAGGCTGGCGGTGATCGTCAACGAGTTCGGCGCGCTCGGCATCGACGGCGACCGCCTGCGCGATTGCGACCTGCCCGACTGCGACGCCGGCGACGTGGTCGAGCTCGCCAATGGCTGCCTTTGCTGCACGGTCGCCGACGAGTTCCTGCCCGCGATGACGGCGCTGCTCGGCCGGCCAACGCCCCCGGAGCACATCCTGATCGAGACCTCAGGGCTCGCGCTGCCAAAGCCACTGATCAAGGCGTTCGACTGGCCCGACATGCGGGCCAGGGTCACGGTGGACGGGGTGATCACGCTGGTCGACGGCCCGGCCTATGCCGACGGACGCTTCGCCGACGATCCCGACGCGGTAGCGCGAGCGCGGGCGGCGGACAGCTCGCTCGATCACGACAACCCGCTCGCCGAGGTGTTCGAGGACCAGCTCGCCTCGGCCGATCTCGTCGTGCTGAACAAGGTCGACCTCCTCGGCGACCGTGCCGGCGCGCTCGCCGGATCGCTGCGGTCGGCCGTGCGCCCCGGAGTCCGGGTGATCGAGGCGGTGGAAGGCCGGGTGCCGCTCCCGGTCCTGCTCGGGATCGGCGCCGCGGCCGAGGATGACCTGACCGGTCGCCGCTCCCACCACGACGCGGCGGACGGCGCGCACGAGCATGACGACTTCACCAGCTTCGTCGTGAGGCTCGATCGGGAGCCAGACGCCGACACGCTGGCCAGATCGCTCGACGCGGCGGTGCGGGCGCATGACATCCTGCGGGTGAAGGGATACTGCGCGGTGCCAGGCAAGGCGCTGCGGCTCGACATCGAGGCGGTCGGGCCGCGCCTGCGGCGAAGCTTCGGACGGGCGTGGCGGCCTGACGAGACGCGAACCGGCCGGCTGGTGGTGATCGGGCGCGCCGGCCTCGATGCGGCCGCGATCGCGCGGGCACTGGGCGGCGAGGCCGGCTGAGCGATGCACCTCCTGGTCCGCGAACGCGCCTCGCTCGACGAGGATCAGCCGGCCGAGGATGTCGGCTGCCCGGCGGCCGACATCGTCTTCCTGTCGTTCTCCGACAGCGATCTCGCGGCGATCCGCGCCGCGCCGCGCCCGGCCGGCACCAGCCTTGGCGCCGTCAACCTGCGGCGCCTGCGCCATCCGATGTCGGTCGATCTGTTCGTCGAACGGACGATCCCGGGCTCGGGCATCGTGGTGGCGCGGCTGCTCGGCGGCCTGGCCTACTGGCGCTATGGTGCCGACGAGCTTGCGCAGGCATGCCGGCGCCAGGGCGTCGGGCTGGTCATGCTCCCAGGCTGCACGATCGACGATGCGCGGCTGGCCGCGATGTCGACGGTTGCGCCCTCGATCCGCGACCGCATCGGCGTGATGCTGCGGCATGGCGGGGTGGAAAACACCACGCGGGCGCTCCGGCTCGCCGACGCGATCGCCCGCGGCGAGCCCAATGACGACCAGCCCGAGGCACTGCCATCGTCCGGCGTGTTCGCGTCCGGCTGCCGCGAGCCCGAAGGAGCGCCGCTTGGACGCGCGGCGCTGGTACTCTACCGCTCGCACCTGCTGGCGGGTGATACCTCGCCACATCTGGCCCTGGCCGATGCCGTGGCCTCGCGCGGCCTGGCGGTGGAGGCCTACTACGTCGACAGCCCGAAATCGGCCGAGGGCGCTTGCTTCCTGCGCGAGACTCTCGAGCGTAACGCGCCCGACATCGTGCTCAACGCCACCGGCTTCTCGGCGCGCGACGCGTCCGGCGCCTCGCCGCTGGAGGCGGCGGGGCGTCCGGTGTTGCAGCTCGTGCTCGCCGGCGGCGACCGCGCATCCTGGGCGGCCTCCATGCGCGGACTCTCCCCCGCCGACCTCGCGATGCAGGTCGTGCTGCCGGAGCTCGATGGCAGGCTGGCGACGACGCTGATCGGCACCAGGGAGACGATCGGCGAGGCTCGCCCGCTGATGCCGGAAGCCTCCGGGATCGCGCTCGCGTCGGACCGCGCGGCGGGCTGGGTGCGGCTCGCGCGCATGCACCCCGCATCGCGCCGGGTCTGGATCGTGCTGTCGGATTACCCGGGGGCTTCCGGCAGTTCGCACGCGACCGGGCACGCGGTCGGCCTCGACAGCTTCGCGAGCCTCGCCCGCATCCTGCTCGCGTTGCGCCAGGCGGGCTACGACCTTGGCGCCGGCGCGCTGCCCGATGCGCGCACCCTGGTCGACGCGCTGGCGCATGCGAGCCCGGACACGCTGATCGACGGCCCGACCCATCGCGACCTGTTCGCGACGTTGCCGGCCGATGTCCGGATCCCGATCGAGGCCGCGCATGGCCGGGCGCCCGATGGTGTCAGGCTCCGCTTCATTCGCCTCGGCCACATCACCGTCGCGGTGCAGCCACCCCGAAGCGACGCGGCGCGGAGGGGCGAGTACCACGACCCCGACGCCAATCCCGGCCACGCCTATGTCGGCTTCCACCTCGGGATCGCACGATCAGCGGACGTGCTGATCCATCTCGGCACCCACGGCACCACCGAGTGGCTGCCAGGCAAGGCGGTGGCGCTGTCCGATTCCTGCCTGCCGGTGGCACTGCTGCGCGGCCTGCCGGTGATCTACCCCTTCATCGTCAACAATCCGGGCGAGGCGGCGGTCGCGCGCCGCCGGCTCGGCGCTGTGACGATCGGGCATCTGACACCGGCGCTACTGCCGGCGCGGCTCGGCGGCGAGGCGCGCGTGGTGGAGCGTCTGCTCGACGAATACGCCGAAGCCGACGGCATGGACCGGCGGCGGACGACGCGATTGCGCGCGGAGATCATCTCGCGCGCGTCGGCCAGCGGGCTGCTCACGGAGGCCGGCGCGGACACGGACGATACCGAGACCTCGCTGGCACGGCTCGACGCCTATCTCTGCGACGTCAAGGAACTCCGGATCGGCGACGGGCTGCACGTGTTCGGCGCCGCACCGCGCGACCGCGCCGCCCTGCTCGACGCGGTCGGCGACCGGCACGCCGCGGCACTCGATGCC
>CAXTPV010000138.1:0-6123 GCA_964246135.1 uncultured Acetobacteraceae bacterium | reverse complement strand
GGTCAGCGCCCCCAGGGCACCCCCCGGGGCCGCCGCCGCGGGGGGGGCCCGCGACGCGCTCCGACGCGACATGCCGGGCCTCGATCTCGTGGTCCACGCCGCCGACGAGTGGGGCCAGGACGCGGCCGCGCTCGCCGCCTGCCACGCCGACATCGCGCGCGGCGACATCTTGGTCGCGACCATGCTGTTCCTCGGCGAGCACGTGGACGCGGTGCTGCCGGCGCTGGCCGCCAGGCGGGATCACTGCGACGCGATGGTCGGCTGCATGTCGGCCGGCGAGATCACCCGGCTTACCAGGATGGGCGGGTTCTCGATGACCGGCCAGTCGTCTGGCCTCACCAGCCTGCTCAAGCGCCTGCGCGGGTCGCGCGGCAAGGCGGGGGCCGCGGGCGGCAGCAGTGGCCGCGACCAGATGCGGATGCTCAAGCGCCTGCCCAAGCTGCTGCGCTTCATCCCTGGCAGCGCCCAGGACGCGCGCTGCTACTTCCTCGCGCTGCAATATTGGCTGTCGGGGTCGGAGGCGAACCTCGCCAACATGGTCCGCATGCTGGTCGAACGCTACGCGACCGGCGAGCGCCGGGCACCGGCCGGCGCGCTGCGTGTCGCGGACCCGGTCGAGTATCCGGAGGTCGGGCTGTATCACCCAAGGGCACCCGGGCTGGTGGTCGAGGATGTCGGCCTGCTGCCGCGCGCGGGCGCCAACGGCACGGTCGGGCTGTTGCTGATGCGCTCCTACGTGCTGGCTGGCAACGCCGCGCATTACGACGGCGTGATCGCGGCACTCGAGGCGCGCGGCCTGTCGGTGCTGCCGGCGATCGATCGTTACTTCGTGGATGGCGGTCGCCCGGTGATCGACGCGCTGGTGTCGCTGACCGGGTTCTCGCTGGTCGGCGGCCCCGCCTACAACGATGCCGAGGCGGCGGCGTCGGTGCTGGAACAGCTCGACATGCCCTACCTCGCCGCCGTGCCGGTCGAGTTCCAGACGCTCGATCGCTGGCGCGACGACGCGCGCGGCCTGTTGCCGGTCGAGGCGGCGATGATGGTGGCGCTACCCGAGCTCGACGGCGCCACCGGGTCGATGATCTTCGGCGGCAGGCCGGCTGCCGGCGATGGCAGCCGGCAGATGGTGGCCGAGCCGGAGCGGGCCGCGATGCTGGCGTCGCGCGTCGCGCGCCTGGTGGCACTCCGACGCAGCGCGCGCGCCGAGCGCCGGGTCGCGATCGTGCTGTTCAACTTCCCGCCCAACTCGGGCAGTACCGGCACCGCGGCCTATCTCTCGGTGTTCGAATCGCTGCACCGTACGCTGATCGCGCTCTCGGCCGGCGGCTACCGGGTCGAGGTGCCGGCTAGCGTCGATGCGTTGCGCGAGCGCGTGCTCGGTGGCAACGCGCAGCGTTTCGGCGCCGAGGCCAACGTCGTCGCCCGCATCACCGCCGCCGACCACGTCAGCCGCGAGCCGCATCTGGCGGCGATCGAGCGCGCCTGGGGCCCGGCGCCCGGGCGGCAGAACAGCGACGGCGGCAGCATCCACGTGCTCGGCGAGCGGTTCGGCAACGTGCTGGTCGGCATCCAGCCCGCGTTCGGCTACGAGGGCGATCCGATGCGATTGCTGTTCGAGCACGGCTTCGCGCCGACGCACGCGTTCTCCGCCTTCTACCGCTACCTGCGCGAGGACTTCGACGCCCACGCGGTGCTGCATTTCGGCACCCACGGCGCGCTCGAGTTCATGCCGGGCAAGCATGCCGGGCTGTCCGAGGCCTGCTGGCCCGACCGGCTGATCGGCGATCTGCCGAACCTCAACCTCTACGCCGCGAACAACCCGTCCGAGGGCGCGCTCGCCAAGCGCCGCGCGAGTGCGACGCTGATCAGCCACCTGACGCCGCCGGTCGGCCGCGCCGGCCTGTATCGCGGCCTGCTCGATCTGCGCACCTCGATCGATCGCTGGCGCGGCCTCGAGCCGGACGCCGACCCCGCGCAAGGCGCGGCGCTGGCCGAACTGATCCAGGCGCAGGCGAGCGCGGTCGATCTCGCCTCTGCCGAGCCGGCCTGGACCGAGGTCGCCCGCGAGATCGAGGCATTGCGCGCCCGTCTGCACGAGCTCGAGCAGACGCTGATCCCCCACGGGCTGCATGTGGTCGGAAGGCCGCCGGACGCCGATGCCAGGTGCGACATGCTGGACGCCGCCGGCATCGTCGAGCCCGAGCGACGCGCTACGGTCGACGCACTGCTCGCGACCGATCACGAGCTGCCGGCGATCCTGCACGCGCTCGATGGCGGCTATCTGCGGCCGGCGCCGGGCGGCGACCTGGTGCGCACCATCGACATCCTGCCGACCGGGCGCAACCTGCACGGGCTCGACCCCTTCCGCATCCCGAGCGTGTTCGCGGTCCAGGACGGCGCGCGCCAGGCCGACCGGCTGCTGGCGCGGCACCTGGCCGACGAGGGCCGGCTGCCCGAGACGGTGGCGTTCGTGCTCTGGGGCCCCGACAACCTCAAGACCGAGGGCGCGCCGATCGCGCAAGCCCTGTGGCTGATCGGCGCCGAGCCGCGCCATGACAGCTATGGCCGGCTGGCCGGCGCGTCGCTGGTGCCGCTCGCGCGCCTCGGCCGGCCGCGGATCGACGTGATGGTGACGCTGTCCGGCATCTTCCGTGACCTGCTGCCGCTGCAGGTGCGGCTGCTGGCAGAGGCCGCGTTCCTGGCCGCAACGGCCGACGAGCCGGCGGACCAGAACTTCCCTCGTGCGCACGCGCTGGCCTACGCCAACGTCCATGGCTGCGACATGGAGATCGCGTCGTTGCGTGTGTTCGGCAACGCCGAGGATGCCTATGGCGCCAACGTCAACATGATGATCGATCAGGGCGGGTGGAGCGACGAGGACGAACTCGCCGACGCCTATCTCCGGCGCAAGGGCTTCGCCTACGGCATGAACGGCCGCGCGTCGCAGAACCAGGGCGTGCTGGCCGACCTGCTGACCCATGTCGATGTCGCCTATCAGAACCTCGATTCGATCGAGCTCGGCGTCACCACGGTCGATCACTACTTCGACACTCTGGGCGGCATCGCGCGCGCGGCGCGGCGCGGCCGGGCCGGCCGCAAGGCCGCGGTCTATATCGGCGACCAGACCCGTGGCGACGGCGTGGTGCGCTCGATCAGCGAGCAGGTGGCGCTCGAGACACGCACCCGCGCGCTCAACCCCAAATGGTACGAGGCGCTGCTCTCGCACGGCTACGAGGGGGTGCGCCAGATCGAGGCGCACGTGACCAACACACTCGGCTGGTCGGCGACCACCGGCGAGGTCGCCCCATGGGTCTACCAGCAGCTGAGCGAGACCTTCGTGCTCGAACCCGGCATGCGCGAGCGGATCGCGGCGCTCAACCCGGTCGCGACCGCGCGCATCGCCAACCGGCTGATCGAGGCGAGCGACCGCAGCTACTGGTCGCCCGACGCTGCGATGCTGGAGCGGCTGCGCCAGGCCGGCGACGCGATCGAGGACCGGCTCGAAGGCATTCCGGCCCCTGCCCTCCCGCTTGGAGTAGCCGCATGACCATCATCACCAGGCCCGATGCGCTGCGTGACGCGGGCGGCTGCGGCAGTTGCGGCGACGGCGAGGGCAGCGTGCAGGTCCGGCTCGAACCGAGCAAGCGCGCCGGCACCGCGCGGGTGTTCGCGATCTACGGCAAGGGCGGCATCGGCAAGAGCACCACCTCGTCGAACCTGTCGCTGGCCTTCGCGCGGCAGGGGCACCGTGTGTTGCAGATCGGCTGCGATCCCAAGCACGACAGCACGTTCACGCTGACCAAGCGCCTGATCCCGACGGTGATCGACGTGCTGGAAGGTGTCGACTTCCACCCCGAGGAGCTCAGGCCCGAGGATTTCGTGGTCGAGGGCACCGGCGGCGTGATGTGCGTCGAAGCCGGCGGGCCGCCGGCCGGCACCGGCTGCGGCGGCTACGTGGTCGGCCAGACCGTCAAGCTGCTGCGCGAGCACCATCTGCTGGAAGACACCGACGTCGTGATCTTCGACGTGCTCGGCGACGTGGTGTGCGGCGGCTTCGCGGCGCCGCTGCAATTCGCCGACCAGGCGCTGATCGTCGCCGCCAACGATTTCGACAGCATCTTCGCGATGAACCGCATCGTCGCCGCGATCGAGGCAAAGGCACGCAACTACGACGTCCGGCTCGGCGGCGTGATCGTCAATCGCAGCGCGGCGACCGACCAGATCGATCGCTACAACCAGGCGGCCGGCCTACGCACGCTGGCGCATCTGCCAGACCTCGACGCGATCCGCCGCTCGCGCCTGAAGAAGGCGACGCTGTTCGAGATGGAGCCGACGCCCGAGATCGAGGCGGTGCAGGCCGAATACATGCGGCTCGCAGCCTCGCTCTGGGCCGGCATGCCGGCGCTCGACGCGCGCGCGATGAAGGACCGCGACATCTTCGACCTGCTCGGGTTTGAATGAACGCCGTGCCCGCCATGACCGCCCAGGTCACGAACGGGAGCGTCTACGAGCGCCGTCGCGGCGAGCTCGAGACCTATTTCGACCGCACGGCGTCGTCGGCCTGGGCACGGCTCACGTCGGATGCGCCGCTCGGCCGCGTGCGCGCGGCGGTGCGCGCCGGGCGCGACCGGATGCGGGCGACGCTGCTGTCCTGGCTGCCCGAGGACCTCTCGGGCAGGCGGGTGCTCGATGCCGGCTGCGGCACCGGCGCGCTCGCGGTGGAGCTCGCGCGCCGTGGCGCCGACGTGGTCGCGGTCGACCTCGCCGGCACCCTGCTCGACCTCGCCCGCACCCGCGTGCCGGACGGGCTGCGCGGCACCCTCAGCTTTCGCGCCGGCGACATGCTCGACGCCACGCGCGGGCGGTTTGACCACGTCGTCGCGATGGACTCGCTGATCCACTACCCGGCGCCCGAGATGGTGGACGCGATCGCGTCGCTGGCTTCGCGTGCCGATCGCTCGCTGCTGACCACGTTCGCGCCGCGTACGCCGGTGCTCGCCACCCTGCACGCGGTCGGGCGGTTGTTCCCGCGCGGCGACCGGGCGCCGGCGATCGAACCGGTTGGGCGGCGTGCGCTCGCGCGTCGGATCGCGTCAGAGCCCTTGCTCGCGGAGTTCGCCGCCGGGCGCCAGCGTCGCGTCGCGGGCGGGTTCTACGTCTCCGAAGCGATCGAGCTGGTGCGGCGATGAGCGGCGCCACCGAGCGCGGCTGGATGCGGGTGGGACTGCGGTTCCTGCCGATCGCCGACGCGGTGGGGCCGCTCGGCATCTCGTGGCCGCGGCTGCTGCGGCTGTCGCTGTTTCAGGTGTCGGTCGGGATGTCGGTGGCGCTGGTGGTCGGCACGCTGAACCGGGTGATGATCGTCGAGCTCGGCGTCTCGGCGCGTCTGGTCGCGGTCATGGTGGCGCTGCCGCTGGTGTTCGCGCCGGCGCGCGCGCTGATCGGGTTTCGCTCCGACACCCACCGCTCGCTGCTCGGCTGGCGGCGGGTGCCGTATCTCTGGATCGGCACCCTGCTGCAGTTCGGCGGACTCGCGATCATGCCGTTCGCGCTGCTGCTGCTGTCTGGCGATGGCGGCGGCCACGCGCCGGCGTTCGCCGGACCGATCGCCGCCGGATTTGCCTTCCTGCTCACCGGGGCCGGCCTGCACACGACCCAGACGGTGGGGCTGGCGCTCGCGACCGACCTCACGCCCGAGAGCGCGCGGCCACGGGTGGTGACCATCCTCTGCGTCATGCTGCTGGTCGGCGTGCTGGTCGCCGCCCTGATGTTCGGGCTGCTGCTGGCCGATTTCAGCGAGAAGCGGCTGATCCAGGTGATCCAGGGCGCGGCGCTGGCGACGCTGTTGCTGAACGGCGCGGCGCTCTGGAAGCAGGAGCCGCGCGCGCCCTCCCATGCCGGGCCGAGCACCCGGCGCCCCTCGTTCCGCGCGGCCTGGCTGGTGCTCGGCCAGGTGACGCAGGCGCGTCGCCGGCTACTGGCGGTCGGCGTCGGCACCATCGCGTTCGGCCTCCAGGACGTGCTGCTCGAGCCCTATGGCGGCCAGGTGCTGCGGCTGCCGGTCGGCGCCACCACCGCGCTCACCGCGCTGCTGGCGGTCGGCGGCCTCTGCGGCTTCGCGGT
>CAXTPV010000137.1:0-6169 GCA_964246135.1 uncultured Acetobacteraceae bacterium | reverse complement strand
GGGTTTGGGCATCCTTATCACCTACGTGACGACCGGCTACGTGCTGTTCACGTTCAAGAACTGGCTGCCGACCTTCATGCATGATCAGTTCGGCAGCGGATTGATGGGTGGGGCGCTGTGGGCAAGCCTGAGCTCCGGCCTCGGGTTCGTGGGCTTCATGCTGGCGGGCCCATCGAATGACTGGCTGACCCGCAGGATGGACCGCCTGACTGCCCGCCGAGTCGGGACCGCGATACCAGGCACGCTCGCGGTGCTGTGCCTGCTGGCTTCGGTGTGGACCGCCAACGAGAAGATCGCCTGGGCGACGGCGACGCTGATCGGGCTCTCCCAGCTGTCGAGCACCGTCACCGCCGGCGCCTGGGCTGTGAGCGTGATCGACCTGTCACCTGGACCCGGCTCGACCGGGGTGCTGTACGGCTACTTCAACGGCGCTTTGAACCTGGCGGGTGCGGCGAACGGCATGGTGATCGCCGCCATCGCGACGCATCTCGGGTTCCCGGTCGCGTTCGGCAGCGCCGTCGCCTTCATGGTGCTGTTCATCCTGGCGATGACGGTGGTGGTGGACCGCCCGGGCTATGAGCGGCTGCTGCGTCGGGCGGAGGCGGCGCGGGCGGCGCGCTGACCCGCGTCGCGCATGATCATGGAATGAGCCGGTCGGCGCGCAGCCGCGCGAACAGGTCGAAGAACGCATCGTCGGTCGCCTGGTAGGCGGTAAAGCCGAGCTTGCGGCTCTTGCTCATGTCGGTCACCACCTCGATCGGGCGGCCAAGGTCGCCATCCGTGTGCCAGGGCGATGCCAGCCGATCCAGCTTGGCTTCCGCCAGCCCGTGACGCTCGGCGATGCGGGTCCAGGTCGGCCCGTCATCGGCCATCTGCTGCTCGAGTGGCCGCACGATGCCATCGAACGGCGCCGGCGCGAGCCCGAACCAGCCGGCAATGCGCTCCCACATCCAGCTCCAGCGGAAGATGTCGCCGTTGACGACGTTGAAGGCCTGGTTGGCCGCGCCCGGCGTCGTCGACGCCCAGAGCAGGTGGTCCGCGAGCAGCCGCTGATCGGTCATGTCGGTGAGGCAGGCCCACTGGGTGGCGGAGCCCGGGAAGGTGAACGGACGTCCGGTCTCGCGGCACAAGGTCGCGTACACCGCCAGCGTCGTGCCCATGTTCATCGCACTGCCGACCGCCTTGCCGATGATCGTGTGCGCCCGGTGGACGCTCCAGGTGGTGCCGTCGCGCGACGCGTGCGCGAACATCGCGTCCTCCTGCGCGTAGTAGAAGTTCGCGACGTCGAGCCGGCCCTGCTCTTCGCGGAACGGCGTCGGCGGCACCCTGCCTTTGCCATAGGCCTCGAACGGACCGAGATAGTGCTTCAGTCCCGTTACCAGCGCGACGTGGCGAACACTGCCCGCCGGGCGCAGCACGTCGAGCAGATCGTCCATCGCGCGGCCGTTGATCTCGACCATCTCGGCTTCGGTCGGGCGGCGCGTCCATGTCGCGTAAATGACGAGCTCTGGCCTGAGCCCGGCCAGCGCCGTGCCCAGCCCCGCCCGATCCCCGATGTCGGCGACAATAGGCGCCACGCCTTGCTGCGCGACGGGGTGGCGGGCGAGACCCGCGACCTGCCAGCCTCGCTCCAACAGGAGCGCTGACGCGGCACTGCCGACGATGCCGCTCGCGCCCACCACCAACGCCGTTCCGGCCACGCTCGCCATCTCCTCATCCATCGTGTTGCCCTCCCGCGATCGTTTTCGACCGGTGGCCGAACCGCTCCAGCATTCTGCCGCCCGCGTAGGCCAGCGGCGGGATCAGCATGAAGTTGTAGCGCACCTGGTTCACCGCGACGGCGGCGTTGAAGCCGAGCATGAACCAGGCGGGGAGCGCCAGCGCCAGGAACGGCACGTCGCGCCGCCGCAACGCCCGCCACGTCATCACGGCGCAGATCGGGCCGAGCACGAAGCCCCAGTAATGCGCGACGTAGAGCCCGCGCAGCGCCAGCGGGATCGTCGTGGCGAGGTGCCACCAGGGATGCGCCAGGATCGCGTGCACCAGCAGCCAGTGCACCTCGTTTGCTTCCCCGCCGGCGGCCTTGAGGGTTGCCGGCACCAGCTGTCGCATGCCGATCGCATAGAAGGTGTCCGGACGTTCGTCCCAGCCGAACCGCGCGCAGGCGTCGTGGCCCGCGAGCATCCGGCCAAGGCCGTTGCCGTCCGGCAGCCAGCACACGAAGGACAGCGCGTATTCGCGCGGCGTCATCGCATCGAACGACACCCGTTGCGCCAGCGTGTGCCCGGCATAGCCGAAGCTCAGCTGCGGCCGGTGCATGACGATCGCGTTCCGCAGCAGCCACGGCCCGGTCGCAAGCAGCACGCCGGCGGCGAACGCGAGCGCGGGACGCGGAGCAGCGCGCCGGACCAGCAGCAGCGCGAGCGCGGTCGCGACCGCGAGATAGAGCAAGCCCGGCCTGACCAGGGTCGCGAGCCCGAGCAGCAGGCCGGCAAGGGCAAACCGCGCCAGGCGCGCGCGCGCCGGCATTGCGCTCACCAGCACCGCGGCCACCAGCGCATCGGCGTAGGCGGTGGTCAGCAGGAACGCGGTGATCTCGGTCATCAGATAGTTGACCGAACGCAGCAGCAACGGCGCGGTCAGCAGCGCCAGCGTGAGCGTGAGCCAGGCCAGCGACGGCGCCCCCATCCGTCGCGCGAGCCGCCAGATCAGCCAGTAGCTCGCCGCCAGCATCGCAAATTGCAGCCAGCGCATCGATGGCGCCGCGACACCGCAGCGACGATCCTGGCCACGCCCCGCCACCTCGCAATCCATGTTCCGGCGCAGGGCGGGATCGAGGATCGCGGCGGCCGCGATCAGGGCCGGGTAGAGCGGCCCGAAGCGCATCCCGGACGGGCGCGAGGTGCCGCCGGGCACGGGCTTGGCGAAGCTGTAGCCGTCGGTGAAGCGACCCTGGTGCAGAAGGTCATGCGCGATGCCGAGGTAGAACGGTTGGTCGAACACCTCGAGACGCTGGCGCGGCGCCAACGGCCACAGCGCCCCCAGCACCGCCAGGATCAGCAGCAGCGCGGCCGCCGCCTCGCGCCGGACCAGGCGAAGCGGCAACCACGCCGATCCGCGAACCGAGGGTGCACTCACCCCACCTGACCGCCGGGAGTGGTATGGACATCGGGCGTGAGACCGATCCGAGGAGCGTTGACCGACCCTGACCGCGAGGCGTGGGGCTGCTTCGTCCGTGATGTGGTGCCGCTGCGCCCGGTGCCGGCGGCACCTGCCGCCTCTGCGCCCGCGCCCTCGCCACCAGCGTCATCGCCGTCATCGCCGTCATCGCCGCCAACAGCGCCGCCGCCACCGGGCAGAAGCGCCGTTAGGCCGCCAACGGCGCTGATCGTCGGTGGCCGCGGCGACGGGCTTGACGACACCAGCTGGAAGGCGCTGTCGAGCGGCCGCCTGCGCCCGGCACGGCGGCTCGACCTGCATGGACGCACCGCCGAGGCCGCGTTCGGCGAAATCCGCGCGTTCCTCGTGCGTGCCAGCGCCGAGCGCCTGCGCGGCGTCGAGGTGATCACCGGGCGCGGCGCCGGCGAGACCGGCGGCACTCTCCGGCGCGAGCTGCCGCATTGGCTGAACCGGCCGGAGCTGCGGGCGCTGATCCTGGCGGTCGCGCATCCCGGCCGCGGCAATGTCGGCGCGGTGCGCATCCTGCTGCGGCGGCGCGCGCCAGGCTGACCATCAGGTCGGGTCATGCGCCAGGCCCGGCGACACGTCGCGCGGCGCGAGGCCGCCGTCAAAGCCACGCCGCAGCAGCCCGACCCAGCGGCGCATCCAGGCGGCGCGGGCACGTGGCGAGGCGTGCGTCGTGGCCGGCACCGCGATGATCACGTGCAGGAACTCGCGGCCGCCGATCATCGTCCAGTCGGTCTCGACCATCCGCGCCGGCAACGCGATGCCGAGCATGCGCAGCCTCGCATAGGCGGCCACCCCGATCGCGGGCTTGTGCCCCGCCTCGGGCGTCCCGGCCGGCACCGCCTCGGCTGTGGCGAACCAGCAATCGCGCGGACTGCCGGGCGCGATCTCGGGGCCGACGGTGACGGGGTTGCGCGCATCAAAGCACCCTTCCGGCAGGTTGGGGCTCATGGTCGCGACCGGCGGCGGCATCGTCGAGCCGACCGCCAGGATCAGGCCGGTCAGGGCATCATGCGCGGTGCGCGCCAGCACGATCGTGTTCTCCTCGGTCGGACCCTCGAACCTTGCCGCCACTATCTCCCGCCAGGACCCGTCGGGGAGCGGCAGCTTGCGTCCCGCGAACGGCGCGACGGCGGTGAACCCGCGGGTGAGCGGCGGGAACACGCCGACCCCTGGCGGCGCGTGGGGCGGCGAGACGAAAGGATTCGTGATCGCCGCCCGGCGCAGCCAGCGCGTCAGCTGCGCCGACGGGTATAGCGCCGAGAGCAGCGCGAAGCTGGCCGCGGACGCGAGGCAGAGCCGCCACAGCGGCGCGCGGCGCCAGAGCCGGGACGCCGCCGACATCGCGTCAGGAGGCTCTCGCCTCGTCGGCCGGCTCGGCGGTCACACCCTGCTCGCCGCTGACGACGCGGACCGATTTGGCGCCCTGCTGCCTCGCCGCGATCAGGCTGTCGCTGACCATCTCCTCGATCGACCGCACCAGGTCGCGCGCACTCGCCGAGGCGCCGAGCCGGTCCTGGCGCTGCATCACCGCGAACAGCAGCGCGGGGTCGATGCCGCCGACCGCGACCCCGAGCCCGTAGCTCGAGATCATCGCCTCGATCTCGAGCGCCGCGACCCGCGCGACGTCGAGGCCCTCGAGCTGGCGGAACACGAAGATCCGGTCGAGCCGGTTCAGCACTTCGGGCGCGAACCCTGCGCGACGCAGCGCATCGACCGATTCCGAACGCAGCCGGTCCGGGTCGCCCGCATGCTCGCTCGCGATCTCGGTCAGCGCCTCGGTCGCGATGTTGGACGTCAGCACGAACACCGAGCGCACGGTCGACACCAGCTGGCCGTTCGAGGCCTCCGTCACGTGGCCGTCGTTCCAGGCGGTCAGGAACTTCTTGAACACGTCGGGATGCGCCTTCTCGATCTCGTCGAGCAGCACCACGGCGTCTGGCTTCTCGCGCAGGCCGCCGGTCAGCTTGCCGAAGGTGTCCGAGCCGACATAGCCCTTGGGCGAGCCGAACATCTGGGTGGCCGCGTGCGGCGACGACATCTGGGTCATGTCGAAATGCAGCAGCGGCCGGGCCAGCGCGCGCGCCAGCGTCTTGGCGAGGTAGGTCTTGCCGGTGCCGGGCGGCCCGGCGAGCAAAAAGATGCCGACCGGCTTGCCGCGCTGCTTGAGCGCCAGCCGACGCCGCAGCTGGGCCGCGATGTCCTCGCAGACCTGGTCCTGGCCGATCACCCGCGCCCGGAGATCGGCGGCCAGCGCGCCGGCGTCGATGAAGGTCTCGCGTTGCTGCTGCGCCAGCATCTTCTCGAGCGCGGTGCGATTGGTGAGCCGGCCGAGAACGTCCATCATCCACCCCCGTCGGCGCGGCGCGAGACCGCGTCGCGCGCGTCGCTCGGCCCGGGCCTCGTAGCCGAGGCCCGCGATCGCCAGCAGCGTAGTCCCGGCCGCGAGCACCGGGTAGGCCGGCGCGCACCAGGCGAGCAGGCGCGCCAGCCACTCGAACGACAGGTGCATCTGGGTCGCGATCTGCACGCAGGCGAGCGTGAGGAACGCGAACATCATCAGCGGCATCAGCCGGGTCAGGGCAGGGAGCATCGGTGCTACTGCACGATGACGTCGATGAGCAGGGTGTCGCCGCCGCCAAGCGGCGGCAGCGGCACCGGCCCGGTCACCGTCACGATGCCGCTGGCGAGGGTGCCCCGGCCGGACAGTGCCATCGCGGTCAGCACGATCCGGCCCATCCGCTCGATCGGCAGCAGGATCGTGGTGGGCAGCTCGGTCAGCACCACCTGCCTGGTGATCAGGCCGGAGGTCACCGACAGGGTGCCGCCGATGCCGGCCTCGATGCCGAACAGCGGCACCCGCACCAGATGCGCGCGCCGCTCGCGTATCGCGGCGAGCAGCGCCGGCAGGTCGGACGACGCGAAGGACGGATCACGCAGCGCCACCGCCGCCTCCGCCGGCGACAGGGCGGCGAGCGGAGCC
>CAXTPV010000136.1:0-6196 GCA_964246135.1 uncultured Acetobacteraceae bacterium | reverse complement strand
TCGGGCATGCCCGGCGCGGACGGGTTCGCGGGCGACTACGTCCCACCAGATTGCACCCAACCCGCCCCGAACCTTTCGTCCCCGCCAGCGTAGCCTCGGCCTCACATCCACCACGGAGACCGACGATGTCCGGCGACGCCCACGGCGACAAGGTGCACGAGTTCTATCACACCGGGCTGCGCAACCTGCACGCGCTGGAGATGAACGCGATCGAGCTCTGCCAGCGCCAGGTCGAGCGCCTGGAGCAGTACCCCGAGATGGCCGCGCGCCTGCACCAGCACGCCCGCGAGTCCGAAGCCCAGGCCCAGCGCCTCGACGCCATCCTGGAGCGCCACGGCACCACCCCATCCACGGCCAAGAACACCGTCACCGCGGTGATGGGCAACGTCGCCGCGGCCCTGCACGCCCCGGCCTCCGACGAGGTGCTGAAGAACACGTTCGCCAACCTCGCCTTCGAGCACCAGGAGATCGCGTCCTACACCAGCCTGATCGCGATGGCCGAGAGGCTCGGCGACACCGCCTCGGTCGCCCCGCTCACCCAGTCGCTGCGCGAAGAGCAGTCGATGGCCGACTTCATCCGCGATCAGATCAAGCCGACCACCTACCGCTTCATGGAACTGGTCGGCCAGGGCGCCCAGGCCGGTCGCTAGAGCATCATCCGACCGAACGGGATCACCCGTCGGATGAAGATGCTCGTAACAAAGGCTGGAGCGTTTTGCGTGCGTCTATCAGCGCGCAAAATGCTCCAGCAGCGTTCAAGGGGAATAATGTTATGAAGGCGGTCGTCTGGCACGGCATCGGGGACATCCGCCTCGACGAGGTCCCCGAGCCCACCCTCCGCGCACCGACCGACGCGGTCATCCGCATCACCACATCGGCGATCTGCGGCACCGACCTCCACTTCGTGCGCGGCACCATGGCCGGGATGAGGCCCGGCACCATCCTCGGCCACGAGGCTGTCGGCATCGTCGAGCAGGCCGGCCCGATGGTCCGCAACTTCGCGCCTGGCGACCGCGTCGTCGTCTGCTCCACCATCTCGTGCGGCACCTGCGCCTTCTGCCGCGCCGGCGTCACCGCCCAGTGCGACAACGCGAACCCCGGCGGCCCGCTCGCCGGCACCGCCTTCTTCGGCGGCCCGGAAGCCGCCGGCGGCATCGACGGGTTGCAGGCCGAGCGCGCCCGCATCCCGTTCGCCGCCAACACCCTGGTCGCGCTCCCCGACGCAGTCACCGACGACCAGGCGATCCTGCTGTCCGACATCTTCCCGACCGCCTGGTACGGCGCCATCCTGGCCGGCGTGCGCGAGGGCTCGACGGTCGCGGTGTTCGGCTGCGGTCCGGTCGGCCAGTTCGCGATCGTCAGCGCCCGCCTGCAAGGAGCCGGCCGCATCATCGCGATCGACAGCCACGACGACCGCCTCGCCATGGCCCAACGCCACGGCGCCCACCCCGTCAACTTCGACCGCGAGGACCCGATCGAGACCATCCGCGCGCTCACCGGCGGCATCGGCGTCGACTGCGCGATCGACGCCGTCGGCGTCGACAGCCAGCACGCCCATCACGGCCCCGCCGCCAAGGCCGCCGTCGGCAAGGCGCAGGCGTTCCGCGCCGAGCTCGAGCAGGTCGCCCCCAAGCGCCATCCAGACGGCGGCAACTGGGTCGCCGGCGACGCCCCCACCCAGGCGATCCGCTGGGCGGTCGACGCCCTGGCCAAGGCCGGCACGCTCGGCGTGATCGGCGTCTACCCGCCCCAGGCCGAGACCTTCCCGCTCGGCGGGGTGATGAACAAGAACCTCACCATCCGGCTCGGCAACTGCAATCACCGCACCTACGTGCCGACACTGATCGACATGGTGCGCGCCGGCCGCGTCGATCCGGTCTCGGTGCTGACCCAGCGTGAGCCGCTGACCGACGCGATCGAGGCCTACCGCCAGTTCGACCGCCGCGAGGCCGGCTGGATCAAGACCGAGCTCAAGCCCGCCGCCTGACCACCAACGGAGCCCTGGCATGACCACCGACACCAAGCGCAAGACCGGCAACGAACCCCTCGACGGCACCGACCCCGGCGGCACCCGCCCGGCGCCGTCTCACCCAAAACCCGCCCCCAAGGTCGAGAGCGGCGACCGCAACACCATGACCGACGAGGCCCACGGCCCCAACCAGCCGAACTGAACGGACGACGCGGGTCGCGCGGTGGCGCGGTGGCGCGCGAGATCGCTTCCTGCCGGATCATCCCGATCGAGGATCAGGATCAGCTGTCGAAGGTCGCCGCCCTGTTCCGGCTGTATGCCGATGACCTTCGGGATGACGTCGGTATCGATCTCATGGCCTTCGGATTTGCCGACGAGATCGCGACGTTGCCGAGCCCATACACGCCGCCGGGCGGTACGCTGCTCCTCGCCATCGGCAACAACCACGACGCGCTTGGCTGTGTCGGTGTCAAGCCGTTGGGCGACCATCATGCATGCGAGGCCAAGCGCCTGTTCGTAGCCAGGCACGCCCGTGGCCGCGGCGTCGGATGCGCCCTGATGTCGGCCGCGGCCGGGTTCGCCGCGCGCCGCTATGCCTCGTTATGCCTGGATACGCTTGCGACACTGTCCGCCGCCAATCGCCTCTATGGCAGGCTGGGCTTCCACCAGTGCCCACCATACTGGCAGAACCCCGTCCCCGGCGCGATCGCCTTCCGCAAGGATTTCAGGGACGTTCCGGGCCGCCCGGACACCTCGGCGTGCCGGGGCGACCCCGATCGCCGCTAGCGACAAGCCTCCAGCGTCGCCGGATCATCCGCCGACTTCATCAGCCAGAGATGGTCGGGCGTCCCCGTGTTCCCAAACTGCACCACGTTGGCACCAGCCGATTGCGACTCCCCCGATACCCCCAGCACCAGCCCGCTGTTCTTGTTCTCGATCAGGAATTGGCCGTTGCCGGTATCGACGAAGTGCCAGAGCTGGTCGGCCGCGTTGCTCTGCGCCTGCTGCACGATCAGCGCGCTGTCGCTGATCGAGGCCCCCGCGACCCCCAGCACCAGATGGCTCGCGAGGTCGCGCAGGATGAAATTGCCGCCACCCGCATCGGCGAGCTCCCAGAGATGGTCGGGCGCGCCGTCATCGGCGAATTGCTGCACCTGCACGCCGTCGGCGGTGGACGCGTTCTGCACGCCGATCAGCAGGCCGCTGTTGACGTTGGCGATCTGGAACACCGGCCGGCTCATCGCCTGCAGCTCGCTCAAACCCCAGCCGGTGCCGCCGCCGGGGTTGGCGGCGACCACCCGTATCTGGCTGGTGGTCAGCGCCGGAAAGGTGATCTGGTTCATCGCGTTGCCGACTGGCGTCGCGTCGGCCCGGGTCTGGTTCGGCACGCTCGCCCAGGTGCTGCCGTTCCAGTATTGCAGGTCGTAACTGCCGGGTGTCCGCACCCCGCCGCCATCGTCATAGAAGGTCAGCCGGACTTCCCGCAACGTCACGTTGCGCTGGAAGTTGACGCCGTAGTCATCGCTTCGGTTCGGCGAGTTGTACGACGTCCACCGACTGTTTTCCGGGATGCCGGTGCGATAGACGATGCCGTCGATCCCGTTCCAGACGTTGTCGACCGGCGACGTGTAGGTTGCGAACGGCTGCGTGCCGTAGGCGTAACGCTGGGTGTTGGCCGCGACATCGACGATGCCGCATGTGTTGTCCTGGGTGATCGGCGCACCGACCTCGACGGTGAGCGGGCGCAAATCCCGCCGCGCCGCCACCAGCCCGCCATCGATGAACACGCGCAAACCCGCGCCCTGCCCGTAATGCCCGCCGGTCCGGTCCCACAGCACCGTCACGTTGTGGCCGTGATAGGGCGCGTTCTCGAGCGCGAAGTAGTCCCACGCGGCCGGCGCCAGCGGGTGGATGGCGAGCGTGTTCCCGGCCTGCCCGCGCAGCCCGATCAGGCCGGAGATCACGTTGTCGATGTAGGTCGAGTGGTTGTAGTCCTCGCTGTGATCGTAACTGTCGTAGATCCAGTCGTTGTTGTCGGCATCATGCGCCTCGGCGACATAGGGCACGCCGTTCCTGAACTGCGTCGCCGCGTAGTCGTGCAGCATGGCGACGTAGTCCGGCGCCGTGATCACCTTCTGCGGCGGATAGTCGATCAGCAGGTTGGCCACCCCGGTCAGCGTCTGCGACGTCTCGTACGGCCAGGACGGCCCGTCCCAATGGCAGCAACTCGCATCCTGGTAGTCGAACCAGCGGCTGCGCCGTTCCGCCGTGGTCGGGCCGTAATTCGCGAGAAAGCCTTGCGGATCAAACAACTCCTTCATCGCGACCGCGTCGTGGGCATCGGGCAGCTCGAACATCCACGGCACGAAGCCTTCCTCCTCCCTGGTGTCGAGCAACGCCATCGTCGGGTTGTTGTCCCGCGGCATGTCGTAGAAGAAGTGCCTGGTCTTGTCCCAGAGCCGCGACTGCGTGGCGTGACGCAGCGAGCGCGCCGCGTGCAGATACTCGCGCGCCGTCGCCTCGTCCCCGGTCATCAGCGCGATGTTGGCGATCGCCAGCGCGTCGCCGTACTGGTAGGCGTTGATGGTCGGCCGGTAGCCGGCGCCGCCGTGATAGGGATCGTTCGACTCGTAGGACGCCGGCGAGAACTCGGTCGCGTCCCAGACCGGCACTTGCCAGTAGAGGCCGAGCGCCGGGTTGAAGTGATTGTCCCAGCCCTGATACTGCGTGAGCAGCTGCGGCATCTGGTCCGCGGCGAAGCCCGCATCGCCGGTGGCGAGATACACCTGCCACACCGCGCTCGCCGCCCAGAAACTGTACTCGTGCGCCCAGTCCGACGCGTCCGGATTGTCGGCATCGGTCTGCGGCTTTGGGAACTGTCCAGGCCCGTTCAGCCAGTAGTTGATGTTGTCCTTGACGTAGTGCTGGTCGCGCAGCCAGCGCCCCTCGATCGTCTGATGCCCCGCCGCCGCGTCCACGCCGCCATAGGGCGCGCCGTAGAACACCGGCTGCAGGAACTCGGTCGACAGCCAGCCATAGATCGAGCCGGTATAGGTCAGGTGTTCCTTGTAGGTCTGCCAACGATAATAATAGACCTGCTGGATGTCGCTGTCCGGCACGTCGAGGAACGGGATGTTGGCCAGGAACCAGTTGGGATCGTTGACCGCGCCCAGCAGCGCCGGCCGGTTCAGGAACCCGGTGCCGGGTGCCGCACCCGGATAGAGCGTCGGCGGGTCGATCGCCAACGCCGGCGCCGCGACGAGCGTAAACGCCGCCAGCCATGTTGACCGCAGGAGATGAGCGCGCATGAACCGTTTCCCACCCGTTTTTTCGCAACCTGCTCCCTCGGGACACCCGTCTGTCAAGCGCGCGCCGTTCACATCCGGCGGCGCACCGCGCCGCCCGCCAACCCCCGGGCTGGAGCTAGAGCGCGCTGACCGGTTACGGTCAGCCTGAAAGCGCTCTAGTCTGCCGCCATGAACCAGCCCACCCTGGTCTGCCCGAGCCTGCTCGCCGCCGCCTTCGCCCGCCTCGCCGACGAGGTCGCGTCGCTGGAGGCGGCCGGCGCCGACTGGCTCCACCTCGACGTGATGGACGGCCACTTCGTCCCCAACATCAGCTTCGGCGCCCCGGTGATCGCGAGCCTGCGCCGCCTCACCCGCCTGCCGTTCGACGTCCACCTGATGATCGCCCCGGTCGACCCGTTCATCCCGGCCTTCGTCGCCGCCGGCGCCGACCACATCCTGGTCCACGCCGAGGCCGGCCCGCATCTCCACCGCTCGCTGCAGGCGGTCGCCGCGGCCGGCCGCAAGCCCGGCGTGGTGATCTGCCCCGCGACGCCGGTCGAGCACGCCGCCACCGTGCTCGACCTCGTCGACAGCGTGCTGGTGATGACCGTCAACCCCGGCTTCGGCGGCCAGACCTTCCTCCCGAGCCAGCTGCCACGCATCGCCGCGCTCCGCCAGCTGATCGACGCCTCCGGCCGCGACATCCGGCTCCAGGTCGATGGCGGCATCGACGCGGCGACCGCACGCCTCGCCCGCGAGGCCGGCGCCGATACCCTGGTCGCGGGGAGTTCCGTCTTCGGCCATACCGACTACAAGGACCCGATCGCAGCACTCCGCGGCTGAACCAGCCAGCCGCACCGCGCGGCCGCGACGAAGGGGAGGGGGCATGGGCGTGAGCGCCAGACGATGGGGACGCGACCCAAGCTCGAAGCTGCTGCGC
>CAXTPV010000135.1:5226-6203 GCA_964246135.1 uncultured Acetobacteraceae bacterium | reverse complement strand
TCTGCCGCGCGGTTGCCGCCGCGATCTTTCCGGACGGACGCAAGCCCCGGATCGTCGTTCGCGGCGACGAGATCGCGGCACTCCGCCTCGTCGCCGACGGCCATGCCGACCTGATGCTCGGCACTTCGCCCGATCCGGCGCTCGCGGCCTCGCTCCACCTCGCCTACGCGCCGCCGGCGTTGATCGACGGACAAGGTTTTCTGGTCGACCGCCGCGAGGGCATCACCATGCTCGCGCAACTCGCCGGCAAGCGCGTCTGCTTCGTCGACGGCACGCCGGCCGCCGACACGCTCGGCCGCCGGATGGACGAGCTCGGCATCGCCTACCAGCCATTCCCGTTCTCGGAACGCGGCGAGATGATCTCGGCGCTGGCCAGCGGCCACTGCAACGCCGCGACGGGCGATGTGAGCGAGCTCGCCAACCAGCGGCTCGCGCTGCCGGCGCTCGCCGCGCATTTCGTTGTCATGCGGCCGATGATCACCATCGATGCCTACGCCCCGGCGCTGCGCGACGACGAGGCGAGATTGCTGCTGATCGCAACCGCGGTCGAGGACGGCTTGGTGTCGGCAGCCGAGCATGGCGTCGGGCAGGCAAGCGCCGAGGCGGATGCGCGGCATGCGACGGACCCGATCATCCGGCGTCTGGTTGGCGCCGACCCCTGGATGGGCGCCGCACTCGGCCTCGATGATCTCTGGCTGCGTCGGGCGATCGAGGCGGTCGGCAACCAGGCCGAGATGTACCGGCGGGATGCCGGCGCCGCCTCGCCGCTCGCGCTCCCGGTCGGCGCCAACGCCCCCGTCTCACGCGGCGGCGCGCTGCTGTCGCTGCCGGTGGAGGTGCCGCGTTGATCCGGGGCGGATCAGCCTAGCGAAGCCAAGGCAAGGGGTGCCCCATCGATCCGCTCCGCGGCTCGATTCCATCAAAGGCTCGCCTCTGAAATCCCTTAATTAGGAAAAGGGGTCTGGGGCCGATGGCCC
>CAXTPV010000135.1:697-5216 GCA_964246135.1 uncultured Acetobacteraceae bacterium | reverse complement strand
GCTTTTCAGCAGTCTGCTAGGACGGCCCGATGAGCGGCGCGTTTGATCTCACCGGCCAGGGATGGCTGCAGCTCGAGGAGCTGACGCTGGCGTTCGCGCTGTCGGCGATCGTCGGCCTGGAGCGCGAGGTGCGGCAGAAGAGCGCCGGGCTGCGGACCTACACCCTGGTCGGGGTTTCCGCCGCCCTGTTCATGCTGATCTCGAAATACGGGTTCAACGACGTGCTGGGCGAGCGCGTCGTGGTCGATCCCTCGCGGGTCGCGGCCCAGGTGGTGTCGGGCATCGGTTTCATCGGCGGCGGCGTGATCTTCATGCGCCGGAACATCGTGCGCGGCCTCACCACCGCGGCGTCGGTGTGGCTGACGGCGGCGCTCGGCATGGCGTGCGGCGCGGGTTTGCCGGTGCTGGCCGTGGCGACGACGATCGGGCACCTCATCATCATGTTCGTGTTCCCGAAGCTGTTGCGTCACCTGCCCCGGCAGCGACGCACCGCGACGAGGCTGCGCGTCTCCTACCAGGACGGCCTAGGCTCGCTGCGTACGATCCTCACGATCTGCAACGAGCTGCACTTCAACATCGGCCAGATGGATTTCGAGCGCGACGGCGCGCCCTCTATCGACGAGATCGACGACTCGGGCGTTGGCGCCGACGAGGGCGGCGTGTCGGGCGCCAGGATCGTCACGCTGGGGGTGCGGGTAAAGGGAAAGCATGCCGTCTCCGACCTGATCGCGCGGCTCAGCGAACTCGACGGTGTGGTCCGTGTTGGCAGCATCGAGGACGACACCGAGCTCGATTAGAACAGCACGGTCGGGCTCACCGCCTTGACCGGCACAGGAGAGCATCATGGCCAGGATCCTGGTTCTTTACTACTCGACCTATGGGCACATCGAGACGATGGCCGGCGCGGTCGCTTCCGGCGCCCGCGAGGCTGGCGCGACGGTGGATGTCAGGCGCGTCCCGGAGACGGCGCCCGACGACGTGGCCCGGTCGGGGCACTTCAAGCTCGACCAGCCGGCGCCGGTCGCAACCGTCGCCGAGCTCGAGAACTACGACGCCATCATCGTCGGCACGCCGACGCGCTATGGCCGGGCGTCGTCGCAGATGGCGAGCTTCCTCGACCAGACCGGCGGCTTGTGGATGCGAGGCGCGCTGAACGGCAAGGTCGGCTCCGCCTTCACCTCGACCGCCAGCCAGCACGGCGGCCAAGAGACGACGCTGCTCTCGATCATCACCAACCTGCTGCATCTCGGCATGGTCATCGTCGGCCTGCCCTACAGCTTCCAGGGTCAGCTCAAGCTCGACGAGGTGACCGGCGGCAGCCCCTACGGCGCCACCACGATCGCGGCGGGCGACGGCTCCCGCCAGCCGAGCGAGAACGAGCTGGCCGGCGCCCGCTTCCAGGGCAGGCATGTCGCCGAGGTCGCGGCCAAGCTGTTCGGCTGACTTGCGCCGGATCGCAGGGCGCGCACGCACCCAGATCTCGGGAGCACGGCATGACCATCACATCCGGCGCGGCACTCGTCACCGGCGCCAACAAGGGCATCGGCCTCGAGATCGCCCGCCCGCTCGGCGATGGCGGCATGATCGTGTTGCTGGGTGTGCCTCTCACTGACCAGACGGACGGGCCGCCGGGGCAGGCCAGCACGGGCGCCGTGCGCCGCATCTTCGAGATCAACTTCGTCGGCACGCTCGCCGTCACCTAAGCGATGCCGCCACTGCTGCACCGGTCGGGTTCGGCTCGGATCGCCAACATATCGAGCGGTCTGGGCTTGCTGGCCCACAACAGCAATCCGGGGTGGCAGTTCGCTGGGGTGAAGCTGATCGGCTATGGCGGATCATAAGCGCGCTGAACATACTGACGGTGCAGCTTGCCGCCGGGCTGCTCGTCCATTCCTTTCACTGGCGTCCGAAGTATCATCTCGGGGAACAGGCCAGCGATCTGCTCCGCCAACAGCAGATTGGCGTCGGCGTCGGCGGTCTCCTTTCAGATTGTCACTGAGCCGATGCCGCCCCGCCTGACGACACGCGCCATCTCGCAGAACCCTTGCGCCAATCGGAGAACAGCGTGATCCAGAACATGGAGAAGGCCGCATCCCATCTTCCTGATCGAAGAAGGGAGGCAGCCGCCATGAACAAGACTAGAACGTAACGACAATTTTCCCAACCTGCTCATTGCTCTCCAGATATTTGTATGCTTCGGCGGCCTGCGTGAACGGGAAGGTCTTGGCGATCTTGGGCTTGAAGGTCCCGTCCATCAGATGGTCGTAGATATACGTCTTCATCGCCTCCAAGCGGCCAGGCACCTTCATCTCGACCATCGAATAGCCGATCAGCGCGATGCCCTTCCCGAACGCCGTCAACGGGTACTGCGTCGGTTGGCCGGAGAGCATGCCATAGAGGAAGATCGTTCCTTCCGGCGCCGTCGCCTGCGCCAGCGTCGCCACGTAATCGCCTCCGACCGGGTCGAAGACGATGCGTGCCCCTTTACCGCCAGTGATCTCGCTTACCCTCGCTGGTAGATCCTCTTCTTGAGTTGCGATGACGTGGTGGGCGCCCAGGTCGAGCAGTTGCTGCTTCTTCCCGGAGGTACGAGTGGTGGCGATGGCGGTGGCGCCTTGAGCGCGAGCGATCTGAATGGCCGCCAACCCTACCGACGAGCTCGCCGCAGACAGGATGACGAAATCACCGGGTCCCACCTTGCCGATGTTCACCAGCGCGCCGTAGGCGGTCGCATACTGCATCCAAACCGCGGCACCCTCCACGGGCGACAGGGTTGGAGGCAACTCGGCAAGTTCACTCGCGGGCACTACGGCCTCTTCGGCCAGCGCGGGGAACTGATTCATCGAGTAACCCGGGATCGTTCCGAATTGCTTGCCAATCAAGGCGGGGTCGACGTCGGGTCCGACCTTGATGACAGTGCCGACGACCTCGTAGCCGACGCCTGACGGCAACCGAGGCTGCTCGAAATACTGGCCGTGAAAATACATGCTCTCCGCTCGATTCAGGCCGGCCGCCGCGACCTGCAGCGTGACCTCACCTGGTCCCGGCTCGCGAAGCGCGACCTCCTCGATCCTGAGCACTTCAGGGCCGCCAAGTTCATGAAACCGCACTGCCTTGGGCATGAAACTTCCTCCTTGCGGTGATGCCTACTCGCTACCGAGGTCTCCGGCACCGCCATCAACGCCGGAACCCCACGCAGCTTCGCGGTCACCAGGTCAATAGGTAGGGGTAGCAAACCGAAATCATCCGCGCCTTGGATCACGATCATCGGAATTGTGCCCACGCTGATCGCACCGTAGGGCGGTGTAGGCCGGGCGGGCAAACGAGACTCGACCCTTTGTACACCAGCCGGAGGCCGTCCCTAATCTTGCCGCGGCATGAGGCCTTGGCACGTATCAACCGGTGCATCTTTCTGCCGCCAACAAACCTACCTCGCCACGAGGCGGCATGGCGGGTGCGCCATTCGCTGCTAGGATGAAGCGGTGGATCAGGACCGCTCGCCGACCATCCGCATCGATCGCGCCGAGGCCTCCGACACCGACGGGATGGCGGCGGTGCATGTCGCCTGCTGGCGCAGCGCCTATCCCGGGATCCTGCCCGCGCGCGTGCTGCGCGGCCTGTCGGCGCCGCCGCTCGCCATGATGTATGCGCGCGGCCTGCGACACCGCGCCTGCACCCGAGTCGCGCGCGCGCAGCCTGGCGGTGCGGTGATCGGGTTCGCGACCGCCTCGGTCGCGAAGGCGGGCGCGCTTGGCGCGGGCGAGGTCGAGACCCTCTACGTGCTCGATGACTGGCGCGAGCGCGGCATCGGCCGCGCGCTGCTGCGCGACGTGGCACGCGACCTCGCCGCGCGAGGCTGCGGCAGCGTGTTCCTGTGGGTGCTGTCGGCCAATCCGAGCCGCTACTTCTACACCCATCTCGGCGGCCGCATCGCCGAAACCGGCACCACGGAGGTGGGCGGCGAGACGGTGGCGCGGACGGCGATCCTGTGGGACCCGATCGCGCTTCTGCTGGCCGAGGACGCGCCGGCGTGACGACGCTGGCCGGAGCAGCATGGTGGGCGGCGCTGCTCGCGCTGCTGCCGCTCGCCTTGTCGCCGGCGGCGGGTGCGGCGGCTGATCATGCGATCCCGGGTCCTGCGATCACTGTGTCATCCAAGCTGGACACCGAGGGACGCATCCTCGGCGCGATGATCATCGACGTGCTGCGGGCGCACGGCATCCAGGTTGCCGACCGCACCGGGCTCGGCTCGACCGCGCTGGTGCGGGCGGCGCTGTTGGCCGGCGAGGTGGATCTGGTGCCGGAATACACCGGCAACGGCGCGATCTTTCTCCATCGCGAGGGCGACGCCGCCTTCCACGACGCGGGCGCCGGCTACGCGCTGGTGCGTCGGCTTGATCGCGCGAATGGCATCGCCTGGCTGCGTCCGGCGCCGGCCGACAATGCCTGGACGATCGCGCTCAACCGCGACGCGGCGCATGCGGCCGGCGTCACCAGCCTCGCCGATTTGCCGCGCGCG
>CAXTPV010000135.1:0-687 GCA_964246135.1 uncultured Acetobacteraceae bacterium | reverse complement strand
GCAGCACTTCCGGCTCGCGGCCTCGGCGGAGTTCGTCGAAAGCGACGCGGCGCTGCCAAACTTCGAGCGCGTCTACGGCTTCCATCTGTCGGGCGCGCAGCTGCTGGTGCTGTCTGGCGGCGACACCGCCGCGACCGAGCGCGCCGCCGCCGAGGGGGTGTCGGGCGTCGATGCCACCATGGCCTACGGCACCGATGGCGCGTTGGCACTACTGCCGCTGACGGTGCTGACCGACCCGCTGCACGCCGAGGTGGTCTATGCGCCGGCGCCGGTAATCCGCGACGCGGTGCTGGCGCGCCATCCCGAGATCGCGGGGCTGCTCGCGCCGGTGTTCGCGACGCTGACCGACGGCGTGTTGCGGGCGCTGAACGCGCGCGTGGTCGCAGACGGCGAGCAGGCCGGCGACGTCGCCCGCGACTACCTGGCCTCGCTCAACCTTCCCGCATGACGTGGCGCGCCGACCCCGTGCTGCTGCTGCTCGCGATCGTCGCGCTCGCGGCGCTGGCCGGTCTCGGCTTCCTGGTCATCAGTCCGAACCGGCTGGTGTCGGGCGTCGGCGTGACGCTGCTCGCAGGCGATGCCGGCGCTGCGGCCCTGGCCGGCATCCCGGCGCTGCTGCTGCTGGGCGTTGCCGCTGGTGGCACCAGGCTGCCCGCGATGGTGCCGCTCGCCGCCGCCATGCTCGCG
>CAXTPV010000134.1:2787-6214 GCA_964246135.1 uncultured Acetobacteraceae bacterium | reverse complement strand
TGGAAGTCCATCGGGCTGAGCGTGTTCGACCCGAGCAGGCCCTCCAGCGGCTGCACCAGGCCGCGCTCGACGAACTCGCCGAGCCACGGCAGGTTCAGGGCGATGACGTCGTAGCGCGATTGCGCCAGCCGCCCGTTCTCCACGGCGGCCTCGTGCAGCTGCGGCAGGAAGGCGAGATCGAAGTTGCGGCGAGACGCCAGATTGCTGCGGAAATCCGACCACATGTTGCGCATGGCCGTGAAGTAATTGTCATCGTGCAGCAGGAAACGCAGCTCCAAGTTCTCGTCGCGCCGCTTGTGCAGCAGCGACAGCGGCGGGATGATCTGGCCTGCCAGGTAGGCGCCGCCGAAATAATAGTCGTCCTCGTCGTCGCCGGGTGCGCGCAGGCCGAAAGTTTGCGCCAGGAGGCGCTTGATGTGCTGCGCGTACTGTTGGAATGACGCGCACAGGCTCTCGCTCGGGCGCAGCACGAAGGAACGACCGCCCGGGCGGGGAACACGCTCGATGTGCCCCTCGGTGACCAGCGACTTGATGCGCCGCATGGCCGTGGCGTAGGGCACCTCGGCGACGCTGGCGAGCGCCGAGATCGCGACGTCGCGCCCCTTGGCGTGCGACTTCACGAGATGCGCCACCATGCGCCACGTCGGATCGTCGTCCCACACCGGCATGATTCGGCGGAACGGATCGCGCGCCCTCTCCAGGAAGTCGATCACCCGCAGCAACTCGTACGAGTTCATCGCAACCGGCGTCCTCCCGCGGAAACGGTTGTGCGCCCGCCCGGGCGGTGTCAAGCCGACCGACGCCGGTTCGGCGCCGGCCTGCAGGTAGTTGTCGCAGTCTGAAACTCTGACCCATCTCGTCATGGCCGGGCTTGACCCGGCCATCCACGACTTTGCCGCCCGCAGTCGCAGGCAAGACACGCCTGGACGCGAAACCAGCCATCGCGCGGGCGAGGCTGGGGCCTGGCGCAAGACGTGGATGCGTAAGACGTGGGATGCCCAGGTCAAGCCCGGGCATGACGGTCGGGGAGATCGGGAGGATCGGACTTCAAATTGAGACACTATCGGCCTGCATCATCCTTTGCCGGTCCCCGCCATCCGTTGATACTGCTCGTAGAGCACGAAGAAGTCTTGGTCCGCCTCGCCGACCGCGTGGGCCGACTCGTATTGCTGGCGGATCAGCGCGGTCAGGAACATCGGCACGTGGTCGTCGCGGGCTGCGTCGAGGATGAGGTCGAAGTCCTTCATCATCTGCGACACGGTGAAGGCGGCGTCGAACCGGCGCTCGACCAGCATGTCCCGCTTGTAGGCGATCAGCGGCGAGGCCACGGCGCTGCCGGCGATCGCCTCCAGCATCTGCGCGACCGAGAGGTTGCCCTTGGCGCCGAGCGTCAGCGCCTCGGCCAGGAGCGCCGACGTCGCGCCGACCAGGGTGTTCAGCACCAGCTTCAGGTAGCGTGCCTCCTCGCCCGTGCCGAGCCAGGTCTGGCGCTGCGAGACGGCGGCGAGCACCGGCAGCACGCGGTCGAACGCCTCCCGCGGGCCGGACAGCAGCACCGAGAGCGCCCCGGCGGCAGCCGTCGCGGTGGACCCGGAGACCGGCGCGCGCAGGTAGGCGGCACCCGTCGGGGCCAGCGCCGCCGCGACCTCCTCGGAGACCCGCGGCGATACCGTGCTCATCTCCACGACGACGTGGCGCGGCCCGACCTGGGCGGCCAACCCGTCAGGCCCGCAGATCACGGAGCGCAGCACGGCGTCGTCGGGGATGGTCAGGAACACCGCCTCGGCTGCCCGCGCCAACATCTCCAGGTCATGCGCGAGCATGGCGCCCTCGGCCACCACCGTCGCGCGGTTGGCGACGTTGGGTTCGAAGATCGTTACGTCGAAGCCCGCCGCCAGCACCCGCCGGCTCATCGGACCGCCCATCTTCCCGATCCCGATCCAGCCGACCGCGCCTCGGTTGAGCGTGTCTGAAAGGCTCACCGCCTGGTCTCCTCATCCTGGGCGTGGCCGTCTACGGCGGCCATTCGCAACGCGCGCCAGGATGCCCGCACGGCATCTGCCAGTCGCCAGGAACCATGTCCAGAATGGACAAAATCCGTGTTGGGCAGGGTCGGAGCCGTTCGTAGTCTTGCGGTAAGCCGCGGCAGTCGGCTTCTGTGGGGGGAGCAAGGCGCAGCCCGGGTGGGGCAGCGCATTCCCCTTCGGCATCAAGGGGAGGGCTCCATGCGCCGTCGGATCGTCATGAGCGGATTGGCTGCGTTGTGTGCAACCGCCATCATCGGGCCGGTGATGGCCGAAGGCTACACGGGCGCGCCGCGCACCTTCCTGTTCAATCCGGCTACCAAGCTGTGCTTCACCGACACGACGAAATACAAGAAAGCCGGCCCTTACACGCTGGGCTTCTCCAATGCCGGCCTTGGCGACAGCTGGCGCGTGGTGATGCTGCACTCGATGGAGAGAGCCGCGGCCGACCACAAGGACAAGATCGCCCACCTGCTCATCACCGATGCCGGGCACGACGACGCCAAGCAGGTCGCGGACATCCAGGACCTGATCGCACGCAAGGTGGACCTGCTGATCGTCAGCGCCAATACCGAGAAGGCCGTCGATCCCGCCGTGACCCGCGCGATGAAGGCCGGCATCCCCGTCGTGATGGTTGACCGCCGGGTGCAATCGAACAACTTCGTCACGTTCGTCACCGCGTCGGACGCGATGATGGGACGCCTATTCGCCCAGTGGATCGTCGAGAAGCTGCACGGCAAGGGCAACGTCGTCATGCTCGCCGGCCAGGCCGGCTCCAGCCCGAGCGAGAACCGCGTCGGCCCGGCGCTCGAAGTCTTCTCGCAGTATCCCGGCATCAAGATCCTCGACACCGTCTACTCCGACTGGAGCCCGGTGAAGGGCAAGCAGGTGATGCAGGCGGTCATCGCCAAGTATGGCCACAGCATCGACGCGGTCTGGTCCGCGCACGGGCTGCAGGTGCCCGGGTCGGTGGAGGCGTTCCTGGAGGCCGGGTTCAAGCCAGGCGAGATCCCGATGCACACCACCGCGGACGTCAACGGCCCGCTGCAGATGGCGCTGAAATACAAGATCCCGATGCTGGAGATCGGCTATCCGCCGGCCATGGGCGGCGTCGCCGTCAACGTCGCGCTGCAGGTGCTCGACGGCGCGCGGGTGCCCTGCACATACGAGATCAACTCGCAGATCGCCCTCACCGACGGCGACGCCACCCCGTCGGTCAAGCCCGACCTCAGCATCAAGGACGAGGTCGTCGCCGACGGTCCGGCTGACATGCTGGTTACGGGCGGCATGGGACCGGGCTACAACCCGACGACCTACTCGGTGAACTACCCTAAGTAGCGAGGCTCGCGGCCGGAGCCGCACCGGGTTCGGCCGCCCGCGCATCCACCCCCATCACGAGAGAC
>CAXTPV010000134.1:1551-2777 GCA_964246135.1 uncultured Acetobacteraceae bacterium | reverse complement strand
CGAGCCGGACGCGTTGGTGAACTGCGGAGCGGGGCGGGGCCCGGCCCCCCCGCGCATCCACCTCCGGCCACGAAAGACGGCTCGCATGTTGACGCTGTCGAACATCCATCGGTCCTTTCCCGGCGTGCGCGCCCTCGACGGCGTCACGTTCGAGGCCAGGGCCGGCGAGATCCATGCGCTGGTCGGCGAGAACGGCGCCGGCAAGTCGACGCTGACCAAGATCGCTGCCGGGGTCTTCCAGCCCGAGGAGGGCGAAATCCTGTTCGACTGCGCCCCGGTCGTCTGGGCATCGCCCGGCCAAGCAAAGGCGCGCGGCCTGCACGTCATCTACCAGGAGTTCGTGCTGTTCCCGCACCTCTCGGTCGCCGAGAACATCTTCATCGGCAACGAGCGGCGCACCCGTCTCGGCACCATCGACCGAGGCCGCACGCTGGCCGACGCGCGCGAGGTGCTGGGGCGCCTGGGCGTCACTCTCGACCCACGGCGCCCGGTGCGCGACCTCAGCGTCGCCGACCAGCAGATGGTCGAGATCGCCAAGGCGCTGATCCACGAGCCGACCGCGGTGATCTCCGGCCACGAGGTGGAGCTGCTGTTCGACCGCCTGCGGGCGCTGCGCGCGCAGGGCGTGGCGATCGTTTACATCTCGCATCGGCTGGAGGAGATCTTCGCGCTGTGCGACCGCGTGACCGTGCTCAAGGACGGTCAGCACGTGATGACGGCGCCGGTCGCCGAGGTGGATCGGGACCGGATCGTCGCGGCGATGGTCGGCCGCGACCTGGCGGAGCTGTTTCCGCCGCGCCGTGCGGCCGGCGCCGCCCCGCGGCCGGCGGTGCTGGAGGCGCGCGGCGTGACCGTGCCCGGACGGGTCCGCGACGCCTCCATCGCGCTCCGCCCCGGCACCATCACCGGGCTCGCCGGCATGATCGGCTCCGGCCGCACGGAGCTGGCGATGGCGATCTTCGGCGGCATCCCCATGAGCGCGGGCACGGTCGCGATCGACGGGCGGGTTATAGCCCGTCCGACGCCGGCGGCGCTGATCGCGCTCGGGGTCGTCCTCGTCCCGGAGGACCGCAAGGGCCAGGGCTTGGCGATGCTGCTCGACGTGGCCGCCAACGTGACCGCCCCGGCGCTGCCCGGGTTCAGCCGAGCCGGCCTGCTCGACCGGCGGCGGGAGCGCGCGGTCGCGGCCGAGCAGATCGCGGCCTTCCGCATCGCCTGCCGCGGGC
>CAXTPV010000134.1:0-1541 GCA_964246135.1 uncultured Acetobacteraceae bacterium | reverse complement strand
GCGGGCCGCAGACGCCGGTCGCGGTGATGTCCGGCGGCAACCAGCAGAAGGTCCTGCTCGCGCGCTGGGCGCGCATCTGCCATCGGGTGCTGATCCTCGACGAGCCGACGCGCGGCGTCGATGTCGGCGCCAAGGCCGAGATCTACCGCATCATGCAGGCGCTGGCCGAGCAGGGGACTGCGGTGCTGATGATCTCCTCCGAATTGCCCGAGATCGTCGGCATGTCCGACCGCGTCGTGGTGATGCGCGAAGGTCGCGTCGCTGGGGAGCTGGAAGGTGCTGCGATCAGCGAGGAGGCGGTGATGGCGCTGGCGACGAGCCGCACGCTGGACCGGGCGGCATGACCGCCGTGCGCTTCCCCGCGGGACTGATCGCGGTCACGGCCCTGCTCGTGCTGCTTCTGGCCGTCGGCGCCGCGCTCTCCAGCACGTTCATCCGTGCCGACAACCTGCTGAACGTGTTCGAGCAGGCGACGGACCTCGCGATCGTCGGCCTCGGCCAGACGATCGTGATCCTCACCGGCGGCATCGACCTGTCGGTCGGCTCGCTGATCAGCCTGCTGTCCGTCCTGACCTCGGGGCTGATCGACAGTGACCCGGCGATGGTGCTGCCGGTAGTGCTCGGCGTGATCGTGCTGGGCGCGCTCATCGGCGCGCTGAACGGCCTCGCCGTGGTGGTACTGGGGGTGCATCCGCTGATCGTGACGCTGGGCAGCGGCGCGGTGCTGCAGGGCATCACCCTGCTCTACGCCAACGGGCCGGTCGGCGGAGTGCCGGACGGGTTCGATTTCCTCGCCTACGGCCGCGTCGGCGGGCTGCCGGTGGCCGCGGTCGCAACGCTCGTCGTCTTCGTCGTCGTGGCGTTGCTGCTGCGGCTGGCGCCGTTCGGCCGCTACGTCTACGCCGTCGGCGACGATCCCGTCGCCGCCGGGCTGATGGGGCTGCCGCGCCGGCGCGTGCTGATCGTGGCCTACGCGGCATCGGGCGTGTGCAGTGCCCTCGCCGCGATCTACCTGGTGGCGCGGTTCGGCAGCGGGCAGCCTTATACCGGAGCCAACTACACGTTGGCGTCGATCACCCCGGTGGTGGTCGGAGGAACCGTGCTGGCGGGCGGCCGCGGCGGCGTGATCGGCACGCTGCTCGGCGCTTATCTCGTGGCAGTGCTCAATAACCTTCTCAACTTCCTCGACGTGTCCTCGCACGTCCAGCTCGTCGTGCAGGGCCTCATCATCATCCTGGCGGTGTCCGTCGTGATCGAGAAGCGGCGGGTGGCGGCATGAGCGGCGCGGCGATGCGCTGGCCGGCGCTGCGACCGGCGTTGCGAGTGGTGCGCGGCGGCGCCTCGATCTACGTGTTCCTCCTGGTCCTGGTCGCGGTGGCGGGACTAGCCGCGCCGACGTTCCTGTCGGCCGACAACGTCTCCAACATGCTGCAGCAGCTGGCGCCGCTCGGCATCGTCGCCGTCGGCCAGACCTTCGTGATCCTGGTCGGCGGCCTCGACCTGTCGGTCGCCTCGGTGATGGCGACCGCGGCCGTCGCGGC
>CAXTPV010000133.1:0-6227 GCA_964246135.1 uncultured Acetobacteraceae bacterium | reverse complement strand
GCCGTTGCGGCGCCGGCGCGCCCCCCGGCGCCAGCCCGGCGAGCCTGGTGCTGGCAGCCCCCGCGACCAGCAGGCCGAGCGTCGCGTAGACGAAGCCGCGCCTGGTCTTGGCGGCCTCCGGCTCCGCCGGCAAGGCGGCATGACTGGGATCGGGCTGCATCGGCGCGACGCTAGCCGCAAAATGCTCCCGTGTGCATCTCTGCGGGTGACAAAGCGCGTCAGGGTAGCCGGCGTATAAGCAGGAAGCTGAAAAGCAAGGCGAGGGCTCTGCCCTCGACCCGCTGGGGCCATCGGCCCCACACCCCTTTCCTTAAGTAGAGGATTTCAAAGGCGAGCCTTTGATGGGGTCAAGGGGCAAAGCCCCTTGCCTTGTTTTGTCTTCGTTTCGAACACCGCGGTGGGCGTTTTCCGCATCCCCTCAGGGCGGCCAGCGTGTCCAGCCGGGGGCGCCATGCTCGAACACCCGGTCGCAGCGCCGTCCGTTCCAGTGGTAGCGGAGGTGACGCGCCTGGTTGACCGGCAGGCGGATCAGATCGGGCCAGAACAGGGCGGCGGCCTCGCCGTCCGGCCAGCGCACGCTCGGATAGACGATGCCGTCGCCGCCATGGGCGCGGAGCGCGCGTCCGAACGCCTGGCCGGGGGCGTAGTTCTCGGGGTGGAGGCAATCCGGCCGCGCGCCGTGTCGGAGGTCGGCGAGGCGGCCGCCGAGGCCGTGCACGAGTTCGCGGAAATCGGCGTCGCCAGCCGGCTCCTCGGTCGCGGCCATGAACCGCTCGAAGTGGAAGATCGTCTCGGCGAGCGCGACCTCGGCGCGGTCACCGGCGTACCAGACCCCGAAGCCGCCATCGGTGAAGCGGCTGGGCCGGTCGCGCGACGCGTGGGTGAACGCGCCCATCACGATCGAGGCGGTGGGGCCGGACACCCGGCGGCCCGCGGGCACCAGCGCGAGGTTGCCGAGCCGGTCCCGGACGCGCGGGTTGGTCTTGGCCTCGGCGCTCGCGAGCTTCTCCCAGTCGGCGGGGTCGGCGATGTCCTCGAACAGGCTGACCGGCGGGTAGACGGTGCGGATGATGCGGTGCGCGGCCGGCCAGTCGATGTCAGAAAGCCCCGTGTCGATGACGGCGGTCGGAGGCTCCGCCGTCACCAGGCCCCGCGTTCGGCGTCGAGATAGGCGCGGACATGCGCGAGGTCGGCCGGGCTGCCGGCGAGCATGCGGTCGAGCGCCGACTGGCCGCCGAGTGCGGCGCTCGGCTGGCGTATCCAGCGGTAGCCGCGCTCGGGGTCGGAGAACATGTAGCGCAGCGCCTTGTGTATCCCCATCAGGTCGCCGAGCCGGCAGGCGGTGTCGTGCGGCAGTTCGGCGACCTGGCCCGACTTCCAGCGCTGGAAGGTGCGGGCACTCGGCTGGCCGAGCAGGATGCGCGCCTCGGTGCCGTCGAGTCCCCAGCGGTCAAACAGCACGAAGGCCGCCCGCAGCATGGCGGTGACCTCCTCGCGGTCGAGGCCGAGCGGCGGCGCGGGCGGCTCCTGGCCGAGGCTGGGGAGAGGGATCGAGGCGGCGTGAACCAGCAATGCGGACGCCCTCCTGACTGGGTGGCGGACCGACGGGTCCTGCCACGTGGCGGATAGTAAGCTATTTATGCCACGTGGCGCAAGCTCGGAATCAGTCGACGCTGCGCAGGACCTGCTCCAGCGTCGAGAACAGCAGGTCGATCTCGTCCGGCTCGATGATCAGCGGCGGCGAGATCGCGATGGTGTCGCCGGTGTAGCGCAGCATCACCCCCGCCTCGAAGCAGCGCACGAACACCTCGTAGGCGCGGGCGCTGGGCGCACCGTCGCGTGGCGCGAGCTCGACGCCGGCGACGAGGCCGCAATTGCGCACATCGACCACGTGCGGCGCGTCCGCCAGCGCCTGGGCGCGTGCCTCGAACTGTGGCGCCAGCGCGGCCGCGCGCGCGAACAGGTGCTCGGACGCGTAGATGTCGAGCGTCGCGATCGCCGCGGCGCAGGCGGCCGGGTGCCCGGAATAGGTGTAGCCGTGCGCGAACTCGATGATGTTCTCCGGCCCCTGCATGAAGGCGTCGTAGACGTGCGGGCGCACCGCGACCGCGCCCATCGGGATGGTGCCGTTGGTGAGCCCCTTGGCGCAGGCGAGGATGTCGGGCAGCACGCCGAACCGCTCGGCGGCGAAGCCGGTGCCGAGCCGGCCGAAGCCGGTGATCACCTCGTCGAAGATCAGCAGGATGCCGTGCCTGGTGCAGATCTCGCGCAGACGCTCCAGGTAGCCGATCGGCGGCGGCAGCACGCCGGTCGAGCCCGCCAGCGGCTCGACGATCACCGCGGCGATGGTCGAGGCGTCGTGCAGCGTCACCAGCCGCTCCAGCGCGTCGGCGAGCTCGGCGCCGTGCGCCGGCTGCCCGCGCGAGAAGCGGTTGCGGGCGGGATCATGGGTGTGCGGCAGGTGGTCGACACCAGGGAGCCCGAGGCCGAACGCCTTGCGATTGCCGGCGATGCCGCCGACCGAGATGCCGCCGAACCCGACCCCGTGATAGCCGCGCTCGCGGCCGATCAGCCGCACCCGGGTCGCATCGCCGCGGGCGCGATGATAGGCGAGCGCCAGCTTGAGCGCGGTGTCGATGCTTTCGGAGCCGGAATTGGTGAAGAACACATGGTCGAGGTCGCCGGGCAGGATGGCGGCGAGACGGCCCGCCGCCGCCAACCCCCCCCGGTGGGCCCATCTGAAAGCAGGGCGCGAAGTCGAGCTCGCTCAAGGCGGCGTGCACCGCGTCGGCGATCTCCGCCCGGCCATGGCCGGCGTTGACGCACCAGAGACCGGCGACGCCGTCGAGCACCCGCCTGCCGTCGGTGGTGCCGTAATGCATGCCGCTGGCGGACGCCAGCATGCGCGGCTTCTCGCGAAACAGCCGCGCCGGGGTGAACGGCATCCAGAAGCTGTCGTGGTTGCCGCCGATCGCGTGCGAGGCGGCGCCGAGCCGAGCATCGGGATGATCGAGCATGCGCACCTCCTTGGCGGACGGCCGGACCCGCCGCCCTCCTCTGTTGCCTTGGGCGGGAGGCAGTTGCAAGCACCGGCTGATGCCGATGTTGCGCGCGCCACAAGCGGCCTCATGTCGCACCGATGGAAGACGAGATGACCGCCGCGCCCGCTGCCCGAATGTTTGGGGCCGGCATGCTTGGGGCCGGCACGCTTGGCGGCGGCACGCTGCGCGTCGTGCTCGGCGACCAGCTGTCGCGCGACCTTGCGGCATTGCGCGATCTCGACCGGGCACGGGACACCGTGCTGCTGGTCGAGGTCAGGGCCGAGTGCACCTATGTCCGGCACCACCAGAAGAAGATCATCCTGATCCTGTCGGGGATGCGCCACTTCGCGGCCGCGCTCGCCGCCGAAGGGACCCGCGTGCGCTACGTGACGCTCGACGACCCCGCCAACACGCAGTCGTTTCGCGGCGAGGTGGTGCGGGCGGCAGCCGACCTCGGGCCCGCGCGCATCGTCGTGACCGAGCCCGGCGAGTGGCGGGTGCGCGACGATATCGGCGGTTGGCAGGACGCCGCCGGCGTGCCGGTCGAGGTGCTGGCCGATGGGCGCTTCCTCGCCTCGATCGCGGATTTCCGGCACTGGGCCGAGGGCAGGCGCTCGCTCAGGATGGAGTTCTTCTATCGCGACATGCGCCGCCGTCACGGCCTGCTGCTCGATGACGGCCTGCCTGCCGGCGGACGCTGGAACTACGACCCCGAGAACCGCAAGCGGTTGCCGGCGGCCGTGACCGCGCCCGCGCGGTTCCGCTACGAGCCCGACGCCACCACGCGCGCGGTGATCGCGCTGGTCGCGCGCGAGTTCGGCGATCATTTCGGCGCCGCCGAGGACTTCGCGCTGCCGGTCACCGCCGAAGAGGCCGAGCACGCGCTGTCTGACTTCATCGCCGAGCGGCTGCCCTCGTTTGGCGACTGGCAGGACGCGATGCGGGCGGGCGAGGGGGCGCTGTTCCACGCGCTGATCTCGACCTCGCTCAACCTCGGCCTGCTCGACCCGCTCGCCTGCTGCCGGGCGGCCGAGCGCGCTTGGCGAGAGGGCGCGGCGCCGCTGCCGGCGGTCGAGGGCTTCATCCGGCAAATCCTCGGCTGGCGCGAATACGTGCGCGGCATCTACTGGACCCACATGCCGGAATACGGGACGCGCAACGCGCTGGCGGCGACGCGCAAGCTGCCCTGGTTCTACTGGTCGGCCGACACCGACATGCGCTGCCTGGCCGACGCGGTGGCGACCACGCGCGACCACGCCTACGCGCATCACATCCAGCGGCTGATGCTGACCGGCAACTTCGCGCTGCTCGCCGCCCTGCACCCGGACGAGGTCGATGAGTGGTATCTCATCGTCTACGCCGACGCGTACCAGTGGGTGGAGATGCCCAACGTGCGCGGCATGGCGCTGTTCGCCGATGGCGGCGTGATGGGCAGCAAGCCCTACGCGGCGTCTGGCGCCTACATCAACCGCATGAGCGATTACTGCGGCAAGTGTCACTACGACGTCCGCCGCTCGACCGGTCCGGGCGCCTGCCCGTTCAACTTTCTCTACTGGGACTTCATGGCGCGTCACGCGGCGATGCTGGGCGGCAACCCGCGGATGGCGATGCCGCTGCGCACCTACGAGCGGATGGCGCCCGACAAGCAGGCGGCGCTGCGGGACGAAGCCCAGCGCTTCCTCGCGCGGATGGATGCCGGCGAGCGGGTCTGACGGGTTCGGGCGCCCGGGCTCGCGTGCTGGGCCAGCGGGTGCGATGATGCGCGATCAGGCGCCGGCAGCGCGAGGATCGCCATGGATCTCAGGGTGCGACACGAGACCGACATGACGCGCGCGCAGAAGGGCACCAGCCTGACCGCGGCGATGCTGCTGCTGCTGCTCGGGCTGTTCACGCTGCGCGACCTGCTGCCGGCCATCGTCTGGGCGCCGATCTTCGCGATCGCGATCTGGCCGCTCTACATGCGCGCCCGCCGGCAATGGCCGCGCCACGCGGAAGGGCACCTGCTGCCGGCGCTGTTCACGCTGATGGTGGCCTTGGTGTTCATCCTGCCGCTGGCGCTGGTGATCGTGCCGCTGACCCGCGAGGTGAGGGAGGTGGTGCAGTGGATCGACACCGCGCGGGCGAAGGGCGTGCCGGTGCCCGGCTTCATCCATGGCCTGCCGTTCGCGTCGCGCCTGGTGCCGCTGTGGCAGGCCAACCTCGCCGATCCGCAGCAGGCCTCCCAGCTGTTCGGCCGCATCGCGCATGGACGATGGATGCCGATCGGCCAGCATGTCGGCGGCCAGGTGCTGCACCGGCTGGTGCTGTTCGGCTTCACCCTGCTGACGCTGTTCTTCCTGTTCCGCGATGGCGACCACCTGACCTCGCAGATGCTGATCGCCAGCCGTCGCGCCTTCGGGCCGGCCGGCGAGCGGGTCGGGCGGCAGATCGTGAAATCGGTGCACGGCACGGTCGACGGCCTGGTGCTGGTGGGGCTGGGCGAGGGACTGGTGCTCGGCATCGTCTACTTCTTCACCGGCGTACCGCACCCGACCCTGTTCGGGCTGTTCACCGCCGCGCTGTCGATGGTGCCGTTCGGCGCCGCGATCGCGTTCTGCATCGCCGGCGCGCTGCTGCTGGCGAGCGGCCACGTGGTGGGCGCGATCATCGTGGTCGGCGTCGGCGTGGTCACGACGTTCGTCGCCGATCACTTCGTGCGGCCGGTGCTGATCGGCGGCGCCACCCGGCTGCCGTTCCTGTGGGTGCTGTTTGGCATCCTCGGCGGCATCACCGAGTGGGGGTTGCTCGGGCTGTTCGTCGGCCCGGCGATCATGGCGGCGCTGATCCTGCTCTGGCGCGAGTGGGTGGGCGCCGAACCCGGTCCGATCAACCCGCCGGCTTCGCTCGGCGTCGACCGTTAGGGAAGCGAGGCTGGGCGCTGCCCAGACTCGCCAAAGGCCGGGGGACTTTGGAAACCGATCCTGATCGGTATCAGGCGGCGTGCCAGCCGTAGTGGGCGGCCAGGAAGCGGTGCAGGTCCAGCATCGAGCTCTGGTCGGCGATGACGGCGCGGACTGCGTCGACGCAGGCGGGGGCGGAGACCGGACGCAGCCCTTCGGCGTCAACCGCCGCCCGCAGGGTGATCGAGTTGGCGGCCTGGTCGCAGGCGGCGCGCCAGCGGGCGACCAGGCCTGGTGGCGATAATTG
>CAXTPV010000132.1:0-6253 GCA_964246135.1 uncultured Acetobacteraceae bacterium | reverse complement strand
GGCACGAGGTCGGTGATGAGCGACTGCGCCGGTGGCGAGGCGCCAGCCTCGCCGATGCCGACCCCGATCCGGGTCGCGAACAAGGCGCCATACGAGAACGACGCGGCGCCGAGCGCGGTGAAGCCGGAGAACAGCGCGAGCGACCAGGCGATGATCGTGCGGCGTGAGCTGCGATCCGCGAGGCGGGCGATCGGCACGCCGAGGACGCTGTAGAACAGCGCGAATGGCAAGCCGATCAGCAGGCCGAGCGCGGTGTCGGAGCAGCGGAACTCTGCCTTGACCTGCGGCAGCACGACCGAGAGCACCTGCGCATCGGCCCATTTGAGCGCGTAGCCCGCGCCGAGCAGCCCGATCACCCAGGCGATGCCTCGCCGCGCGCCGCTCAAGGCCCCTTACTCACCGACGTTCTCCAAGCGACCTCCTCTCGACGTGGAGATGTCCCGCATGCCGCCGATCGTCGCGTGGGACGTGCACGCGAAGAACGCCTACATCGGCGCCGGCGCCTTGGAGGGCTGGCGTCGCAGGATCGCCTCGCGCGCCCGGGTCGGCAGCAGCGCCACCAGCCGCGAGCCGCAGCCGATCCAGCCCGGGAACACCACGCGCCGCTGCCCGCGCGTGACCCCGCGCAGGATGCGCCGGATCGCCGGTTCGATCTCCATCAGCCCGGGCATCGGAAAATCGTTGCACTCTGTCATCCGGGTGCGAACGAACCCGGGGCAGATGCTGGTCATCAGCACGCCGCGGGCGGCGACGTTCGCGGCGGTCGCGACGGTCCAGATGTCGATCGCGGCCTTGGACGCGCAGTAGCTCGGCGAGTTCGGATAGGCGAGAAACGCCGCGACCGAGGCGGTGACGACGATCCGGCCGCGTACGCCGTCCGGTCCGGGCGCCTGCCGCAGCAGCATGTCGAGCGCCGGCAGCACGGTGTTCATCACGCCGTCGATGTTGACCGACAGGGTGCGCCGGACCTGGCAGGCCGGCTCGAGGCCGTGTTTCGCGGTTCCATACGCGACGCCGGCGTTGGCGAAGACGAGGTCGAGCGGGGCGGCACCAGCCAGCAGAAGCGCCATCGCCCCGCCGTCGGTCACATCGACGGGGTGTGCGCTCACCGCGGCTCCCTTCGCCCGGCAGGCTGCCGCCACCCGGTCCAGCCGTGGCGTGTCGAGCCCGATCAGCACCAGCGTCGCGCCCGGCCGGGCGAGCGCGCATGCGAGACCCTCGCCGATGCCGCTCGAGGCGCCGGTGATCAGAACCCTGTCCTGCTTCATGGTTCCGAGGATAGGCGCAAGCTGGTAAGACCGACCAGCCTGCGGAAGGCCGCAGGCAGGATGGCGGAGGTCACCGCGTGCCCGATCCCGTCCCGTCAGGCGATGTTGACACCCGAGGCCCGCATCGGCGCCCGCATCGACGTGGCGTGTGCCTCGTCATCTCGGCCCCGTCCGGCGCCGGCAAGAGCACGATCGCCAGCGCGCTGCGGCAGGCTGAGCCGCACCTTGCCCACTCGGTCAGCGTCACCACCCGTCGCCCCCGCCCGGGCGAGGCGGATGGCGTGCACTACCATTTCCGCGAGGAGGCGGCGTTCCGGGCGATGGCCGGCCGTGGCGAGCTGGTCGAGTGGGCGGAAGTGTTCGGCCGCCTCTACGGCACGCCGAGGCGGCCGGTGCTGGACGCGCTCGCCTCCGGCCAGGACATGGTGTTCGACATCGATTGGCAGGGGCATCGGCAGTTGCGCGCCGCGTTGCCGGGGGATGTGGTCGGCGTGTTCGTGCTGCCGCCTTCGCTCGACACGCTCCGGGGCCGTCTCGCCGACCGCGGTCAGGATGATGGCGGCGAGATCGCGCGCCGGATGGCCGCCGCCAGGGACGAATGCGCCCACTGGCCCGAGTTCGACCATGTGCTGATCAACGACCGGCTCGACGTCGCGGTCGCCGGCGCCCGGGCGGTGCTGGCCGCGGCCAGGCTCGCCTCCTCCCGCCAGGCCCCTCTCGTCGCTTCCATCCTGGACGGCGAGCCGATCACGACCGTTTCGTCCCCATGATCCACAGCCATCCACAGGCCCATCGACGGGCCGGGCACGCGACCCCGGCGGACGGTTGGGCTACAACCCGCCGGTGAACATCCTCGACCGCAGCGGCCCCGAGCCCTCCCTGTTCGGCCAGCAGCGCCTGCCACCCGCCAATCTCGGCGCCGAGCAGGCGCTGCTCGGCGCGCTGCTGGCCAACAACAAGGCGTTCGAGCGGATCTCGGACTTCCTGGTCGCCGACCACTTCGCCGACCCCGTGCATGGCCGCATCTACGCCGCCATCGCGCGCCGGGTCGAGGCGGGCCAGCTCGCCGATCCGGTGACGCTGAAGGCGGAGCTCGAGCACGCCGCGGTGCTCGACGAGGTCGGCGGCACCGCCTACCTCGCCCAGCTCGTCGCCTCGATGGTCGGCATCATCAACGCCGCCGAGTACGGCCGCGCGATCCACGATGCCTGGCTTCGCCGCAATCTGATCGAGGTCGGCGAGGTGATGGTCAACGACGCGTTCGGCGGCGGTGACGAGGGGCTCGACGGCACCGGCCAGATCGAGCAGGCCGAGCGCAAGCTGTTCGACCTCGCGACCAAGGGCGGCATCGATGGCGGCCCGATCTCGTTCGAGGGCGCGCTCGGCCGTGCCATCACGCTGGCCGAACTCGCCTTTCATCGCGAGGGCGGGGTGTCGGGCCTTACCACCGGGCTTCGCGACCTCGACAAGAAGACCGGCGGCCTGCACCCGTCCGACCTGCTGATCCTCGCCGGGCGCCCGGGCATGGGCAAGACCGCGCTCGCGACCAAGATCGCGTTCGGCGCCGCGAAATCCCTGCTCGACGCGGCGCGCGCGCATGGCGACGGCGAGCTGCCGCGCGGCGCGGTAGTGATCTTCTCGCTCGAGATGAGCGCCGACCAGCTCGCGACCCGCCTGCTGGCCGAGGAGGCGCGGGTGTCGGGCGAGCGGATCAGGCGTGGCGAGATCGGACAACGCGAGTTCGACCGCTTCGTGCAGGTGTCGCGCGAACTGCAATCGCTGCCGCTGCTGATCGACGACACCCCGGCGATCACGCTGTCGGCGCTGCGCACCCGGTGTCGCCGGATCAAGCGCACCCATGGCGATTTGTCGCTGGTGGTGGTCGATTACCTGCAGTTGATGCGGCCCGCGCTTGGTAGTCGGCCGGAGAACCGGGTGCTGGAGATCAGCATGATCACCCAGGGGCTGAAGGCGCTGGCCAAGGAGCTGGCGGTGCCGGTGCTGGCGCTGAGCCAGCTCTCGCGGGCGGTGGAAAGCCGCGAGGACAAGCGCCCGCTGCTGTCCGACCTCCGCGAATCCGGCTCGATCGAGCAGGACGCCGACAGCGTGATGTTCGTCTACCGTGACGAGTACTACCTGCAGCAGCGCCAGCCCAAGCAGATGGCGTTCGACAGCGAGGACAAGTTCCACGCGGCGACCGAGAAGTGGCAGCGCGACATGACGCAGGTGCACAACAAGGCCGAGCTGCTGCTGGAAAAGCAGCGCCACGGTCCGACCGGGCGGATCGAGCTGTTCTTCGAGGCCGAGTTCACCCGCTTCGCCGACCTCGACATCCAGCATGAACGCTGATCCGGCGGAAGGCGCCCGCCTGCTACGTCGCGATCCCGCGTGGACGCGGCATGCGGGCGATGAACGCGGTGCGACCCGCGCGTCGCTCGATCTCGAGGCCGCCGCCCTCGCCGCGCAGCAATCCGGTGACCAGCCGCATGCCAAGCCCTCGGCTGCGTGACGGATCGAAGTCGGGCGGTGGCCCATGCCCCTCGTCGCTCACGATCAGCGTGCCGTAGCCGCCATCCGGCTGCTCGCCAGCCGGCTGCTCGAAGATCACGCCAATGTCGCCAGCGCCATACTTGATCGCGTTGGTCACCAGCTCGGTCAGAACGAGGCCGAGCGTCGGCATGTCGCTCGCGAGCCAGGTGACCGGCGCGACGCTGACCGTCATCCCACGTCCGTGGATCGTCGACACCAGGCCTTCGCGCAGGTCATGGATCAGCGCCTCCAGATAAGGCCGCACCTCGACCGTCAGCGCCGAGCCGGTGGCGTAGAGTCGGTCGTGGATCGCGCCGATCGTGCGCACGCGGGCGGCGCTCTGCATCATCTGCTCGCGTGCGATCTCGTCGCCGGTGGCGCGGCCCTGCAGGGACAGCAGGTTCTGCACCAGTTGCAGGCTGTTCTTGACCCGATGATGCACCTCCAGCATCAGAAGGTCCTTCGCCTCGACCAGCGCCATCCGTTCGCTGATGTCGCGCGAGATCGAGACCAGCCGTCGCGGCTTGCTGGCGCCCTCGTTCAACGGCGCCACCAGCACGTCCCACCACCGCGGCGTGCCGGCGAGCGTCGGGCACATGCCGTCGAAGCGGCCGATCCCGCCCGCGCTGGCGGTCGCGAGCGCGGCGCGCACGCGCTCGCGCTGATCTTCCGGCCAGAGCGCCTCCCAGGGCCTGCCTTCGATCTGGCGCGCATCCGTGACCCCGAGCATGACGAGGCCGTTGGCGTTGATGCTCAGCAGCCTGCCGTCGAGCCCGATGAGCTTGATGCAGTCGGGGCTCGCCTCAAGGATTTCCTCGACCAGCACTTTGCTTGCCCGCAACTCGCGCATGCGCCCGTGCTTGGCGATCGCGCTGCCAAGCGTGCTGGCGAGACCCTCCAGGAAAGCCGTGTCGGACGGGCTGAACGCTTCCCGGTCGCGGGCATCCACCTCCAGCACGCCGTACAACCCGTCGGGCAGGCGGATCAGCACGTTGAACGAGAGTGCGACCCCGTGCTCGACCAGCAGGCTCGGTCGGTCGAACCGGGTTTCGCCGGCGAGATCATTGGCCATCACCGGCCGGCCGGTTCGAAACGCCTCGCCCGCGCCGCTGCCGTCGCCGTCGCGCAGCCTGGCATGGCCGACCACGCCCTCATGCCAGCCGATCCCGGCCACGACCAGGAAGGCGCCATCCTCGGGGTTGTGGCGGAGCACCTTGGCGAGGGGGCAGCGCAAACCCTCGGCCGCCACCCGGCAGGCCTCGTCGAGCACCGGCGGCAGGTCATCGGTCCGGAGGCTGAACGCGCTGAACCCGGCAACCAGCTCCTGCTGGCGCAGGCGGAGCATGAGTTCGGCCGATGTTGCCTCGACGGAAATCATGCGGTCATCAGGCCTCGCCAACCATAAAGCGGCCACCGCATCCCGATCCGGCCGGGTTCGGCGAAACGGTGCTGTATCCCGTGTCATTACGGTCCGGTCAAGCAAGCCACGGGCTCGGGCCGGCGTCCCGGGCCAGGCTTTGACGCGTCGGTGCCGCCACGCTAGGGCACACCCCGATGCCCGAACCCGCCCTGCGCGCGCCGATCCGATTTCTCGATCCCGTGGCGGCGCTCGGACGCGGCACGCTGGGCGGCATCCGGCTGGTCGGCGCGATCTCGCTGTTCGCGTTCACCGGCCTGTCGCATTTGGTGCGGCCGCCCTTCTACGCCCGCGCGTTCGCCGGCGCGTTCGCCGAGTTCGCGTTCTTCAGCCTGCCCGTGGTCGCGCTGACCGCCCTGTTCTCGGGCGCGGTGATCGCGCTGCAATCCTACACCGGCTTCGCGCGCTTCAACGCGCAGTCGGCGATCGCCGGCATCGTCGTGCTGGCGGTGGTGCGCGAATTGGGGCCGGTGCTCGCCGGATTGATGGTGGCGGGAAGGGTGGGTGCGGCGATGGCGGCCGAGATCGGCACCATGCGGGTGACCGACCAGATCGACGCGCTGCGCACGCTGTCGACCGACCCGATCAAGTTCCTGGTCACGCCACGCCTGCTCGCCGGGCTGCTGGCGCTGCCGCTGCTGGTGATGGTCGCCGACATCCTGGGCGTGTTCGGCGGCTTCCTGGTCGCGACCATGAGCCTCGGCTTTGATCCGCGCGCCTACCTGGCCGCGACGCTCTCGTTCATGACCGCCGCCGACGTGCTGGTCGGCCTGGTCAAGGCGGCGGTGTTCGGCTTCATCATCGCGCTGATGGGCTGCTATCACGGCTATCGCAGCCGCGGCGGCGCGGAAGGTGTCGGCGGCGCCACCACATCCGCGGTCGTAACCGCGTCCATTCTGGTGCTCGCGTTCGACTACCTGCTGACCGAGTTGTTCTTCAGCCGGTGAGCGCCACGCCCAAGATCCGGATCAGGGGACTGCGCCTGGCGTTCGGGGCCAAGCAGGTGCTGGATGGGCTCGACCTCGACGTCATGCCAGGC
>CAXTPV010000131.1:0-6299 GCA_964246135.1 uncultured Acetobacteraceae bacterium | reverse complement strand
GCGTAGATGCCGGCGGGACCGCCGGCGCCCCCGATCGCGAGGCGACCATGCGGGCCGCGGAGGCGGGCAAGATCGAGGCGGGGCGTGATCGTGACCGGTGCCGCGTCGGCCGCCGGCTCGACCAGCACCAGCGCGTTGCCGAGCAGGTCGCGCCGGCTGCCCGCGGCCAGAGCGCCTTTGTGGTCGAGATCGTCCATCCATCTCTCATCGGCCGAGATGAAGATCGAGGCCGGCGCGCCCGCCTCGATCTGCCGGGCGAGCGTGCCGCTTGACGCGAATGACAGCAGCGGTTCGGGATGTCCCGCCGCCGCCCAGGCCGCGTCGACGGCGCGAAGGGCGTCGGTCAGGCTGGCGGCGGCGAACACGGTGAGCCGGCCAGAAGCGACGGCGGCGTCGAGTGGCAGCATCGCCAGCAGGAGCCCAAGGATGATGCGACCCATGCCCAGGCTCCGGCGCCGTTTGCCCGAGCAAGCTAGGGGACGCCGAGAGTCGGTGCAAAATCAGCCACGCGATTCGGCTCCCTTGACAGCGTGGTGGCCCCCTTCCAATCCTCGCCAGCAGATCGGCGGCAAACGCCGGCCCCGGGTGACGGGTGCGATTGGAGGCAACAGGGAACGACCATGGCAAACGACAACGACGCTTCACGACCGACGGGCGGTGGCCGCCGGCTGGTGCTCAAGGGCGCCGCGATCGGCTCGGCGCTGGCCGCGATCGGTGGCACGCGCGACGCACGCGCGGCCGGGCTCGCGCACCCGAGCTGGCGCATCGTCTTCGTCAACCACGTGACGACGAACCCGTTCTTCACCGCGACCCAGTACGGGATGCGGGATGCCGCGGCACTCACCGGCTGCACGACCCAGTGGACCGGCTCGGCCAACAGCGTCGCCGCCGAAATGGTGGGCGCGATGAACTCGGCGATCGCGGCCAAGGCCGACGCCATCGCGGTGGCGCTGGTCGACCAGCACGCGTTCAACGATCCGGTGCAGCGGGCGCTCGACGCCGGCATCCCGGTGTTCTCCTACAACGCCGACGTGACGCCGGCGCAGGGCTGCAACCGGCTCGCCTATATCGGCCAGGACCTGTTCAAGGCCGGCGCGCTGATGGGTCAGCGCATCGCCGAGCTCGTCGATGGCGGTCGCGTCGTGCTGTTCATCGCGACCCCGGGGCAGCTCAACATCCAGCCTCGGATCGACGGCGCGCAGGATGCGCTAAAGAAGAGCGGCAAGACCTACCAGATCGACGTCGTCGCGACCGGCGCCACCGTCAACGAGGAGATCTCGCGGGTCAAGGCATACTACCTCGGCCATCAGGACGTAAAAGGGATGTTCGCGGTCGATGGCGGCACCACCCAGGGCATCGCCGAGACGATGCAGCAATACGGGCTCGCCGCGAAGGGCGTGCACGGCGGCGGCTTTGACCTGCTGCCGCGCACACTCGAGCTGATCAGCCAGGGGGCGATGGACTTCACCATCGACCAGCAGCCCTATCTTCAGGGCTATGACACGGTGATGCAGGCCTACCAGTACCTGCTGTCGGGCGGCCTGGTCGGCCCCGCCGACACCAACACCGGCCTGAAGTTCGTGACCAAGGGCAGCGTCGGGCCGTATCTCGGCACCAAGACCCGCTTCGAGGGCGCATCGCCGAAGGCGCAGTACGTCAAGCGGTCCGGCCCGATCAAGGTCTAGCGCCATGGGCGTTCTCGAGCGCGTGCTGCGCTGGCGCGAAGCCAGCATCCTGGTCGTCGCGATCGCGCTCGCGATCTACTTCGAGAGCGCGAACAGCAACTTCCTGCTGACCGGGGCAAGCCTCGAGAACCTGTCGCAGTTCATCGCACCCGTCGCGATCATCGCGGCGGGCGAGGTGATGCTGATGATCGGCGGAGAGATCGATCTTTCCGCCGGCATGGTCTACGCGCTGGCGCCGTTCGTGATGTATTTCGCGGCCGATGCCGGTATGCCTTTGGCGCTCGCGCTGCCGCTCGGCATCGTCGCCAGCGCGCTGGTCGGCCTGTTCAACGGCTTCCTCACCATCATCCTGCGGGTGCCGTCCTTCGTGGCGACACTCGGCACCCTGTTCCTGCTGAACGGGTTCACGCTCACGATCTCGAACGGAACGCCGGTCAGCCTGCCGGTGTCGCCGTTCGTGGCCCGCATCCTCGGCGGCGGCGGCTACAGCGAGTTCGCCTGGGCGCTCCTGGTGGTGCTGGTCATGCACGTGCTGCTGAAGAACACGCGCTGGGGCCTGCACACGATCGCGTCCGGCGCAAACCCGATCGGCGCGAGCGAGGCCGGGATCCAGGTCCGGCGCATCAAGATCGGCAACTTCGTGCTCACCGCGTCGCTCGCCGGCCTGACCGGCATCCTCGAGAGCTTCCGCATCTCGTCGATCGATCCGACCGCGGGCGGCACCAACATCATGTTCCTCGCGGTGGCGGCGGGCGTGATCGGCGGCACCCCGCTCGCCGGCGGTTCGGGCACCGTCATCGGCGCCCTGATCGGCGCGACCGTGCTCGGCCTGCTGAGCGACGGCTTCACGCTGATCGGGGTCAACGCGTTCACCTTCAACCTGATCCTGGGCGCCGCCATCCTGCTCGCCATGCTGTCGAACATCCACATGGGGCGGCTGCGCCGCTCGGGAGCGCGCGCATGAGCGACATGACCGCGCCGGCCGACCAGGTCCTGCGCGCCGCCGCCATCACCAAGACCTTCGGGCCGGTGACGGCGCTCGACGGCATCTCGCTGCATCTGCGCAAGGGCGAGATCCTCGGGGTCCTCGGCGACAACGGCGCCGGCAAGTCGACGCTGATGAAAATCCTGACCGGCTATCAGCAGCAGACGACGGGCAAGCTGTTCGTGGACGGCACCGAGACCGCGCTCCGCTCGGTCGACCACGCCCGCTCGCTCGGGATCGAGTGCGTCTACCAGGACCTGGCACTCGCCAACAGCCTGACGATCTACCACAACATGTTTCTCAACCGGGAGATCGTCTATCCGGGACCGATCCGGTTGCTGAACAATCGCGCGATGCGCAGGCGCGCCGCCGAGTGCCTCGACGAGATCGGCGTGCACGTGCAATCAGTCGATCTCGAGGTGGGAGCGCTCTCGGGCGGCCAGCGGCAGGCGATCGCGATCGCGCGCGCCGTCAACTCGAAGGCGCGCATCCTGCTGCTCGACGAGCCGCTCGCCGCGATGGGCGCGCGCGAGGCCGGGCTGATCATCGATCTGATCATGCGCCTGAAATCCGAGGGCGAGCTCTCGATCGTGATGATCATGCACAACTACGCGCAGACGCTCGACATCGCGGACCGCATCATGCTGATGCAGCGCGGCCGGGTGACCTACGAGAACCAGGCACGCTCGACCTCCGTCGAGGAGCTGATGGACATCGTGCGACGCGAGTACAGGGCGGCGCGGGCGGCCTGATGGCGGCGACGGCATCCCGCCGATCGGCGCTGACCAGCATCGCGGACAGGGAGGCAGAATGCAGACCCCATCCCGGCCAGCGCGGCGGCCCCGGACGACACTTCGCGCCTGCGCGCTCGGGAGCGTCGGCTCGCTTGCCTTGGCCGCGAGCGCCTCGGCGGCCTCGCTCACCCGCCTGCCGGTAACGCCCGCTTCCTGGCGGCGACCGGGGCCGGCGACCAGGACTACATCCGCCTGCCCACCCTGACGAACCCGGGGGTGACGGCCTGGGTGTTTGAACGTCCGCAGGCGGTGCTCTCGGTCTCGGCGTTCGGCAAATACACCTTCGAGGTCGCCGAGCACTTGTCAGACACCGTTCCGGCCCAGACGGCCACCGCGAGCCCCGGCTGCGTCGAGGCTGCTGACGGCACGCGGCAATACTGCCCGGCATGGCGGAGCCCCTACGATCAGAGCGAGGTCTGGGGCACCAGGATCGCCAGCGTGACCGCCGGCACCAGCCCGACCTGCCCCAACACCGGCTCGATCGCGTGCCTTCTGCTCAAGTCCGCCGTGACCAGCCAGGGCCAGTTCCCGCGGGGATTGTTCGGCGGGACGACGTATATCCAGCGGCTGTACACCAAGGGCGGCAGCGCACCGACCACGGCCTGCACGGCGGGCCAGATCGCGCAGGTTCCCTACACGGCGTTGTACGCCTTCTACTCCGCCAGCCCGTGACCTGCCGTCCGGCGCGGCGAGCCGGACCGACGGGCCTTTCCGAAATCGCTTCGGCGTGGTTTGAGAAGCGCGAACGCCGAGCGGAGCAGTTCCATGAGCGCCATTGCCGACATCGTTGCCCGCGAGATCCTGGATAGTCGCGGCAACCCGACGATCGAGGTCGATCTGCAACTCGAGAGCGGCGCCGAGGGCCGCGCCGCGGTGCCGTCCGGCGCCTCGACCGGCGCGCACGAGGCGGTCGAGTTGCGCGACGGCGATGCCGGGCGCTACGGCGGCAAGGGCGTGCGGCGGGCGATCGCCTTCGCGGAGGGCGAGATCGCCGAGGCCCTGCGCGGCATGGAGGCGAGCGAGCAGGTCGCGATCGACGAGCGGCTGATCGATCTTGACGGCACGCCGAACAAGGCCCGCCTGGGCGCGAACGCGATCCTGGCGGTGAGCCTCGCGGTGGCCAAGGCCGCCGCCGAGGAGCAGGGCACGCCGCTCTACCGCTATGTCGGCGGCGTGTTCGCGCGCACCTTGCCGGTGCCGATGATGAACATCGTCAACGGCGGCCAGCACGCGGATAACCCGATCGACATCCAGGAGTTCATGATCCAGCCGGTCGGCGCCTCGTCGATCGCCGACGCGGTCCGGATCGGGTCCGAGATCTTCGCCCGCCTCAAGCGCGGCCTGAGCGAGGCCGGGCACAACACCAATGTCGGCGACGAGGGCGGCTTCGCGCCCGGGCTGAAATCGGCCGACGAGGCGCTCGCCTTCATCTCGCGTGCCTGCGAGGCCGCCGGCTACCGGCCCGGCGAGGACGTGGTGTTCGCGCTCGATTGCGCCTCGACCGAGTTCTACCGCGACGGCCGCTACCAGCTTGAGGGCGAAGGGCGCAGCCTCGACGCCGCGGGCATGGTCGACTACCTCGCCGACCTCGCGAACCGCTATCCGATCGTGTCGATCGAGGACGGTTGCGCCGAGGATGACTGGGACGGCTGGGCGCACATGACCGCGGTGCTCGGCGGCCGTTTGCAGCTGGTGGGCGATGATCTGTTCGTGACCAACACCGAACGCCTGGCGCGCGGCATCGAGGCGGGGACCGCGAACTCCATCCTGGTCAAGGTCAACCAGATCGGCACGCTGTCCGAAACGCTCGAGGCGGTCGAGATGGCGCAGCGCGCCGGCTACACCGCGATCATGAGCCACCGTTCCGGCGAGACCGAGGACAGCACCATCGCCGACCTCGCGGTCGCGACCAGTTGCGGCCAGATCAAGACCGGCAGCCTGTCGCGGTCGGATCGCACGGCGAAATACAACCAGCTGATCCGGATCGAACGCGAACTCGGCGGCGCGGCGCGCTTCGCCGGGCGAAGCATTCTTCGCGCCGGCTGACGCGCGGAATGGATCGCATCGAGGCCGCCGTTTGGCTATCGTGGTGACCGATAGCCTGGAGGGTCGGCGCATGGGGGTCTGGCGTGTCGTCAAGCGCAAGGTCAGGGACGCGGTGCCGCCGGTCGTCTTCCTGTCGCTCACGGCCTATTTCGGCTGGAACGCGACACAGGGCGAGCTCGGACTGAAGAGCTACGCGCAACAGCTCGCGTTGCTCGATCGCGCCAAAATGGCGCAGACGCAGGCGGTGGACGAGCAGCAATCATGGCGGCGGCGTGTGGAGGGCCTGCGCGATGCGGCGCTCGACGCCGACACGATCGACGAGCGTGCGCGCGCGATGCTCAACCTGGCCGAGCCGACCGAGATCGTGGTGCCTTACCGCCCCGCCGAGAAGCTGTTCTGAGCGGCGGCGCTCTTGCGTCCAGGCGGGAGCCGGGCCGGCTACTTGATCTTGGCTTCGCGGAACTCGACGTGCTTGCGTGCGACCGGATCATACTTCTTGAGCGCCATCTTGCCGGTCTGGGCACGGGCGTTCTTCTTGGTGACGTAGAAGTAGCCGGTGTCGGCGCTCGACACGAGCCTGATCTGGATGGTGTTGGACTTGGCCATGATGTGTCTCGTATGCGCGGGGCTGACGACGAAGCGCGGCAAGATGCGCATGCACGCGCGCCCGGTCAACCCGTGCCGGCCACGCCGCCCCGGGTGCCGGAGGTCGTGACCATCACGGGCACGTCGACGATCACCAGGCGCGAAGCTGCGGACAACCTCATGCTGCCCGGGCCGATCCTGGCC
>CAXTPV010000130.1:5459-6303 GCA_964246135.1 uncultured Acetobacteraceae bacterium | reverse complement strand
GCGACTGCGGCGAGCCTGCCGGCATCGCGGCCCGCGACCGCGCCCCTGGCCCCCGCCCGGCCGAGCGCGCGCGCCAGCGACGCGCCGATGCCGGGGCCCGCGCCGATGATCAGCGCGCTCCGATAGGGAAACTCCGACATGCGCTCCTCCGGTGTCGGCGCGACAGATGGGACCGGTGTCCCGATCAGGCAAACGACCGCTCAGCGCCTCGGCATCGTGGTCGCGCGGACCGGTGCGGCTGCGACCTGCGGCGAGGCGGGGGTTCTGCGATAGGTCACGTAGAGCGCGGCGCCGGTCAGCACGAACGCGCCGACGGCGTTGCCGATGGTGACCGGGATTTCGTTCCAGACCAGCCAGTCATAGAGCGTGACCTTGGCGCCGAACATCATGCCGGCGGGGATCGCGAACATGTTGACGACGCTGTGTTCGTAGCCCTGCTCGACGAAGATGAAGATCGGCAGCCAGGCGCCGATGATCTTGCCGGCGGTCGAGGTCGAGGCCAGGCCCATCACGGTGCCGAGGCTGACCATCCAGTTGCAGAGGATCGCCTTGGTGAACACCGTCAGCATGCCGGCGGCGCCGAACGCCTCGTAGGCGGTGGTCTTGAGCGAGGCCACCGCACGCATCTTGTCGCCGAGCACGCCGCCGGTGGTTTGCCCCGCCTCGGTGGTCGCGATCCAGAACAGCACGGCGTAGAGCAGGCTGCCGAGCAGGTTGCCGATGAAGACGATCGCCCAGTTGCGCAGCAGCGCCACGGCGCCGATCCGCCCGTCAAACAGCGCCGTCGGCAGCACCGCGAAGTTGCCGGTCAGCAGCTCGAGGCCAAGCACCGTGATCACCGCCC
>CAXTPV010000130.1:0-5449 GCA_964246135.1 uncultured Acetobacteraceae bacterium | reverse complement strand
GGGCCTGACGTAATCGGTCACTCGCATTCCTCGCGCTGGCTGGCACCCTGAGCGGTGCGCGTGGCGCAGGTGAGCCCGGACGAGCGGGATTTGTCCATCCGCCGTCGCGCGCGGCGCCGGACAGCACGCTTGCGTGAACAGCGTCACAGACATAGAAGCGATCGCAGCAGCCGGAGCGCGAACAGGCATGATGCGGGCGCCGACCGAGAGCCGCCGCATCGTGACCATCGGCGAGGTGCTGGTCGAGATCATCGCGTCCGAACCGGGGCGCGGCTTTCGCGAAGCTCTCGACCTCCGCGGCCCGTTTCCCTCGGGCGCGCCCGCGATCTTTATCGATCAGGTTGCAAAGCTCGGCCATCCCGCCGGGATCATCTCGTGTGTCGGCGACGACGATTTCGGGACCCTGAACATCGAGCGGCTCAGACGCGACGGCGTCGACGTCTCGGCGATCAGCGTCGATCCCGCCGAGGTGACCGGCAGCGCCTTCGTGCGCTACCGGCCGGACGGCGAGCGTGACTTCGTGTTCAACATTCGGCGCAGCGCGAGCGCGCGGACGACGCTGTCCGGCCCCGCGCGGGCCCTGATCGACGCGGCCGGGCACCTGCACGTGATGGGCTCGTCGCTGTTCTGCCCCGGCCTGGTCGACGCGACGCTGACTGCGGCCCAGCAGGTGCGCGCCAGTGGCGGCACGGTGTCGTTTGATCCCAACGCGCGCAAGGAGATGCTGGCCGACGCCGCGATGGGCCAGGCGATGCGGGCGATGCTCGGGCGTTGCGACCTGTTCATGCCGAGCGGGCCGGAGCTGATGCTGCTGAGCGAGGCGGCGTCCGAGGCCCACGCAATCGAGGCGCTGCTGGAACACGGCATCACAGCGATCGTCGTCAAGCGTGGCCGGGACGGCGCCAGCTACCATGACCGCGAACGGACCTGCCAGGTCGCCGCGCATGCGGTGGACGAGGTCGATCCGACCGGGGCTGGTGACTGCTTCGGCGCCACCTTCGTGACCTGCTGGCTGCGGGGCATGGATGTCGAGACCGCGCTCGCCTATGCCAACGCGAGCGGCGCGCTCGCGATCGGCCACCGTGGCCCGATGGAGGGAACCTCCAGCTTTGCCGCGCTCGACGCCTTTCTCGGATCGAGGCAGGCGGGCGCATGAGCACCGACGCGCTCACCTCGCTCGCCGAACGGCACCGCGCCGGGCATCCGGTCGGCATCATCTCGGTCTGCTCGGCGCATGAGACGGTGATCGAGGCAGCGCTGCGTCAGGCGGCGGATCACGGCACCGTCGCGTTGATCGAGGCGACCTGCAACCAGGTCAATCAGGAGGGTGGCTACACCGGGCTCACGCCTTCCGGCTACCGTGACCTCGTGCATGGCATCGCCGCACGCGTCGGCCTGCCGGTCGGACGCGTGATCCTGGGCGGCGATCATCTCGGCCCCAACCCCTGGCGGCATCTCCCGGCCGAGGACGCGATGGCGCGCGCCGAGGCGATGATCGCCGCCTATGCCGCGGCGGGTTTCGAGAAGCTCCACCTCGATTGCAGCATGGGCTGCGCCGGCCCGCCCCCCCCCCCCCCCCCCCCCGGGGTGGGCCCCCGAGCGCGGGGGGGGCGGCTCGGCTCGCGTCGCATGCCGAGGCCGCCACCAGCATGCGACCGGTCTACGTGGTCGGCACCGAGGTTCCGGTTCCGGGCGGCGCCACCCACGGGCTCGATCACCTCGAACCGACCACGCCCGAGGCGGTGTTGCGGACCTTCATGGTGCATGAGGCGGCGTTCCGGGACGTCGCGGGGGGCGCGGCGTGGCGGCGGGTGATCGCGCTCGTCGTGCAACCGGGCGTCGAGTTCGGGCACGAGGCGATCGTGACCTACCGGCCGGAACGCGCCCGCGGACTGGTCGCGACGCTCGGGCGGATGCCGGGTCTGGTGTTCGAGGCGCACTCCACCGACTACCAGCCGGAAGCGGCGCTGCGACAGCTGGTGGTGGATGGTTTCTCCATCCTGAAGGTCGGGCCGACGCTGACGTTCGCGTGGCGCGAAGCGCTCTACGGGCTCGATGCGATCGCCTCCGTTCTGCATCCGGGCATGGAACCGGTCGCGTCCACGATGGAACGGCTAATGCTGGCAAAGCCGGGCGACTGGCAGAGCCACTATTCCGGATCGCCGGACACGCAGCGCCTGCTTCGCCACTACAGCTACAGCGACCGCATCCGCTATTACTGGCCGTCGCCTCCGGCGCAACAGGCGGTGGCACGGCTGCTCGCATCGCTGGACGGCGTCAGCATTCCGGCGACGCTGATCAGCCAGTTCCTGCCGCGCCTCTACGACGGCGTCGTTGCCGGTACGATGCTGCCGCGCAGCAACGACCTACTGATCGGCGCGGTGCGTGTCGTGCTTGATCAATACGGGCGTGCAGGAAGCCCGGAGTAATGCTATCGGACGTTTGGGGAAACGGATGAACAAGCTTGAAGGAAAGGTCGCCGTCATCACCGGGGCGGCGAGGGGCATCGGCCTCGCGGTGGCGACGCGCTATGCCCAGGAAGGCGCGCGGGTGGTGATCGCCGACCTGAACGAGGCGGGTGCGCGCGAGGCTGCGTCCTCGATCGGCGGCGAGACCATGGGCTTGGCGCTCGATGTCACCCGGCAGGAATCGATCGACACGGCGGTCGGAGCGGTCGTCGCGCGGTTCGGCCGCCTCGACATCCTGGTCAACAATGCCGGCATCTTCGATCTCGCGCCGACGGTGGAGATCACGCGCGAGAGCTATCGGCGCGTCTACGCGGTCAACGTCGAGGGGCTGCTGTTCATGCTCCAGGCAGCCGCGCGGCAGATGATCAGCCAGGGGGATGGCGGCAAGATCATCAACTTCGCGTCGCAAGCGGGCCGTCGCGGTGAGGCGCTGGTCGCGATCTACTGCTCGTCGAAGGCGGCGGTGATCAGCCTGACGCAGAGCACCGGGCTCGACCTGATCAAGCACGGGATCAACGTCAACGCGATCGCCCCCGGGGTCGTCGACAACGAGCACTGGGACGACGTCGACAGGCGGTTCGCTGCCTATGAAGGGCTGCAGCCGGGCGAAAAGAAGCGAATGGTGGCGGCCTCGGTGCCGTTCGGGCGCATGGCGCGCCCTGACGAGATCGGCGGCCTGGCGGTGTTCCTCGCGAGTTCGGATGCGGACTACATCGTGTCGCAAACCTACAACATCGATGGCGGCAACTGGATGAGTTAAAGCGGCCGCGTTCACGAGACCAACAACAACAGGGAAAACGTTTGATGATCCGTCCAACACTTCGCCTTGCCGCCGGCGCGGCGCTCGCGGCGGTACCGCTGCTTCCGGGCTTGGCCCGCGCCGACACCACGCTCACGGTCGCGACCGTGAACAACGTCCAGATGATCGAGATGCAGAAGCTGTCTCCGATCTTCGAGAAACAGCACCCCGGCATCCATCTCCGCTGGGTGGTGCTGGAAGAGAACGTGCTTCGCCAGCGGGTGACGACAGACATCGCGACCCATGGCGGCCAGTTTGACATCATGACCATCGGCAACTACGAGGTGCCGATCTGGGCAAAGCAGGGCTGGATCGCGCCGTTCGATGATCTGTCGGCATCTTACGACGTCGACGACATCCTCAAGCCGGTCCGCGCCGGGATCAGCTATCAGAACAAGCTGTACGCGCTGCCCTTCTACGCGGAAAGCGCGATGCTGTTCTACCGCACCGACCTGTTCAAGCAGGCCGGCCTGACCATGCCGGACGCGCCGACATACGCGCAGATCCGGCAGTTCGCCGACAAGATCACGGACAAATCAAAGCAGGTCTATGGCATCTGCCTGCGCGGCAAGCCCGGCTGGGGCGAGAACATGGCCTACTTCACCACGCTGGTGACAGCGATGGGCGGCCAGTATTTCAACGATTCTTGGCACGCGACCCTCAACACCGCGCCATGGCATGCGGCGCTGAACTACTATGACGGGATCATGAAGGCGGACGGGCCGCCCGGCGCCTCGTCGAACGGCTTTAACGAAAACCTGGCGCTGTTCGCGTCCGGTCATTGCGGCATGTGGATCGACGCTACCTCGGCGGCCGGCACACTCTACGACAAGAAGCAGTCGCAGGTCGCCGATTCGGTCGGCTTCGCGGCGTTGCCGACCGGCACGTTCAAGGGCGGCCCGACCTGGCTGTGGTCCTGGAACCTGGCGATCCCCGCCTCGTCAAAGCAGGTCGATGCCGCCAAGCAGTTCATCAACTGGGCAACCTCTAAGGAGTATATCCAGCTGGTCGCTAAGACCGATGGCGAGGTCAACGTGCCACCTGGCACACGCCTGTCGTCCTATGATGCCGCCTACAAGCAGGTGGCGCCGTTCGGCGACTTCGTGGTGCAGGCGATCAACAACTCGAACCCGACCGGGCAGACCGAGCATCCGCGTCCCTACACCGGCGCGCAGTATGTCGGCATCCCGCAGTTCCAGGCGATCGGGACTGAGGTGGGGCAGGACGTCGCCGCCACCCTGGCCGGACAGATGAGCGAGAGTCAGGCGCTCACGTCGGCACAATCCGCGGCGTCCCGCGCTATCCGGCAGGCTGGCTACCAGAAGTAACCATCGAGGCTCCCTCGCGCATGCGCGAGGGAGCCTGTCGTTGGAACCAGAACCCAACGAGGTTGGTGCGCCCGTCGCAAACCCCTACAAGGGCGGCGTAACTTCAGGGTGGCGCCGGATGACGGTCACGCGATTTGTTGGAACGATGGCGATCTCAGCCTTGTTCCTCGAGACCGGCTGCGGCCTGTTCGGCAGCGCGCGTCCGAAACCACCTGTCAGCGTCATCGACACCGTCGGATCAACCACAACCGTCTCGTTGCATGGCGGCGTTGGACTTGCACTGCCGCACAGCCTCGATAACTTCGAGCTGACCGGGCGACCGGATCAGCAGGTTCGCGGCGTGACCGCCCGCTACACACGAAGTGGGACGGTCGCGACTGTCAGCGCGATCCGACTGGGACAGGGTCAATCGATGTTGTCATTCGCATCGGTGAACACGGTGGCGTCTGCGGCTCGATCAGGCAAGGTACTGGACGCAACGATCGGTCAGCTACGAGCCGCGCACCCCGATTTGTCGCTGACCTCGCGACGGGATGTCTACCTTCTGCGCTTCGGCGCCATCCAGGTCGGCCAGACGACGAACGTCAGCTACATGACGTCAACCCACACGCCGGCTACGATCAACATTGATGCGTTCTGCTGCGTCAACGGCATGTGGGCGTATGAATATCGTTTCCAGCACAGCGACGGAACGGCGCCGGACCAAGCGGATACCCGCTTCATGCGGGATCTACCCTGGAGCGTCGATCCTCGAACGAGCATCGACGAGCCGCGCTAGTTTGCTAGAGCAGATGTTAGGTTTGGTTGCGGGGACAGGATTTGAACCTGTGACCTTCAGGTTATGAGCCTGACGA
>CAXTPV010000129.1:0-6304 GCA_964246135.1 uncultured Acetobacteraceae bacterium | reverse complement strand
GCTCGTGCCGGGCCTGGCCGAGCCGCCCGGGCTGGAGGCGCCGGAGTGCCCGGTGATCGGCCTGACGCTCGACCCGGACGCCCTGATCGAGATACGCCGTCACCGGCTCCGGCTCATCGCCAAGGGCAGGGATCCCGGCGGCGTCCGCGCCGACCAGGGCGACTACGTGGATACCGACGCGGTGAAGGCGGAGCTGCTCTGGGCGCGACGCCTGTGCACGCGGCGCGGCTGGCCGGTCGTGGACGTGACCCGGCGCAGCATTGAGGAGACGGCGGCGACGGTGCTGCAACTCATGGAAGCCTGGCACGAGCGCAAGCGCCGGGCAGAAGTCCTGACGTGAGCGCGGCGCCGATACGGGGCGCGTCGGCGCCCGAGGCGTCGATCATCCCGCCATAGTCGCTCGCCGCCGGCCGCTCCCGAACCGCATTCAGCCGCGTACCTCAACGGAGCAGCGCGGCGGTCACCTCGGCCAGTGTCGGCAGCGCGGATTGCGCGCCATAGCCGGCGGTCGAGAGGGCGGCGGCGCAGTTGGCGAACCGCAGCGCATCTGCCCAGCCGACGCCTTGGATACGGCGCGCATGGAGACAAGCCGCCGCGAAGCAATCGCCGGCACCGGTGGTGTCCTTGGCCGTGGCGGCAAATCCGGGGGCGCTCACGATTTCCCCCTCCGTCTGCACGCGCGCGCCTGCCGCACCCAGCGTGGTGACGACGCTCGGCACCAGGCCGCAGACACTGCTGCCCAGCCGCGCATCGAGGGTCTCGCGCGCCTCCGCATTGCAGAACAGCAGGTCGAACCCGCGGAGGGCGTCGGCGAGATCGGCAGGATCGGACGGGCAATCGGCCCGTTCCACGTCGAGCGACGCGGTCGCGCCCACCGTCCGTGCCGCCTCCACCACGCGCCGGCAGAGGGCCAGGTCACCCACGGAGGTGAGATGGACATGGCCGATGCCCTGGCAGGCCGCGTCGCTCACATCCTCGGCGACGGGCCGGTAGGTCGGGGTCATCAGCTTGACGAGCGATTTCTCGCCATCCGGCGTGATCAGCCCGATGCAACTGAAGGTGCGAACGCCGGCAATGCGGGCCACGAACCCGGTCTCGACGCCGGCGCGCTCCAGCCCGTTCAGGGCGACCCCGGCCTCCTCGTCGTCGCCGACGCGGCTGAGCACGCGGGCCGCGACGCCGAGCCGGGCCAGCCCCACCGAGACATTTGCCGCCATGCCGCCAGGCACGCGCTGCAGCAGCGTGCCGTTGACCTTGCTGTCCCGCGTCGGCAGGCGGTCCACGCCGATCAGCACGTCAACATCGATGTCACCGACGCACAGGAAGCGGGGCGCAGGCGGGCGGGGCGAGTGATCGGTCAAGGTGTGCGTCTCCGCTCGGGCAGGGTGCGGTCCAGCGCCCCGGCTGCAGCGCATCCTCCGCGCGCCCGATCCTGACCCGGCACGGCCCCGGCGTGAAGGCCTCCACCGCCTCGCTTGGCTAGTCGATGTGACGAAGGCGGGCCGCCTTTCGCGCCGGCCTCGCCGCGGACGAGACGGCCGTTCCCGGGGCGGGCGGGGCGCAGGAATTGCGGATGACGAGTTCGCTGCGAAGAACGACCGTCTCGATCGCCGCCGGGTGCGGATCCTGCATCCGCGCGTGGAGGATCCGGACCGCGTGCTCCGCCAGGGCCGCAATGGGCTGCCGCTGCGTCGTCAGCTTCGGCGCGAACGTGGCCGCCCACGGAAAATCGTCGATTCCAACCAAGGAAACGTCGTCCGGGCAGGAGAGCGCGAGATCGGTGATCGCCTGCATCGCGCCGATCAGCATCTGGTTGTTGGAGACGAACAGGGCCGTTGGCCGATCTCCCCTGGCCAGCAGCACCCTGCACCGCTCGCGGGCGAGATCCTCGCGGAAATCCGCGTAGACCACGTGCTCCGGATCGACGTCCAAGCCATCGCTCGCGAGCGCGTCGCGGAAGCCCGCCAGCCGGTCGATGGTATTGGACAGGTGCCGAGCGCCCGCAACGATCCCGACGCGGCTGTGGCCGAGCGACAGGATATGGCGCGTCAGCTCGAACGCGGCCCGGTGGTTGTCGATCGAGACCGAGTCGAACGCGGCATCCGGGATGACGCGGTCCACCATCACCAGCGGCTTGCGAAAGGTGGAGACCGGTGATTCGAAGTAGATGCTGGCCGGGCCGGTCGGCGCCAGGATCACCCCGTCGGCCTGGTGCGCGGCGAGCAGCCGCAGGGCGTCCATCTCCTTGGTCGGGTCGTGGTCCGTCTCGCACAGCAGCACGCTGTAGCCGCGCGCCTGGGCGGCCGAGCCGATCGCGCGCACCAGCTCGGCGAAGAACGGATTGGTGATGTCGGCGACGATCAGGCCGACCAGGCGGGTCGCCTGGGTCCGCAGGCTGCGGGCGATGCCGGAGGGCGCATAGGCGAGCTGCGCGACCGCTTCCAGCACGCGCGCCTTGAGCGGCGCGCTCACGAAGCTCGTCTCGTTGATCACCGCCGACACGGTGGCGGTCGACACGCGCGCGAGTCGGGCAACGTCCTTGATGGTTGGAACAGGCAATGGAGGCATCCACTCCGTCAAGCGTCCCGGCGCGAACGCGCCGCCTTGTCCGGGCCGGGGCGCGGGCCGAGCCTTATGCCGCAAACGCCTTCCACGCCCAAGTGAGAGGCGGCCCGGGCGGCCGCGGCCGTGGGCTGCCGCGCCGCCTTCGGAGCGGCGAGCTCATTGGCAATCGCCTTTGTACTCGTATCTCTCGGCCATCGCGGCGTCGCCGTCCTTGATCGTCACGATCTCGGTCAGCGTCGTCTTGTCGAGCGTCTGGCCCTTGAGCAGCTTGTCGGCGGCCTCCATGGCGATCTCGCCCTCCTGCTTCGGGTTCTGCGCGATCAGCGCCTTGATCGCCCCGTTCCTGAAGGCGTTCACCTCGGCCGTCGCGGCGTCGTAGGCGACGACCTCGACTTTGCCGAGCGCCCCGGCCTGCCGCAACCCCGTCAACGCCCCGATCGCGCCCTGGTCGTTGGTTGAGAAGATGCCCGCGAGGTCCGCGTGGGCCGACAGCGTCGAGGTCACGATCTCGGCCGCCTTCTGCGGGTCGTCGCTCTGGTACTGCGCGCCGAGATCGGTGAGGCCGGGGTATTTCTTCAGCTCGTCCTCGAAGCCGGTCGTCCGCGCGTCCTGCGCCGCCGAGCCGGGCGGCTGCGTGATGACCAGCACCTTGCCCTTGCCATGCAGCAACTCGTTCATCGCATCGGCCGCGAGCCGGCCACCCTCGGCGTTGTCCGTGACGATCTGCGTCTGGACAAGGGAAGGGTCCGCGACAGTCTGGTCCACCGTGACGATCTTCGTCCCGAGTCGCGACAATTGCCTGAGAGGCGAGATCAGGGCCTGGGCGTCGGTGGGCACCACGACGGCGACCGCCGGCCGCGTGGCCGCCACGGCGTTGACGACGGGGATCTGGCTGTCGGCCGCGAACTGATCGGGTGCCGAGACTGTGAGGTTCAACCCGAGTTCCCTGGCCTTGGCCTGGGCGCCGCAGGCAAGGGCCTGGTAGAACGGGCTTCCTTTGACACCCAGCACCAGCGCCACCGAAGGCTCGGCGGCGGCCGTGGCGGATGAGAACGTCAGACCGGCCAGCAGAATGCCGGCGGCGCACGGTGCGGTTCTCTTCGGCATCATCATCTCCGTTCCGTTCTGATCGAGAGGGTGGGTCAACCGCGCTCCCGCGCCCGTCGCTTGATCTGGTCGATCCACACCGCGAGGATCAGCACCGCGCCCGTCGCGACGGTCTGCCAGAACGGCGGAATGCCGAGGATGACGAAGCCGTTCAGCAGAACGATCGGGATGAACACGCCCACGACGGTGCCGGCAATGCTGCCGATGCCGCCGAACAGGCTGGTTCCGCCGAGGACCACGGCCGAGATGGTGGCGAGATTGTCCATCGCGTGGCCGCCGATGGTCGTGGTGGCGAACCGCGCCGTGGACATCATCGCCGCGAGTCCCGCCAGGGTGCCCGACAGCACGTAGATGGTGATGAGCCGCCGCCGCACGTTGATGCCGGAACGCCGCGCCGCCTCCTGGTTGGAGCCGACGGCGAACACGTGCACGCCGAAGCGGGTCAGGTGCAGGACGACGGCTCCCGCGGCGGCGACAGCCACGGCGATCAGCACCAGCACCGGGACGCCGGCCAGCGTGCCCGCGCCGACGCCGTCCACCAGCGTCTCGGGCACGGCGCGGACGTCCACGCCGTTGGTGAGGATCTGCGCGAAGCCCAGCGCCATCCCGAACGTGCCGAGTGTCACGATCAGGGCCGGGATGCGGGCGACCGCCACCAGGATGCCGTTCAAGGCGCCCCAGAACGCACCGCTGAGCAGCGCCACGATCAGCCCGACCGTTACCACGCCCCAGCCGCCGCTGGTGGTGCCGTAGGTCGTGCCCGAGGCGCCCGACACGTGCAGCATCACCAGGGCCGACGCGACCGAGGCGAACACGAGCACGGTGCCGACCGAAAGGTCGATGCCGGCGGCGATGATCACGAAGGTCTGGCCAACGGAGAGCACCAGGAGAATGGCCGCGTTCACGGCCAGCATGGACACGTTGTAGCTTGATCCGAACTGCGACGGGCGCAGCACCGCGAAGATCGCGACCAGCGCGAGCAGCAGCAGGAAGATCCAGCCGCCGCCGAGCAGCCGTCCCCAGCGGTCCGATGCCGGCAGCGCCTCGACCTCGGCCTCACTCTCGCGCTCGATCTCGCGATCGAGCTTGGCGGCGATCGTCACCGGGCCGCCGCTCCGCTCTCGGCGGTGCCGCTGGTCATTGCGGCGACGAGGCGCTCGACGCTGGCGTCGGCGGCGGCGAGCCGAGCCACCCGCCGGCCAAGCCGCAGGACCTCGATCCTGTCGGCCACCGCGAGGACCTGGGGCATGTTGTGGCTGATCAGCACGACGGCGATGCCTTGGTCGCGGACCTGCCGAATGAGATCGAGCACGCGGCCGGTCTGCACCACGCCGAGCGCGGCGGTGGGTTCGTCCATGAAGATGACTTGGTCGGCCCACATGGCGGCGCGCGCGATGGCGACCGATTGGCGCTGCCCGCCGGACAGGGACGAGACGGGCACGCCCCCCGAGCGCAGGCGGACACCGAGCTGCGCGAACCGCCCGGCCGCCTTGCGCTGCATCGCGCGGCGATCAACGAAGCCGAGGCGGCCGAGCAGGCCGGGCAGCACCTCCTCGCGTCCCAGGAAGAGGTTCTCGGACGGACTCAGCTCCGGCGCGAGCGCGAGGTCCTGGTAGACGGTGACGATGCCGCGCTGCTGGGCGGACGCCGGCGAGTCGAAGCTGACCGGCTGGCCGCGCAGCAGGATCTGTCCCCCGTCGGGGCGGTCCGCGCCCGACAGGATCTTGACCAGCGTTGACTTGCCGGCGCCGTTGTCACCGACCAGCGCGCAGATTTCGCCCGGCAGCACCGAGAAATCCGCCCCGTCGAGCGCGTGGACATGGCCGAACCGGCGGCGTATCCCGCGAGCCTCGAGGAGCGGCGTCGGCGTCACCGCGGCGCCTCGCCCGAGAGGCCGATGTTGTTGGCGAAGGCGTGAAGCTCGGCGTAGCCCGCTCTCGTCAGGCCTGACCAGTGCTGGAAAGCGTTCTCGGGACTCGGGAAGCGCCAGAGTTCGACCGTCTCGAAATCATGCTGGCCGCGGACATGGTAGGTGCCGAGGCAAACGCCGCCGTCCCGCGTGGAGCCGGCCGCCACCACCCGCCACTGCGCGCGCTTCTCGGCCCTGGCGGCCTCGTCGAGCCCGTACCAGTGCGGCCGCGGCCGGGCATAATGGATCCAGATGCAATCGCTCACGGCGGCCCCCGATCACGCGCGATCAGCTCGGCGAGCGGCCGCCTCTGCCCGATGAAGTGGCGCGACGTGGTGAACTTGAAGTCGGCTGCTCGTTCATGGCCTCGGATGGCGAGGTCTATCGTCGCGATCGAGGGTGCTTCCCAGATCCCGACATGATGCCAGGGACTCGCCCAGTCGAGCCGATGACGCCCGGCGATGGCGATGCCGAGCGCAACGTCGCCGGCGAAGGCGACGTCGCAGTCCGCGTCGTACTCGCGCCGCTGCTCGGGTGTAGCGGCAGCCCAGGCGTCGTTCCACTCCCAGAGCGCCAGGAATCCCCAGTCGTGCCGCTCGGCGGCTCCTCCGCCGACGGTCGCGAATTCGCGCGGGCCGAGCAGCCATTCGGTTGCGAACCGGCGGGACCAGCCCGCTCGTTCCAGCCGCACCGTCCCGGCGAGGGCGGCCGACAGGCTCGGCG
>CAXTPV010000128.1:0-6305 GCA_964246135.1 uncultured Acetobacteraceae bacterium | reverse complement strand
ACCGGAACCGGCGGGCTGACCCCGGCCGCCCGGACCAGCGGCCGGGGTGTCGGTGCCGCGCCCCGGATGGCTGGCACCGGCGGCACGATTCGCATCACCATCACCGGCCGGATCGCCGGCGGCAGCCGCCGCCCAAGCCAGGATGCGGCGATCCCGAGCCACAGCGCGACCAGCAGGGTCGAGCAGAGCAGCGCCACCCCGAACGGGAGCTCGCGGTCCGGCAGCCGATGGCCCGCCTGCCCGCGATCGATCATCGCCCCGATCATCATCGGTCAGGCCGCCCGTTGCTGCGCGAGCGCTGCCGGGAATGTCGCCCGCACCCGGCTCGACGGCCCCGCGACGAAACCCACCGTCGCGTCATGGTCGCGCGCGATCGCGCGCACGATGGCCAGGCCGAGGCCGCTGCCGTCGGTCCCCTGCGCGCCCTTGCAGAAACGGCCGAACACCGCTTCGCGCATGCCGGCGGCAACGCCCGGCCCTTCGTCCGTCACCTCCAGCGTGACCGCGCTTGCGCCGCTCCAGCCGGTGACCGACACCAGCCCCCTGCCATGACCGAGCGCGTTGTCGAGGATGTTGCGCACGAGGTCGCGGAGATCGTCCGGCCGCCCACGCACCATCATCGCCACCGGCAACTCGACCGCGAGCGAACGCCCCGCGCGTTCCACGATCGGCAGGATCGAGGCCGCCGCCTCACGTGCGATCCGGGCGAGGTTGACCTCCTCCATCAACGGCATCGGGCCGGTCCGGGCCGCCTCGCGACGGGCCAGATCAAGCAGCTGCGACACCAGCCTGCCCATCTGCGCGAGGTCGCGCTCGATCGCCGGCCACTCGACCGCGCCCTCCAGGCGCGCGCGCTGCAAGCGCAACCCGAGCGCCGCGAGCGGGGTGCGCAGCTCGTGCGCGGCATCCTCGGTGAACCGGCGCTCGGCCTCGTAGGCGCGTTGCAGGCGGTCGAGCGCGCCGTTCATCGCATCGACCATCGGCGCGATCTCGCTCGGCAGCCCGCGCGTGCCGATCCTTGCCTCGGGGTCGCGCGGACCGGCGCGCGCGGCATCGGCCGAGGCCCGGGTCAGCGGACGCAGGTTCCACAGCGTGACCAGCGAGACCAGGCTCACCACGACGACGACGAACGGAAGCAGCACCGCGAGGTCCTGCCAGGGTTCCGCAAGCCCGGCGCCAAGCAGCAACCGGCTCAGGGCGGCGCCGACACCGCGCCCAGCTTCGGCGAGCTGATGCAGCAGCGTGACGGCCGCCAGGCTCACGACCGCGGCCAGCGACATCGACGCCACCAGACGCGCATGCAGGCTCCGCCACACCGCGCCGCCGCGTGACGGCGACCGCCGATGCTCCGGCGCGCTCACGATGACGCCGCCAGGCGGTAGCCGATCCCGCGTATGGTCTCGACCGTGCAAGCCGCGCCGGCAACGGAGAGCCGTCGACGCACGCGCGAGACCACGGCCTCGAGCGCATTGGCGCTGACCCGCTCGTCAAAGCCGTAGAGCCGGTCTTCCAGCACGTCGCGAACGACCGTGCGGCCATCGGCGCGGATCAGCTCCTCCAGCAGGCAGGACTCGCGCCGGGTCAGAACGAGCGGCGTTGTCCCGACGCTCGCCATGCGCGAGGCGAGATCGAAGGCAAGTTCGCCGAACGTCTCGACCGGCGATCGTCGCGGACCGGGACGGCGCAGCACCGTGCGCAGCCTTGCGTCGAACTCGGCAAGGTCGAACGGCTTGTTCACGTAGTCATCGGCACCGGCGTCAAGACCGAGGACGCGATCGGTCAGCGCGTCGCGCGCGGTCAGCACGATCACCGGCAGGCCGGGCGAGATGTCCGACCGCAGCCGGCGCAACACCTCCATGCCATCGAGATCCGGCAGGCCGAGATCGAGAATGACCGCGTCGTAGCTGGTGACGGATGCCGCTTCCAGCGCCTCGCCGCCGCTCGCGAACGCATCGGTCGCAAACCCTCGGCCGCGCAGATGCGCGCCCATCATGTCGCGCAGTCCCGCATGGTCCTCCACGATCAGCACCCGCATCGCGGCCTCCCGAATGCGACGACGAAGCCGACAGGTCAGCTTCGCGTCAGGCGGCGGGACCTTCGGCCAGCCTCGCCTCCGGCGGGGAGAAGTTTTCGTGACGCTTCCGGCCACCCTCCGCGACCCGCAAGACCCTTCCGTGACATCGCGGGAGCGTCAGGTTGCAGTCAGGCTTGCGAACTATCACCCGCCCATCCAACAGCCTGAGGACCCGGGAATGACCGTCTCGCTGAAATACGCGCTGCTCGCCGGAGCGTGCCTGATCGGACTGCAGACGCGCGCCGCATCGGCGGCCCCGATCGACAATCTGCGCCTGCCCTCGGGGCAGTTCCTGACGCCCACGGCAGCACCCGGCGCGGCGTTCCTGCCGTTGAACCCAGGGCTCGCAACCCACCCCAATTTCCTCGCCGGTCGGGGCTGACCACGGTGCTGATCGCCTGACCGGCGGACGCTGGTGGTGCTGACGAGTGGCTACAACTCGCTCCAGACCGCGTCCGGCGCCCTCGATACCGCCGCGTCGTCCGACTACATCTTCATCTACGACATCTCGCAGCACGTTCCGGTGCAAAAGCAGGTGCTGCAGATACCGGCGGCCTATGCCGGCATCGCGTTCTCGTCGGACGGGCAGCGGTTCTATGTCGGCAGCGGCGGCGGCGACAGCATCTACACCTATTCCGACAACGCCGGCATCTGGTCGCAGCTCGGTGAGCCGATCGCGCTCGGCCACAAGGCAGGCGTCGGCAACAACCAGGGTCCGAGCACGGCCGGGCTCGCGGTGACCGATGACGGCACCAGGCTGCTGGTCGCCAATTCCTACAACGACAGCGTCACCCTGGTCGACCTCAAGGCCGGCAAGGTGGTGGCCGAGCTCGACCTCCGGCCGGGCGTGATCAACGCGGCCAATGACGGGGTCGCCGGCGGCGAGACGCCGTTCGGCGTCACCATCATCGGCACCACCGCCTATGTCGGCAGCCAGCGCGACCGCGAGATCGACGTGGTCGAGCTGCAAGGCGACAAGGCGGTGCTGCGCACGCGGGTTCCGGTTCGCGGCACGCCGGTCGGCATGACCGCGAGCCAGGACGGCACCCGCCTCTACGTCGCGGCCGACAACGACGACAGCGTCCAGGTGATCGACACCCGCTCCGACCAGGTGGTGCAGATCATCCCGGTCGAGGCACCGTTCGGGCTGATCCATGAGGGACCCCGCTACCGCGGCGTCGCTCCCAACGCGCTTGCGCTCTCGGCGGACGGACGCACGCTCTACGTCAGCAACGGCGGCGAGAACGCGGTCGCGGTGGTGTCGCTCGGCGAGGTGTCGAAAACCGTCGGGCTGATCCCCACCGGCTGGTATCCGAACTCGGTTGTCGTGGCCGATGGCTGGCTCTACGCGGTCAACAGCAAGAGTGATCCCGGACCGAACCCCGGCAACTGCCAGGGCAGCCTGTCACACGAGAAGTCGCCGCCGCCGTACGCCGCTTCCTGCCAGCCCAACCAGTACATCCTGCAACTGGAGGCCGGCGGCCTGCTCGCGACGCCGATCCCGACCGATCCCTCGACGCTCACGCGGCTCACGCTGCAGGTCGCGCGCAATGACGGCCTGGTGCGGCCGGAGCGGCCGGTCGACCAGGCCGTGATGACCGCGCTGCGGCACCGGATCAAGCACGTGATCTACATCATCAAGGAGAACCGCACCTACGACCAGGTGCTCGGCGATCTCGGCCGCGGCAATGGCGATCCCGCGCTGACCGAGTTCGGCCAGGCGATCACCCCCAACTTCCACGCGCTGTCGAAGGGCTTCGTCGATCTCGACAACTTCGAGGACAGCGGCTCGGTGAGCGGCAATGGCTGGCCCTGGAGCACGGAGGGTCGCGAGACCGACTTCAACGTCAAGACCATTCCGCTGAACTACTCGGCACATACCACCAACGCGCCCTACGACTCCGAGGGACAGGTGCGCAGTGTCGACACCGGCCTCGGATCGATCGCCGCCCGCAAGGCCGCCGATCCCGCCTATCCGAACGACCCCAACCTGCTGCCCGGCCTCAACAGCGACGACGCGCCGGACGGCCCGGATGATGACGGCCCGTCGGACGACACCGGCGATGGCCACATCTGGAACGCGGCGCTCGCCGCGGGCCTGTCGGTCCGCAACTACGGTTTCTTCTGCGATCTCGACCGCTACGGCGCCAAGCCGAACAATTACGGCAGCGCCGACAGCCAGATCCCGGAGGACCCGACACCGTACGCCGACAAGGTTGTGCAGGCCTACGCGGTGGCACCGGTGCTGGTGCCGCTCACCGACCCCTATTATCGCGGCTTCGACAACGGCTACCCGGATCTCTACCGCTACAACGAGTGGAACCGGGAGTTCACCGGCTTCGAGCAGACCGGCAAGCTGCCAAGCCTGACGCTGCTCCGGCTGATGCACGATCACATGGGCAACTTCGCGACCGGGCTGAACGGCCTCGACACACCTGAGCTCGAGCAGGCCGACAACGACTACGCGGTGGGGCTGGTCGCGCAGCGTATCGCCCACAGCAGCGCCTACAAGGACAACACCCTGATCTTCGTGCTCGAGGACGACGCGCAGGACGGCCCTGATCACGTGAACGCCCACCGCTCGACCGCCTACGTGATCGGGCCCTACGTCAAGCAGGGCGCGGTGATCTCGCAGCGCTACACCACGGTCAACATGCTGCGGACGATCGAGGACGTTCTCGGGATGGGACATCTGAGCATCAACGACGCCTTCCAGCGCCCGATGACCGATGTGTTCGACCTGTCCCAGACCGGCTGGGACTACAACGCGACGCCGTCGCAGTATCTCTACGGCACCACCCTGCCGCTACCGACACGACAGGCGGATGCTGGGCCGATCCCCGCCAGCACGCATGGCGGGGCGTGGTGGGCCGCGGCGACCAGGGGCTACGACTTCTCGCACGAGGATCGCGTCCCGGCCGTCGCGTTCAACCAGGTCGTCTGGCACGGGCTGTTCGGATCGCGACCCTACCCGACGCTGCGGAGCGGCCTCGACATGAGCGCCCTCCACAAGGCCTCGGCAGGCACGGACAAGCCGACGGTCATCCGCTAGTCGTCCGGACGACGTTCGATCGGTGTGGCCCGCTCCAGACCAGCCCGCCCCACCGGTTGCCCCTTGACCCGCCGCCCCCGTCGCGGTGTTTCTCCCACCGCTGCCGCTTTCCCGACACCTGCATAAGCCATCCGTCCTGGCGCGTTCATGGATCGCTGTCCTACTCACCGTGCTGGCGCTCACCGGGTGCGCCAGGCCAGCAGCACCCGCACCGGCCCTCTACCAGCCGGCTCCCATCGCGACGACGCGTCACCACCCGGCCAGGCGCCGGCACCTCGCGCATCATCAGCGCCGCCATCCGCCCGAGAACAATCGCTGCGTCGCGCCCGCCAACGTCAGCCCGACGCAGCAGGCGAGGGTCAGCTGCGATGCCGGCGACAAGGCCGCCTGCTCGAAGCTGCGCGCGATGCTGCTCGGACCAAACTGAGCGGACGCGAGCGATCGCGCGACCATCCGCTCCGGCCCCGCTCCGTCACCTGCTCGCGGTCCTTCTCGCCGGCAGCCTCGCCGCATGCGGTGGCGAGGCGCAGCACCGGCACGCCCGGCTCCATGCCACCGCGCATGCGCGCACCGTCCACCATGCGACGCGGCACCATCACCACGCGCGGCCGGCTGAGAAAAGCAGCTTCACCGCCAGGACACGCGCGCGTTGCGACGCCGGCGACGCCGGAGCGTGCCGCATGCTGCGCGCGATGAACCCCTGAGGCGAGCCGCCTCAGCGCCGCATCGCCGCCTTGAGCTCCGAGACCGCCGCGCCGAGGCCGACCGACAGCGCCCGGCCGACCAGGAAATGGCCGATATTGAGCTCGCGCAGCGCCGGCATGGTGGCGAGGGCCGCCACGTTGTCGCGGTCGAGCCCGTGCCCGGCATGGACCTCGAGGCCGAGCGCCTGCGCCTGGGTCGCGGCGGCCCGTAGGCGGCCGACCTCGCCATGATGGCCCGCGGCATAGGCACCGGTATGAAGTTCGACCACGGCGGCGCCGAGCGCCGCCGCCGCCGCGACCTGCACCGCCTCAGGGTCGATGAACAGGCTGACCCGGATCCCGGCCGCGCCGAGTGCCGCGATCCGGGGGCCGAGCGAGGCGGCGCCACCAACCGCATCGAGCCCGCCCTCGGTGGTCACCTCGGCGCGTCGCTCCGGCACCAGGCAGCAGGCGTGCGGACGCAGCCGGATCGCGA
>CAXTPV010000127.1:2340-6336 GCA_964246135.1 uncultured Acetobacteraceae bacterium | reverse complement strand
TGGCGACCAACGGGCTCGCGGTGATGTTCGCGGTGGCGATGGTGCGCGGCTATCACGTGCCGGCGACGCTGCCGACGACCGCTTACGCGATCGGGGTCGGGTGCAGCCTGCTGCTGTACCGGCGGATCGGCGGCTGGGACGCGCGCTACGGGCCCTGGCGGGTGCTGAGCGCGGGGCTCGCGGTGCGCGGAGTGCTCGTGGCGCTGATGGCGGTGCTGAGCGCGATCCATTCGAGCGCGATGGTGTGGCCGATCCTGGTGTGCTTTGCCGGCACGCAGCTGATCTGGCCGCTGCTGGCGGTCGCGAGCACGGCGCTCGCGGTCACGCTGTCGCCGGCGCGGCGGGCGGAAAGCGTCGGGCTGCTGAACGCGGCGACCGCGCTGGGCGCGACGCTGGGCGGGGTGCTCGGCGGGTTGCTGCTGCGGTCGGGGTTCGTCTGGCTCTGCGTCGCGACGGTTGCCGCGGTGATGCTGGCGCTGCTGCTGGCCTGGTATCCGCGAGTGACGTTCGAGCACGCGGGCTGAGCTGGCAGGGGGCTGGAGACGTCAAGGTGAGGACTCTGCCCTCGCCTTCTTCAGCTTCCTGCTAGGGCGCGAGGCAGGCCCAGCGCTCGTGGTCGCGCCAGGCGCCGTCGATCCTGAGGTAGCGCGGCGACAGGCCCTCGTAGTGGAAGCCGGCGCGTCGGACCAAGGCGAGCGAGGCGGCGTTGGCGGGTTGCACGTTGGCCTCCAGCCGGTGCAGGCCGAGCTCGTGCCAGGCATGCGCGGCGGCGAGGATGACGGCCTCGGTCATCAGGCCGCGATGGGCGAACTCGGCCATGCCGTGGAAGCCGACATAGGCGCTGCGGAAGCTGCCCCAGACGATCTCGTCCAGGTCGACGACGCCGACGATGCCGGCTGACGCGAGGTCGCGGGCGACCAGGCTGACGTTGGGACCGATGACGCGCTTGCCGAACCAGGCGTCGAACCCGGACTCGTCGGTGCAGGGGGAGACCCAGGGGTGATGATAGGCGCGGTTCGCGATGTGGGCGGCGATGAGGTCGGGCGCGTCGGCGCGGCGGACTGGCGCGAGGGTGATGCGGGACATGCGGCCAACTTGATTGATTTGAGATTGATCAAGTTGTCGTAACCGGGAAGGTTGCAGGCGCGAGGTCCGGTTCGCACCCGGAACGGCATTCTCGGGCTGTCCGCGGCCGGATGCAGCGGCGATGATGTTAGCACGTTAGTTGGCGTGGCGCTTGCTTTGATGGTTGGCAGCACGAACGTTGCGCGCGCGCCGCGCGGAACGATCCCGATTGTCGGGGGATTTGCCATGGCCATTGAGATTTCATTGCGGCGGACCCTGCTGGCATCGGCGCTCGGCGGCGTGCTGGCGCCGACCGGCGGCGCGCTGGCGCAGATACCGCAGACGCCCTCCTCGGGGGTGGTGACGCGCACCTCGAACCCGCAGCTCAGCGGGCCGACCAACGGCGGCAGCCCGGGCAACGGCACGCCGGGCGGCGCCGGGACTCCGGCCAGCGGCGCCAATCTCGAACCCGCGGCGCCGACCATTCACGTCGACCGGATCAGGAAGATCTACCAGGCGCTGCTCCAGCGAGAAAAGGACGTTCCGACCTCGGTGACCGAGATTGGCGAGAAGCAAATCCAGCAGGTCGGCCAGGTCGGCACCATCCAGTCGGTGCTGACGCAGGCGCCGTCGGTGAACTCCTACCAGCAGGGCATCGGCCAGAACTCGCCCGAGATCACCATACGCGGCGACAAGGATTCCGAGCTCGGCTCGACGCTCGACGACATCCCGATCCAGTCGCTGATCACCGGGGGCAGCGCGGGCAGCTTCGTCGGACAGTCATCGGGCTACGCCACCACCGGCGAGATCGGCTCGGTCAACATCTATCCGGGCGTGACCACGCCGGACAACCAGGGCTTCAATGCGCTCGGCGGCACCATCGCCTACCAGTCAAAGAAGCCGACCGCGGACCGCAACTTCGAACTAGAAGGTGGCGTCGGCTCGTTCAATCTCAGCCATGCCGGGTTCGAGGCGAACTCCGGCGCGCTCGGCGGCACCGACGGCCTGCGATTGTTCCTGCACTACGACCAGTCCTACAACGGCGGCTACCAGGACTACACGCCGTCGCGCTATCGTGAGATGCTGTTTGCCGCCGACAAGCCCTATGACGGCGGGCTGTCGCACGTGACCGCGACGGTCACCTACAACACCGGCTACACCTACTCGACGGCGCGCAACCCGGTGCCGATCAACCTGTTGCACGAGTTCGGTGGGTTCTGGAACTACCCCCGCAACGAGACCTTCAACCAGCTGCAGAACCAGTTCCTGTTCGCCGATTTCGGCGACGAGACCTACATCAACTCGCACCTGATCGTCTCGGCCAAGCTGTTCTACGAGCGCGAGGACGACAGCAACGTCGAGTATCAGGTCGGCACCGACGAGTCGCTCAGCAACCCGTATCCGAACCCGTCCTCGCCGTTCTTCTTTGGCGACATCCTGAACAGCCCGTCGCTGACGCCCGCCGTCCGCGCCGGCATCATCACCTATAATCCGGGCGCCGTGTTCGGCCTGCAGCAGCGCGCGACCGGCATCCTCGGACCCTATCTGCCGACCCAGGGCCCGTTCGCGATCAACGGCCAGACCTCGAGCACGACGCTGACCACGACGCAGACCTTCGGGCTGCGGCCAAGGCTCAACGTGTTCCTGCCCTACAACACCATCACCATCGGCGGCCTCGCCGCGCGTGCCGACGAGAGCCAGAACGAATTCGTCTATGGCAGCCCGAACATGCCGCTCCAGTACGGCTACAACGATGTCGGCGGCGAGGGCAACAATTTCGGCACCTATCCGGGCGGCCAGCACCGCACGATCCTCGACATCTACGCGCAGGACAAGATCGACATCCTGCACAACAGGCTGCACCTGCAACCGGGCGCCACGATCCAGTCGGCGATCACCAGCTTCGACGCCGCGTATTCCACCGCGACGGTGTCGCCGGCGTTCCCGAACGGCACCGGCTACAGCATCAACACCTTCACCAAGGCGTTCCTGCCGTTCTTCGGCGCCAGCTACGACATCACCAAGCAGCTCAACATCTACGGCAGCTACGGCCGCTACTCGCTGTTCGCGCCGAGCAACACCTACGGCCCGACGGTGAACGCGCAGAACCAGATCGTGGCAGCACCTTCGCCAGGGCCCGAAAACATCAGCGACTACGAGGGCGGCATACGCTACGACAGCCCGCGGCTGCTGCTCAACGCCGACTACTACTACGAGAAGCTCGATCACGAGATCGGCTTCTTTCAGAACTTCAGCACCGGCCAGACCATCCACGGCAATCCCGGATCGTCGGAGTTCAAGGGCGTCGAGCTGAACGGCACCTGGAAACTCACGCATGACTGGTCGGTGTTCGGCACCGGGTCGTGGAACCTCGCCAAATACCTCGCGACCTGGAACGCGCCGGTGTCGCCGCAGGACGGCCAGTTCGGCTTCGCGTTCAAGGACTCGCCCTATTCCAGCGTTCCCGAGTGGCTCGCGAACTTCGGCTTCGAGTACCAGCACACCCATGTGCTGGTGCCGAACGACAACCTCGACATACGCGCGTACGGCCACTACGTCGGCGAGGAATACACCACCGCCGACATCCCCGGCCTGCCCGGAAACACCAACCCGATCACCGCGGCGGCGACCTACACCTTCACCCACTACAAGCAGCCGGCCTACACGACGTTCAACCTGCTCGCGACCTACGACCTGCCGATCCGGCACTCCTACGTGAAGGGGCTGACGTTCGCGTTCAACGCGCAGAACATCTTCAACCTCTACTACTACCAGTATTTCTTCCAGCAGGTCGGTCCGCCGCTCGGCTACTTCGTGTTCAACAGCGCGAACTTCGCGAGCGCGGTGCCTGGGATTCCGGCCAATGTGACGTTTGATGTGGCCGCGAGGTTCTAGGACGTAGCGGGGCTCTGCCCCGCTACGTCCTAGAAC
>CAXTPV010000127.1:0-2330 GCA_964246135.1 uncultured Acetobacteraceae bacterium | reverse complement strand
GGGTGGGGGGGGGCGCCCCCCCCGCCCCGGTGGGGCGGTGGCCCCCAGACCCCACGACTTCGGCTCGGAGTCTTCGTGGGGGACTCCCTCGCCGTAGGCGATTTAAATTTGATGGGCTTCGCCCGGAAGAAGCGCGTCGGGACTCTAACGAATTGGGGTCTGGGGCCAAAGGCCCCAGCGGGTCCAGGGCAGCGCCCTGGCCTTACCGCCCACCGTCCACCCGCAAAACCTGGCCCGTGATCCAGGACGCCCGGTCGGACGCCAGGAACAGCACGGCGCTGGCGATGTCGTCGGCGTTGCCGAGGCGGCGGAGTGCGATGCGCTCGATCATGTCGCGCTGGCCGTCGGGACCGAGCGATTGCCACTGGCGTTCGGTGGTGGGGTTGGAGCGCACGAAGCCGGGCGCCACCGCGTTGACGGTGATGCCCCAGGGTCCGAGCTCGTGGGCGAGCTGGCGCACCAGGCCGAGCTGGCCGGCCTTGGCGCTGGCGTAGGATTGGATGCCGGTCAGGCTGATGTCGATGCCGGCGCCGCTCGAGATCATCACCATGCGGCCGCTGCCTCGCGACTTCATGCCGGGTGCGACGGCGCGCGCGAGCAGGAAGGCCGCGGTGAGGTTCACGTCCTGGATCGCCTGCCAGTCGGCGAGCGGGACCTCGTCGACCGGGCGGCCGACCTGGCCCACGACGCCGCCGGCGCTGTGGACCAGGCCGTGGATCGGGCCGATGGCGGCGATCAGCGACGCGATGGCGGCGGCGTCGGTGACGTCGAGCTGGGCCGCGACGCAGGTGTGTCCCGCCTGTTCGGCGGTGCCGGCGAGGGCGGCCGAGTCGGTGTCGCAGGCGATCACCCTGGCGCCGCCGGCGGCCAGGCCGACGGTGATCGCGCGGCCGATCCCCTGCGCCGCGCCGGTGACGAGGAAGGTCTGGGCCGCGAAGGTCTGGGCGTCGAAAGGCAGCGCGGACATCGGCGCCGGGCTCACGCGCCGAGCTGCTCGATCAGGGCGCGGGTTTCGTCCACCGCGACCGACCAGATCGCCAGCATCTCGTTGTCGGAGCGCTGGTAGAGGCCGCCGAAATTGCCGTCGCCGAGATAGTCGCGGGTGCGGGCCGGGTTCATCGGGCGCATGCGGGCGATGTCGATCGGCGGCTTGGCGTGACCGGGCTGGGCGACGCCGGGCAGGCGGGTCCAGGGGAAGTTCTCCATCCAGGAGGCGTGCGAGGCGACCGGGTCGACCGCCTGCACCGCCGCCCACGTCCGCTCCGCGTTCCACCAGTTGTGGAACCGCACCGAACAGGTCGGGTGGGTCGCCTGCCACTCGGCGGCGATCGGCTGGCCGGGCTGGTTGCCGCCGTGGCCGTTGACGAACAGGAAGTCGCGGAAACCCTGGGCCGACAGGCTGTCGAGGATGTCGTGCAGCAGGCGCGCGTAGGTCTCGACACGCAGCGACACCGTGCCCGGGTAGGCCAGGAAGAACGGGGTGATGCCGTAGGGCAGCACCGGAAACACCGGGACGTCGAGCGGGGCGGCGGCCTCGACCGCGATCCGCTCGGCCAGGATGCTGTCGGTGGCCAGGCTGAGATGCGCGTGCTGCTCGGTGCAGCCGAGCGGGATCACCGCGCGGCGTTGCCCGCCCGACAGCATGGCATCGACCTGCGGCCAGTTCATCGCGTCGATCTTCATGACACGCGCTCCAAGGCGGGATGTTCGCTGGTGGCGTCCTCGAGCAGCGGGGCGATGACGCGGCGGACGTCGGCGGGATCGGGGGTGTGCCGGTATTCGAACGCGGTCAGGCCGGGCGGAATGGTCAGGCCGAGGTCGTCGGCGCCGGTCGCGAACACGAGGACGTCGATCCGGGCCAGCATGGCGGCGAGTTCGGGGGTGTCGTGCAGTGCCACCGCGATGTCCGACACGTGCGGCGCGAACCGGCGCACGCCGGCCGTCATCAGCGGGGTGAACTCGGGAAAGATCGAGACGATGCCGAGACGGGCGCCGGGATCGACCGCAGCCAGCGCCTGGCGGGTGCTCGCGGCCGGAATGAAGGTCACCGACAGGACGGCGCTGTCGGGCAGCAGCGCGATCACGTCGCGACGGCGATGGGCGAACGTGAGCACGAGGTCGGCGAGGCCGGCGCGGCGGCGGGCGTCCGCGTCCTCGGTGATGGCGGCCAGCGTGGTCGGCTCGATCGACGCGGCGCCGCCGATCAGGCGGGCGATCTCGGCGCAGTAATCGGCGGTGGCGTCGGCGAAGTGTCCGACCATGGCGACGACCGGGCGGCCGCCCCCCCCCGGCCCGGCCGCCCACCACCCCCGGCGCCCTGACCACCCCGC
>CAXTPV010000126.1:2987-6408 GCA_964246135.1 uncultured Acetobacteraceae bacterium | reverse complement strand
CCGCGACGCTGCCGGCGGTCGCGCGCTCGGCGCCGAACAGGGTGAGGAACAGCGCCCGGTGGCCATGCCCCGCGAGGCCGCCGACGCCCAGGATCTCGCCCTCGCGCAACGTCAGCGACACGTCGCGCAGACGCGGCGACGACAGCCCCGCCACGTCGAGCACGGTCGCGGCGTCGCGCCGCAGCGCCGGCACCGGCGGATAGAGCGTGTCGACCCGCCTGCCGGTCATCAGCGACACCGCCCGGTCCTCGTCGATCCCGGCATAGGTGCCGACCTCGCGGCCGTTGCGAAAGATGGTGATGCGGTCCGCGATGCTGGTGACCTCGTTCCAGCGATGCGAGGTGAACACGATGCAGGCGCCGCGCGCGCGAAGTGCCCTGACCTGCCCGAACAGCCACCCGACCTCGCGCTCGACCAGCGATGAGGTCGGCTCGTCGAGGAACAGGATCGAAGGCGTGTGGCTGATCGCGCGCGCGATCTCGATCAGCTGGCGCTCCGACAGCGCGATGTCCTCGACGGCGGCGAGCGGGTCGACATGGTGGATGCCCATCCCGGCCAGCAGCGCCTCGGCGCGGCGCTCCATCGCGCGCCGGTCGATCAACCCCGCGCGCGACCGCGGCTCGCGCCCGAGCAGCAGGTTCTCGGCGACCGTGAGCGAGGGCAGCAGCGTCAATTCCTGGAACACCGTCCAGACCCCGAGCCGATGCGCGTGCGCGGGTCCGGCCAGCGTCACCGCCTCGCCGCGTATGCGTATGGTGCCGCGATCGGGCCGGGTGCGGCCGCCGAGCAGCTTGATCAGGGTCGACTTGCCCGCCCCGTTCTCGCCGACCAGCGCGTGCACCTCGCCCGCCCGCGCGTCCAGCGAGGCGTTGTCCAGCGCCCGCACGCCGCCATAGGCCCGGCTGAGGCCAACGCCCTCGACGGCCAGCCCGTCCATCCGGGCCTCAGACGGCGGGCAGGGTCACGGGAAGGAAGCCGCCCGAGCAGGCACTCCCGCTCAGCGCCGCTTCGACGCACAGCTTGAGCATCGCGTGCTGGCCGCTGTCGGTGAAGTCGTCAAAGAAGCTGTCGGGCTGGTCCGGGAACACCGTCTCGCCGACCTTGACGGTCTGATCGGTGACGATGGCGAGCGGCAGCACGATGCTCTTCCTCGGATAGCCGCCCGACAGCACCCGGCGCGCGAGTTCGAGCGCGATCACCGACAGGAACGGCGGCGAGCCGATCGAGATGCCAGACACCTTCTGGCCGTTGGTGCCGAGCATGAACTTGCGGAACCCGTTCTCGCACTCGCCGGCGGTCGGCGGCAGCGGCGTCTTGCCGGCCGACACGAAGGCCTTCAGCACGCCGTCGGTGCCGCCCTGGCACCAGATGCCGTCGATGTGCGGCAGCGAGGGCAGCACCGACGCGGTGTTGCGCTCGGCGGTCGAGCTGTCCCACATGCCCGAATAGCGGTTGACCACCTTGATGCCGGGGTTCTTCGCCCAGACGCTGTCGGCGCCGCGATTGCGGTCCTCGTCGACCTGGGTGCCGGCGACGCCGGTCACCATGATGACGTTGCCGTGGCCGCCGAGCTTCTTGACCAGCCAGTCTGCGAGCGTGCGGCCAAGGTCGAACTGCGAGATGTTGACGGTCAGCACCGAGGGCGCCGTCACCCCGCTGTCGAACGCGATCACCAGGATGCCGCGCGAGGTCGCCTGGCGCAGGATGCCGTTCAGCCCGGTCGGCGAGGCGGCGTCGATCAGGATGGCGTCGACCCGCTCGGCGATCAGGTTGGACAGCTGCTGCGACTGCTTGGAGACGTCGTTGCCGGAATTGTACCAGGAGCCGACCACCTCGTTCTTGTAGGGCTGCATCAGCAGCGCCGCCTTGAACACGTTCTCCATCTCGAGCCGCCACTTGTTGCCGATGAACGAGTTCGACAGCGCGATCTTGAACGGCTTGGTCGCGGCCCGCGCCGGCCAGCTCAAGGCGGGCAGGCTGGCCGCGAGCAAGCCCGCGCTCCCCGCGCCGAGGACACGGCGGCGTGCGATGTGATCGGTCATGATCCCTCCCGTTCGGCTCTGCGGCCCTTGGTAGCGCGATCATCACGCACGCACGCGTTCGCCGCAAGCCGCTGAAAAAGGAAGGCGAGGGCCCTGCCCTCGACCCGCTGGGGCCATCGGCCCCAGACCCCGTTTCTGACGTGAAGGACTTCAAGGGCGAGCTTGATCGGGATGTCTGCGGCCTCCGGCTCGCCAACCAGAAGCGCTACACCGCCGACGCATCGACGACCTCAACGGCCATCGCGGTCGGCGCGAACGAGGCCGGTTGCCTCTCTCGGCGTGCTCAGCCAGGGCTTCCGAATTGTCGCCGGTCCGTCGTCCTCGACGGCCGCCTCGATGATCGCCAGCAACTCGCCTTGCAAGGAGCGATGGCGACGCCCGGCCCGATCGCGCGGCTTCTGGACGCGCGATCGCGCGGTGCGAGCGCGAGCCGGCCATCCCCGCCTCCCGGTCGTTGCCGGCACTCCCCACATGCGGGCCCTCAAGCCCCGACCACGCGCGGGGGAGCGCCCCGCGCGGCACTCAGCCCCGCCGCGATCATCGCCGTCACCGCCGCCAGCATCATGCAGTGCCGGGGCGCGCCCGATCCCCACACCAGCCCGAACGACAGCGCCACCAGCATCGCGCCCACCGTCTGCCCCGACAGCCGCGCCGCCGACACCATGCCGCTGGCGCTGCCCGACCGCGCGAGCGGCGCCGAGGTCAGGATCGCCCGGTTGTTCGGCGGCTGGAAAATGCCGAACCCGCACCCCGCGAACGCGATCCGGCCGCAGATCGCGAGATCGCTCGGGTGCGGACCGAGCAGGCGCAGCCCGAGGAAACCGGTCGCCGTGACCAGCAGCCCGAGCGTCGAGATCACCTTCGGCGACAGCCTGTCTGCGATGCGCGCGACGCCGATCGAACCGATGCCGACCGCGACCGCCCAGGGCGTCATCAGCAGCCCGGTCCGCACCGGCGTGCGGTGGAACGCGCCTTCCAGAAAGAACGGCATCGCGATGATGAAGAAGTTCGACGCGACGAACGCCAGCATCCCCGACAGGAACGCCGACCGGAACGGTCCCAGCGCCAGCAGATCGACCGGAAACAGCGGGTTCGGCCGGCCGAGCTGACGGCGCACCAGCAGCACCAGGCAGGCCGAGCCGACCAGGATCAGGCCCAGATCCGGGGTCACGCCGTCGGCGTGCGCGAGGCCGTCGAGCCCGACCACCAGCGGCCCGAACGCGAGCGCCAGCAGCCCCGCGCTGGCGAAATCGAACGGCCGCCGCGCCCGCGGCGTCGCCGGCAGGCTGGTCAGCGCCAAGGCCAGCGCCGCCCCGCCCAGCGGCAGGTTGATCCAGAACAGCCACGGCCAGGTCGCGACCGACAGCACCGCCGAGGCC
>CAXTPV010000126.1:0-2977 GCA_964246135.1 uncultured Acetobacteraceae bacterium | reverse complement strand
CGATGATCAGCCCGTTGACCGCGATGCCGCGACCGAGCAGCGCCGAGGGGTAGGCGAAGCGGACCAGCGCCGCGTTGACCCCCATGATGCAGGCGCCGCCCAGCCCCTGCAGCGCGCGGGCCGCGGCAAGCTCGGGCAGCGTCGTCGACACCGCGCACAGCACCGACGCGATCAGGAACACCACCAGCCCGACCCGGCACAGACGCGCGAACCCGACGATCTCGCCAAGCGACGCGACCGGCAGCAACGCGATCAGGCTCGCGAGCTGATAGGCGTTGACCACCCAGATCGAGGCGCTCTCGCTCGCGTGGATGTCGCGCGCGATCGTCGGCAGCGCCACGTTGGCGACCGCGTAGTCGAGCACCGACAGCAGCACCGACAGCGCGATCGCCAGCATCGCCCGCCGCCGTGCCGCGCCATGCAGCCCGTCCGGCGGCAGCGCGCCGGGCGGGCCGCCCTCGTGTGCAGGCATCATCCGCGCATCCTTCGGCCAGCCACGCAGGCTTGCGAGGCCATCCGATTTCCCCGACACGACAGCCGATGGCAACTCCCCCGCTCCAAGCGACGCCGACCCAAGCGACGCCGACCCAAGCGACGCTGCCGGTCCTGACGCGGCTGGTGTCGGCATGCGCCCGCAACGCGCTGCTGGTGGTGCTTGCCGCCCTCTGTCTCGCCGGGATCGGCGGCTTTTACGCAAGCCGTCACCTCGGCGTCACCACCAACACCGACGCGCTGTTTTCGTCCAAGCTGCACTGGCGCCAGCGCGACATGGCGTTCGCGCGGATGTTCCCGCAGTTCAACGACCTGCTCGCCGTCGTGATCGACGCCGACATCCCCGAGGAGGCGGACGCGACCGCGTCCGAACTCGCACGCCGCCTCGCCGCCGATCACGCCCATTTCCGGACCGTGCGCCAGCCGGACAGCTCGCCGTTCCTCGATCGCGAGGGCCTGCTGTTCCTGCCCCGCCCGAAGCTCGCGGCCTTCCTCGACCAGACCATCGACGCGCAGCCCTTCATCGGCCAGCTGGTCGCCGACTCTTCGGCGCGCGGCCTGTTCTCGGCGCTGTCGCTGGTCGCACTCGGCGCCGCCCACGGCCAGTCGTTGCAATCGTTCAAAACGCCGCTCGACGGCTTCGCCCGCGCGCTCGGCCAGGCCGCCTCCGGTCACGACCAGCCGCTGTCCTGGGAGCGGCTGCTCGGCGGCTCGCTCGCCGAACAGGCCGGCCGCTTCCGGTTCGTGCTGGTGCAGCCAAGACTCGACTTCATGTCGATCGAACCCGGCGGCGTCGCGACCGCCGTCGTGCGCGCCACCGCGCGCGAGCTCGAATTCGTCCGCGCCGGCCACGCCCACGTGCGCATCACCGGCACGGTGGCACTCGCCGACGAGGAGTTCGCAACCGTCGCCAAGGGCGCGGTCGCGGGCCTGGTCGGCAGCTTCGTGCTGGTGGTGCTGTGGCTGTTCCTGGCGCTGCAGAGCTGGCGGCTGATCCTGCCGGTGGCGGCGACGCTGGTGTTCGGCCTCGTGCTCACCACCACCTTCGCCGCCATCGCGGTCGGCACGCTCAACCTGATCTCGATCGCGTTCGCGATCCTGTTCGTCGGCATCGCGGTCGATTTCGCGATCCAGTTCACGGTCAGGTTCCGCGAGTTCTCGCTTGGCGCCAGCAGCGTGGTCGACGCGCTGGAGCGCACCGCCAACCGCGTTGCCCAGCAGATCCTGATCGCGTCGGTCGCCACCGCGTCCGGCTTTCTCGCCTTCACGCCGACCGCGTTCGTCGGCGTCGCCGAGCTCGGGCTGATCGCGGGCGTCGGCATGCTGATCGCGTTCGCCTGCACGCTCACCGTCCTGCCGGCCGCCCTGGTTCTGCTGCGGCCGCGCCTCGGCCAGCGCGAGGTCGGGTTCCGCCAGCTCAAGCGCGCCGACATCCTGATCGGCCATTTCCGGGCGCCGATCGTCACCATCTGCGCGCTCCTGCTCGTCACCGGCCTGCTGGCGACGAGCAGGCTCAGGTTCGACTCCGACCCGCTCCACACCAAGGATCCCAACACGGAGTCGATGCGCACGCTCGCCGACCTGATGCGCAACCCGCTCACCACCCCCTACACGGTCAACACCGTGGTGCCGACGCTGGCGGAGGCAAAGGCGCTCGCGTCCCGGCTCGCGAACCTGCCGCTGGTGGCCGAAGCGATGAGCGTCGCGAGCTTCGTCCCCGACGACCAGCCCGCCAAGCTCGCGCTGATCGCCGACGCCGCCAGCGTGCTCGGCCCGACGCTGACCGCGCCGTCCAACGCCGCGACGCCGACCGCGCGCGACCTGCGCATGGCGATCGGCGGCACCCTCGCCCAGATCAGCCAAGCCAAGGGCCTCGCATCCGACGACCCGCTGCTCGCCATCGCGGCCGACCTCCGGCGCCTGGCCGCCGCCCCCGACACGTCGCTGCTGGCGCTGAACACCTCGCTGACCCGCTTCCTGCCAACCCAGCTCGACCGGCTGCGCCTGGCACTGACCGCCGGCCCGGTCACGCTGGCCGACCTGCCCGCCAGCATCAGCCGCGACTGGATCGCCCCCGACGGCCAGCACCGCGTCGAGGCGATCGAGCGGATCAAGCAGGGCCACCCCGACCCAGGCGCCGCCGGGCTCGCCATCTTCGTGCGCCAGATCCGCGGCGTTGACCCCGACGCCGGCGGCGCCGTGGTCTCGATCGTCGCCACCACCGACACCATCCTCGGCGCCTTCCGCCACGCCGCCGGCTACGCCGTGCTGGCGATCGCACTCATCCTGGTGATCTCGCTCCGCCGCCTGGTCGACGCCGGCGCGGTGCTTGCCTCGCTGCTGCTCTCGGCGGCGCTGACGGTGATCGTCTCGATCACCCTGCCGCTGCCGCTCAACTTCGCCAACATCATCGCGCTGCCGCTGCTGCTCGGCGTCGGCGTGTCGTTCAACATCTACTTCGTGATGAACTGGCGCGCCGGCGAGG
>CAXTPV010000125.1:0-6416 GCA_964246135.1 uncultured Acetobacteraceae bacterium | reverse complement strand
GCAGTGAGTACTGGGCCTGGCCGGGGGCGAGGCGCGTCACGTCGTTGGCCGTGACCCCCGGCCGGGAGGGCCGCGCGCCCGGGCCGGGGGCGCGGGCCGACCGCGCCCAAATCCGGCGGGCGGCGCCGGCGCCGAGGATGATCACGTCGTAATCGGTCATGCCCGGCCTCCGCGCCGCGCCCCCCGCGCGCCGCGCCGCCGGGCGCGGATCGCTCAGGCGGTGACTTGCACGCCGCGCCAGAACGCGACCCGGCCCTTGATCTCGGCGGCCGCCGATTTCGGCTCCGGGTAGTACCACGCCGCGTTCTCGTTGGTGGCGTCGCCGAGCGCCAGCGAGTGGTAGTGCGCGGTGCCCTTCCAAGGGCAGATGCTGGTGTGCGTGCTCGGCCGCAGCACGCCGTCCTTGACAGCGGCCTGCGGGAAGTAGGCGTTGCCCTCCACCGTCACGATGTCGTCGCTCTCGGCGACGATCTCGCCCTGCCAGATCGCCTTCATGTCCGTCTCTCCAAGGGTGGGATGCGATATCAGATCAGGCTGGCGCCTCGGCGTTCAAGGCCGCTTCCGGCCGACCGCGGCGACCGAGCTCCTCGAACATGGTCGCCGTGAAGGCCGTCCCGACCAGCAGGACCGCCATGTCGGTCAGGGACGTGATCACCGCGAGACCCTGGGGTCGCATGATGGCGACGCCGTGCAGCCTGACCAATCGCAGGCCGAGCAGCGGCAGCGAGAACGGCAGTCCCGCCAGGATATCACCAGCCAGCAGCCACCAGAACCGGCCCCTGGTGTCGCGCCAGCTTTGCCGCACCTTGTTGCCGTCCGGATCCACCGCCATGGCGGGGAGCGCCAGGCCGAGGCGCACCTTGACGAACAATCCGAGCGCCGGAAGCAGCAGCGCGAGCCCGGCCGAGGCCAGGAGTGATCCGGACGCCTTGCCCAGCGGCGGACCGAGATCGGTCAGGTTGAACAGCAGCAGCAAGACCACGATCCTTGGGATCGCGCTCGCGTCGCGCCTGCGCGCCGCAATGCGAGACCCGAGCAGGTGGCGGAACATCAGCACCATCAGTGGTGCGGCGATCAGGTCGTAGGCGTCGTCCGGCAGCACCGACCAGAGCAGGCCCGGCAGCAGCTTCACGGCGTCGGCTTGCGGCAGGGCGCGGGTCAGCCAGCCGAACAGGCCGATCGCGAGCAGGGTCAGCATGACCGGCCCCGGCAGGGCCAGCGTTGACCGCGCGGCGGCTTTCCAGCACGACCAGACGATGGCGAACAGACCGCGTCGCATCCAGGCGCTCCCGGGGGATCGCGCAGCCTGCACCGGGAGCGCCGGGATCGTCACCCGGAATGTGACGGCGGCGCACTGGCGTCACCTGAAAGCCACGCCGTGCGCATGCTGCTGACGATCGCGCTGCTGGTGGTCGCGACGAGTTTCGAGGCGGGGGGCGACGCGGTGATCCGGGTGGGCTTGCGCGAGCATGCCGGGTTCGCGCGCATCCTGCTGATCGCTGCCGGCACGGTGACGCTCGGCTGCTACGGCCTGACGCTGAACCTAGCCCCACTCGACTGGGGGCGGCTGATCGGCGCCTACGTCGCGACCTTCTTCGTGGTCGGGCAGGTGATCAACCTGGTCGCGTTCGGCGTGCCGCCGACGCTGCCGATCGTGCTCGGCGGCGCGCTGATCATCGCGGGCGGGACGCTGATCACCGCCTGGCGCTGAGCGTGGGCGCTCAGGGCAGCGTCGCGCGAAAGGCGGCGAACTCGGCCGCGGTCGCGAACGCCTTCTGGGTGCCGGCGCGGGTCACGGAGTGCGCGGCGTAGGCGGCGGCCTCGCGCAACGCGTCGCGCGAGCTGAGCCCGGCCGCATGGTGGCAGGCGAACGCGCCGATGAAGGCGTCGCCGGCGCCGGTGGTGTCCCGCACCTCGACCGGCACCGAGGGGATGTGATGGCGGGCGTCGCGCTCGACCAGCAGCGCGCCCGCGGCGCCCAGCGTCACCACCACGCAACCCATGCCGCGCGCCAGCAGGTGCCGGGCGGCCGCCTCGGCCTCGGCCTCGGTGTCGGCCGGCATCCCGGTCAGGATCGAAAGCTCGGTCTGGTTCGGCATGAAGAAGTCGGCGCTGGCGATGCGGTCGAACGCCAGCGACGCGGTGGCCGGCGCCGGGTTCAGCACGATCCGCCTGCCGTGCCGCCGCGCCCAGTCGATCGTGTGGTAGACGGTGTCGAGCGGGATCTCGAGCTGCAGCAGGATGAGGTCGCAGCCGAGCAGGGCGGGGGCCGCCCGGTCGACGTCGTCTGGCGACAGCGACGCGTTGGCGCCCTTGATGATCAGGATGCTGTTCTCGCCGTTGGGCGCGACGAAGATCGGCGCGACGCCGCTGGTGGTGCCGGCGACGGTGCGGACGTGGCTGGTGTCGATGCCGGCAGCCGCCATGCCCGCCTTGGTGTCGCGGCCGAACACGTCGTCGCCGACGCAGCTCACCATCACCACCTCGGCGCCGAGCCGTGCCGCCGCGACCGCCTGGTTCGCGCCCTTGCCGCCGGCGCCGATCTCAAACCGCGGCGCCTCCAGCGTCTCGCCGGGGCGCGGCAGGCGCTCGCCGTAGGTCACGAGGTCCACCATGTTGCTGCCGACGACGCCGACCCGCGCGGTCATGATCCGGTCCCTTGCGCCAGGGTGGCGATGCGCGCCTCGGAGGCCGCCGCGCGCTCGCGGTCGAGATAGCCCATCTCGAGGGTGAACTCCGCCGTCTCGCCCGGGGCGAGAAGACGCACATGGCCCTTGCGGGTCTCGGCGGCATGGCCTTCCGGCTCGCAGGTGGACGGCAGCGCGAAGCCGGCGACCGACTGATCCGGGTCATGCATGATCCAGCGCACGCAGTGCGGGAACTGGTCCGGGCGCCAGCGCATCGCGAACGCGTCGCCCTGCGGCCGGACCAGCATCGCCGCGGTGGTGCCGTCGGCCTCCATCCCGAGGTCTCGCAGGTAGAACACCTGCTCGGGGTCGTAGAGCGCGAGCTCCGACAGCGTCTCCGTTCGTTCCGGCCCGGTGGCAAGCGCCTCGATCAGCGCGTCGTAGGCCGGGGTCGGCCGGACATGCGCGGGCGTTGCGCGCCGCACCGCGACATGCGCCGGCGTGAACGGTGCCGCCTGCACCATCCGCGCGTCGGGGACGAACGCGAAGTTGGCGTGCGCCATGTACATCAGCTCCATCGGCTTGCCCGACCGGTTCAGGACCTGCATCGCGACCGCGAACATGGTTTGCCCGTCGGCCAGCGTGATCGAGGGCGTCGCGCGGTAGTTCGCGCCGAAGCCGACGACGTGGTCGCGCTCGCCGGCCAGGCGGATCGCGAGCCTGCCGTCCTGATCGAGCAGCTCCAGCCAGGCGCGTTGCAAGGCGGCGGTGGGGAACTCGCCATGGGCGGGATGGTCGTCGCCTGCGGCCGGCACGCCGTTCCGCAACAGGCCGCTGTGAAACAGCAGGCAGCCATAGGTGCTGGCGATGGTGTCGGCGGGAAGGGGCGCCGGAAAGGCGCTCCGCATCGCCAGCGACACACCGTCGAACCGCGCCGACCAGATCATCTGGCCGAGCCAGGGCAGCACGATGATCTCGCCGCGCGGATGCCGGATCGCCAGCGCGTCGACGCCGCTGTCGTAGCGGAACAGGCAGGCCGAGAGGCCGCCCGCCGACAGCACCGGTCGCTCGATGGCGGTGAGGCCGTCGCGGTGCAGCTTCACGGTGGCGAGGACGCGCATGGTCAGCCCTCCCGTCGGCGCGCGTTGAGCGCGATCGAGAGCAGCAGGAACGCGCCCCAGATGAAGTCGACCAGGAAGTTGCTGTAGCGGAGCAGCTGCAACCCGGACGAGAGCAGCATCAGCGCCAGCAACGCGAACGACACGCCGATCACCGAGCCCTTGCCGCCGGCCGGGTTGCTGCCGCCCAGCACCGCCACCAGCACCGCCTGCAACAGGTAGGACACGCCGTAATCGCTTTTCGCGGCGTTGGTGCGCGACGACAGCAGGATGCCCGCCATCGCGGCCAGGCCGCCGATCAGCACGTAGGAGAGCAGGACGACGCGATCGGTGCGCAGCCCGGCGAAGCGCGCGGCCCGCGGGTTGGTGCCGATCAGTTGCAGGCTGACGCCGAACGGCGTGCGCCGCAGCATCACCGCGACCGCGATCGCGATGGCGACGTAGATGATGCACGGGATCGCGACGCCCAGCGCCGCGTCGTTGCCGATCGCGCCCCAGGCGGACGGATAGCCGACGATCGCCGGGCCGCCGGTCAGCACCAGCGCGATGCCGGTGAAGATCTGGCCCGATCCGATCGTCGCCAGGATCGGGGTGATGCCAAGCCTGGTGATCAGCAGGCCGTTGATCAGGCCGCCGGCAAGCCCGGTCAGCAGCGCGAGCGCGACGCCGGCGAACACCAGCGGCAGGCCGGGATCGGCGCCGCCCGACCCGGCCGACGCGTGGAAGAACAGGCCGGCCAGGATGCCGGACAGGTTGGCGAGCCCGATCACCGAGAGGTCGATGCCGCCGGTCATCATCGCGAGCATCATGCCGAGCGACAACAGGCCGAGTTCCGGCGCGAGGTAGGTGATCGACTGGAACACGTAGGGCCGGAGGAACTTCTCCGGGTTGAGCGCCGACATCGCGGCGAAGATCAGCACCGTCAGCAGGACGAGCTGGGCAAGCGAGCGGTCGATGCCGGCGAGGCGCATCGCCGTCCCGGTGCGAAGGATCGCGGGCCGGTCACTCATGGCCGGGCGCTCATGGCCGGGCGCTCATCGGCCGCGCCTGGCGGCACGGTCGCGCCACGAGGTCGCGGCGGTCGCGGCGATGACGACCGCGCCCACCACCACGCGCTGCCAGGTGGTGTCGATGTGCATGATGATCAGGCTGTTGGTCAGCAGCACGAGGGTGAACACGCCGAGCATGGTGCCGGGCACGGTGCCGCGTCCGCCGAAGATGCTGGCGCCGCCGAGCACGACGGCGGCGATCACGTTGAGCTCGACGCCGATCAGGTCGTGCGGGTTGGCGACCCAGATCATCGCGCCGTGCAGCAGGCCGGTGAAGCCGGCGAGCGCGCCGGCGACGCCGTAGATGAAGAAGATCGTTACCCTCACGTCAAAGCCGGCGCGACGCGCGGCCTCCTCGCCGCCGCCGAGCGCGTAGACGCCGCGCCCGATCAGCGTGTGGCGGAGCACGAGGTGCATCGCGAGTGCCAGGCCGAGATAGATCAGCACCATCGCCGACAGGCCGACGCGCTGTCCGTCCGCCTGGGTGAGGCTCGCGAGCTCGGTGCGGCCGAAGCGGATCAGCGCGTGGGGCATGCGGTCGATGTTGATCTGGCTGGCGCCGACCGCGCCCAGGATCAGGCCGCGCACCGCGGTGCCGGTGCCGAGCGTCACGATCAGCGGGATCATCCGAAAGCCGTGGACGAAGGCGGCGTTCAGCAGGCCGAGCAGCAGGCCGATCACCGTGGCGGCGACGAACGGCAGCACCACGCCGTCATAGGGCAGCGCGAGCATGCCGAGGATGGTGAGATACATCGCGGCGATCGCGAACGCCGGGAACGAGACGTCGATGCCGCCAGACAGCATCACCAGCAGCACGCCGAGCGCGAAGATGCCGGTCTCGATGTTGGCGCGCAGCAGGCTGAACAGGTTGCCCCACTGCCAGAACGCCGGGTTGATGGCGCCGATCACCAGCGTCGCGATGACGGCGACGGCGCCGACCGCGATCTCCGGCCGCGCCACCAGCCGCCTGGGCAGCGCGCCTGCGGCCGCCGGCCGGCCGGCATGCCCGATCGCGGGGGAGGCGGTCATGCCAGCGCGGCCAGGCGCTCGCCAAGCGCGCGCTCGTCGGGGGGCAGGCCGGGCGCGCCGTCGAGCGGGGCGAGCCGGCCGCGATGCATCACGAGCACACGGTTGCAGTTGCCCGCGAGTTCGGGGAGGTCGTCCGAGATCATCAGCACGCCCAGGCCCTCGTCGCGGGCCAGGTCGCGTATGGTGCGGTGGATGCCGGCCTTGGAGCCTACGTCCACGCCGACCGTGGGGCCGTTCAGCACCAGCAGGCGCGGCCGCCGCAGCAGCCAGCGCGCCAGCACCACGCGCTGCTGGTTGCCGCCAGAGAGCTGCATCACCGGCCGGTCGCCGGTTGGCGTCGCGATCGCGAGGCCGCGGATCGAGGCGGCGGCCGCGCGCGCGACCTCGCCGAGACGCAGCCAGCCGAAACGGCTGAGCGGCCCGAGCGAGCTCGCGACGATGTTGCGATCGATCGTCTGCGGCATGAACAGGCCCTCGGTCAGCCGGTCCTCGGGCACGTAGGCGATGCCGTGCGTGATCGCGTCGGCGGGCCGGCGGAGCACGGCAGGGGCGCCGTTGATCCGGATGGTGCCGCGGTAGGCGGGGCGCATGCC
>CAXTPV010000124.1:0-6438 GCA_964246135.1 uncultured Acetobacteraceae bacterium | reverse complement strand
ATGCTGTCGCGGCCGGGCCTCTGGCGGCCGCTCGCCGCCGCCCCGCCACGGGGCATCCGCCGGGCCGGCGACGCGCTGCCACCGGCCGACCGCCGGCATTTCCGCCAGACGATGCGGCACGTGATCGAGCAGAACGCCGACCTGCTGCGGACCGCACGCGAGGACAGGACGGAGGCGGCAAGCCTGTTCGCGCGGCCCCGCTTCGATTCGGAGGCCGTCGCGGCGGCGCTCGGACGCGCGCGCGACGCCGATGTGCTGCTGCGCACACGGCTCGAGAGCGCGGCGATCGATTTCGCCGCCACCCTGCCGGTGGACGAGCGGGTATCGCTCGCGCACGGCCTCGCCCGTGGTGGCCCGCTCCGCCACCCGCCTGCCAGCGACGGAAACGCCACCGGCGACCGTTCAAACAGGCGATCGGACCCGTGACCTGATCAGGAGGAGTGCACAATGCGCACATTGTTCTCGCGCATCGCGGTCGTCACGGCCGCGCTGGCGATCTCGGCGCCGCTGCTGCCGACACCGGCCGCGGCCTGGCCCTACCATGCCGGCTGGGGCTGGCATCACGGCTGGCGCGGCTGCTGCTGGCGTCCGGGCGTCGTGGTCGGCGTGCCGCCGGTCGTCGTGGTCAGGCCACCGGTGGTGATCGCGCCGGCGCCGGTGGCGGGACCGGTCTGGATCGCGCCTCATTGGCGTGGCCCCTACTGGGTGCCTGGACATTGGGGTTGACCGGTCGCCATCACCGCCGCGCCGCGATGCTGTCGCTCGCGGGCCTTGGCGGCTGCGTCTATCCGGCGCCGGTGGTGGTGGCGCCAGCCCCCGTGCCGGCGCTGGTCGCCCTGCCGCCGCCGGCCGGCCTCTACGTGTGGCGACCCGCGCATTGGCGCTGGAACGGCGACCGCTACGTCCTGGTGCCGGGCCATTACGTATCCCGCGCCTAGGCGTCGGATGTCCGTCGGACCCGCCGCCGCGATCAGAGCAGCGACAGTTGCCGGCTGGCCGCAGACGCGACGCCGCGCGGAACCGCGAAGCGTGAGCAATCGAGGTCCGGCAGGCTTCCAAGTCCAAGCCGCCGCGTTAGCATCCTGAACCGGCCGGCCAGCAGCTCCGCGTACACCCCCTCGCCGAGGAAACGTCGCCCGAACGTCGAGGCGTTGAGAGCCCCCGAGCGGGTCTGTCGGATCAGCTTGAGGACATGCCGCGCCCGGTCCGGGTAGTGCAGATGCAGCCACTCCTCGAACATGCGGGCGAGTTCGAGCGGCAATCGCAGCAGCACGTAGCCGGCCCGGCAGGCGCCCGCCTCGACGGCGGCGGTGACGATGCTTTCGAGCTCGCTGTCGTTGAGCCCCGGGATCATCGGCGCGGCCAGCACCGCCGCCTGGATGCCGGATCGCGTCAGTTCGCCGATCGCCCGCAGGCGCAGACGCGGAGCGGCGGCGCGCGGCTCCATGCGACGGGCAAGCTCGCCATCGAGGGTGGTGATGGAGACGAACACCCTTGCCAGGTTGCGCGCCGCCATCGGACCAAGAATGTCGAGATCGCGCAGCACGCCGGTCGATTTCGTCACGATCGTCACCGGATGGTTGAACCGGTCGAGCACTTCGAGGATGGCGCGGGTGAGCCCGAGCGTCCAGTCGATCGGCTGATACGGGTCGGTGTTGGCGCCGAGAACGATCAGCCTGGCCTTGTAGGCCGGCTTGCTGATCTCCCGCTCAAGCAGCCTGGCGGCATCGGGCTTGTACAGGAGCTTGGTTTCGAAATCGAGGCCGGGCGAGTATCCGAGATAGGCGTGGCTCGGACGCGCGTAGCAGTAGACGCACCCATGCTCGCAGCCCCGATACATGTTGACCGACCTGTCAAACCCGAGATCGGGGCTGTCGTTGGTGCTAATGATGCTGCGCGAGGCGTCCCGGATGATCTCGGTCGGCACCGCGGGCGCCGCCTCCAGGCTCGACACCAACGTCTCCCAGCCATCGTCGAACGGAAACGACGACGCGCTGTCGAAGCGGCAGCCCGGGTTGGACACAGCCCCACGCCCCCGCCGCGCCATCGCCAGCGATGAGCTGCCGGGATCAATCGCCATCGACGCTGCCCGTGGCGCGGGCTGGCCGATCCTGATCGCGCGTCGCTCGCTCGTCATGGCCGCTGATCCTCGCCGCTCCCGATGCCGGATCATCGTGTGCCTGCCGCCGCAGGTAAAGAACAAAACAGGACCGCGACGTTCCGTTGCCGCCGCGATGGAAGCGGCCATCTGTAACAATTGCGCCATCGCTAGGCTGGAACGGGAGGCGTATCACGCCGTGGTGAACAGACGCCCGACCTCACAGGCCGCCACGCGCCCGGCATTCCGATGACCACCCTGCTCGCCATGATCGCGGCGTTGGCGGCGGTGCTCGCCTGCTGCGGCCTGCTCGCGGTCGCGACCGGCGCGATCCTGGCGTGGCGGTTCGCGACGGCGCCGCTCCGGCTTGCGAGGGACCAGGCGCCGGTCACGGTGCTCAAGCCGCTCTGCGGCGACGAACCGATGCTGGAAGTGGCGCTGGCCTCGATCTGCGACCAATCCTATCCGACGTATCAGATCGTATTCGGCGTGCGGGACGCGAGCGACCCGGCGCTCGGCACCGTCGAGCGCATCCGGCGGCGCTTCCCTGATCGCGACATCACCATCGTCGCCAATCCCGCCCTGCACGGTCCCAATCGAAAGATCAGCAACCTCATCAACATGATGCACGCGGCGCGGCACGACGTCCTGGTGTTCTCGGACAGCGACCTGCATGTGCCGCCCGACTACCTGCAACGCATCGCCGCCGCGCTCGATGTGCCGGGCACCGGCCTGGTGACAACCATCAGCGCCGGCTTGCCGACGAACGACGGCATGGTCGCCCGCCTCGGCGCGATGGGGATCAGCCACTCCTTCATGCCCGGCGCCCTGATGTCGCGCATGCTCGGGCGGCAGGACTGCCTAGGCACCACGATGGCGATCACCCGCGACACCCTGGCCCGGATCGGCGGCCTCAGCACCCTGTCCCGGCACTTGGCCGACGACAACGTGCTTGGCCAGAAGGTGCGACGCCTCGGCCTTGACGTGCGTCTGGCGCGCACGGTGACGATGACGGCGGTGCCGGAGGCGACGATGCGTGCTCTCTGGCAGCATGAGCTCCGCTGGGGGCGCACCATCCGCCTGCTGGAGCCGATGCTGTTCGCCGCCTCGGTCGTGCAGTTCCCGCTGTTCTGGGCCGCGCTCGCGCTTGCCGCGGGCGGTGGCAGCGCCTGGTCCGAGGGGCTTCTCGCGATCACCTGGATCACCCGGGCGGTCGCCGCGTGGACGATCGATGCCGCGGTGCGGCGCCGTGCCGGAACCGCCGGACCCGCCGCCTCGGTCTGGCTGCTGCCGTTCCGCGACCTGCTATCGGTCAGCCGCGTCGCCGCGAGCTATCTCGGCGTGCGCGTGGTCTGGCGCGGCCAGGTGATGCGGGCCGATTCCGGCCGCTCGTCCTGGCCCGAAATCCGGGGGCGCGAAGTCCGGAAGCTGGGTTCCGTGCGGCACATCCCGTCCTGAGCCGACGACCAGGAATGCCGGCATGACGCTCATCAAATACAGGCTGCACCAGCCGAGATTGAACCCGCGACGGACCCGTCTCGAGGTGCCGGGCTGGACGGGCCGGTCAGAGCCGCGGCAGGACGGCTCGCATGAGCATGCCTGGCACTGCCTGCCCTTCACCGAGGCGGCGAGGAGCGGGATCGAGTTGTTCTATCCTCATGACGGCGAACTGCGCGTCGCCAGGCGTGGCGGTGAGCTCGCCTTCGAGGGCGACCCCGGTCCAGACGGTTCGCGTCCGCCGTTCCGGAGCTTCGGCCGCGAATACTTCACGTATCGGATCCTGATCGACCTCAAGGTCGATCCTGGCCTGGCCATCAAGACCGAGCCGCATCCCCGCTTCTACACCGACACCACCGGGACCGTGCCGATCGCGGTGCCCGCCCTGATCCGGCACTGGTGGCCGATGATCTACTTCGTCGTGTTCAAGGCGCCGGCGGCGGGACAGGTCCATATCTTCCGGCCGGACGAACCGTTCATGCAGATGTCGATCGTCCCGGCTGATGACCGGCTGACGCTGATCGAGATGCCAGAGGAGGAGGCCGCCGAGCGCGAGCTGCAGTCCCGCCGGATATATGAGAGCAGGAGCACGCTCGGTGCCGACTCGCAGTGGACCTCGTCCACCAACACGGTGTTCGACGGCACCTATCGGCGCCTCCTGGCAGCCGCGAAAACGACCCGCGACACGTAGCAAGCCGCCATCATCACCTCTAATCGCTGTTGTGGTGATGGTGATGATGGTGGTGATAGTAGCGGCGGTGGCGGCGATAGTAGCGATGATGATGGTGGTGGTGATAAGGCGCTAGGAACTGCGCCTCCTCGACATGCGCCCCGGGTGCGGCTGGTTCCGACGCGCGCAACTGAGCCAGCGCGTTGGGGATTGGTCGCAGCAGGTCGGCGTACGAAGTCGCCGCCTGCGCTGACCCGGCGCCTGCCAGAGCGCTCAAGACGCCCAGCGCGCCAACGACGTTCCTGTCCATGTCACTCTCCGGGCTGTCGCCGAACCGTTCGACGCGTTCCGCATCATCGTTACAGCTTTGCGGCGGATTTAGGACGCGATGCGCCTTCCGGTGCAGGTGGCCGATCGCAGCGTTAGCGCGCAACCTCGAGCGTCTGCGGATGCTTCTGGCCAGCCTCCGCCGGCTGGGCCAACGGGATCGGGTAGTCGCCGGTGAAGCATGCGTCGCAGAAGCCCGGCCTCGCTGGATCGCGTCCCGGACGGCCGAGCGCCCGATACAGGCCGTCAAGCGAGATGAAGGCAAGACTGTCGGCGTTGATCAGGCGAGCCATCTCGTCGACGCTGTTGCGCGCCGCCAGCAGCTTGCCGCGCTCGGGCGTGTCGATGCCGTAGAAGCAGGAATGGGTGGTCGGCGGCGACGAGATGCGCATGTGCACCTCGGCCGCGCCGGCGGCACGCACCATCTCGACGATCTTGCGGCTGGTGGTGCCGCGCACGATGCTGTCATCGACCAGGACGACGCGCTTGCCCTCCAGCACCGCGCGGTTGGCCGAGTGCTTCAGCTTGACGCCGAGATGGCGGATCTGGTCGGTCGGCTCGATGAAGGTGCGGCCGACATAGTGGTTGCGGATGATGCCGAGCTCGAACGGCACGCCGCTCTCCAGCCCGTAGCCCATCGCCGAGGGCACGCCGGAATCAGGAACCGGCACCACCACGTCGGCGGCGACCGCGCTTTCGCGCGCGAGCTCGATGCCGATGCGCTTGCGCGCCTCGTAGACCGAGCGGCGGTCGAGCACGCTGTCCGGCCGCGCGAAGTAGATGTACTCGAAGACGCAGAACCGCTCGGGCCTGGCGCTGAACGGGCGGACGCTGCGCACGCCGGCATCGTCGATGATGATGATCTCGCCAGGCTCCACGTCGCGCACGAACGCGGCGTCGACGATGTCGAGCGCGCAGGTCTCGGACGCGAGCACCCAGCTTCCGGCGGTGCCGGACGCCTCGCTGCCGCCGCGGACCCGGCCGAGGATCAGCGGACGCACGCCGAGCGGATCGCGCACGCCGATCAGCGCGTCAGACGACAGCGCCACCAGCGAGTAGGCGCCGACGACCTGTTTCAGCGCGTCGATCAGCCGGTCCGTCACCGTCGAGTAGAGGCTGATCGCGATCAGGTGGATGAACACCTCGCTGTCGGTGGTCGACTGGAACAGGCAGCCGCGCCGCACCAGCGCGCGACGGAGTTCGAGCGCGTTGGTCAGGTTGCCGTTGTGCGAGACGGCGAGGCCGCCGAACTCAAAATCGGCGAACAGCGGCTGCACGTTGCGCAGCACCGTCGCCCCGGTCGTCGCGTAGCGGTTGTGGCCGATCGCCGCATGACCGGGCAGCGACGCGATCACCCTGGCGTCGCCGAAATTGTCGCCGACCAGGCCGAGGCCCTTCTGCTGGTGGAACCGCTCGCCATCGAACGCGACGATGCCGGTCGCCTCCTGGCCGCGATGCTGCAGCGCATGCAGGCCGAGCGCGGTGAGTGCTGCCGCGTCGTTGTTGCGCCAGATGCCGAACACCCCGCACTCCTCGTGCGGATGATCGTCGTCCTCTCGCTCGGCCGGTCCACCGTCGCTCGCGGGATCGATCAGGCTCATGCGCACATCCTACACCTTTTGCCCGAGCAACGGGCCGGATGATCCGAGTCCTGGCGAGGCCGGCGGCGCCACCAGCGGACGCTCGTTCCTCGGCACCATCGTCACCGCCCAGCTCGCGCCGCGATAGGCGAGCGGCGTCGCGGTGGCGCGCCGGATCACGCCCGGCCACTCGACCGGCGGCGCGGCCAGGCCGCCAAGCACGTAGGCGAGCATCAGCAATGCCGCGCCACGCAACGCGCCAAAGC
>CAXTPV010000123.1:244-6513 GCA_964246135.1 uncultured Acetobacteraceae bacterium | reverse complement strand
GCGCTGCGTCGCGCCTGGCCCGCGCCGGCCGCTTGCTCGGATTAAGCCGCCGTGCGGCATGGGCGTGATACGTCGACGGGGCGATCAGCAACAGCTTGCAGATCGGCTCGACCCCGTACGTCTCGCGATGCGCGTCAACGAACGCGATCATGGCTTGGAGATCATGGCTTGGACCGGCGGTCGAGCTCCGCCATCGCAAAATATGCCGCCGCCTTGCGCAGGATCTCGTTGGCTTGCCGCAACTCGCGCACCTCGCGCTCCAACGCCTTGATGCGCTCGCGCTCATCCGTGGTCGGACCGGCCCGCAGGCCCTGGTCGCGCTCGCTCTGGCGCACTCAGTTGCGCAGCGTCTCCACCGTGCAGCCGATCTTGGCCGCGATCGAGTTGACCGCCGCCCATTGCAAGGCGTGCTCGCCTTGATGGTCCAGGACCTTCCGCACCGCGCGGGCACGGACCTCAGGGGCATACGGGGGCGTTCGCTTCGTCATGGCTCCATCCTTTCAAGAGTTGGTGCCTCCGGCAAAGCCGGGGCGGTTCACTGCTAGGCTTGGGACCGCTGCAGCCCCAGCGAGCTTGACCCGGGGAAGGCTGGCTGCTCAAGCGATTGCCCTGGGCCCTGCGGCGGGTTAATCCCATCCCGTCAACGTGCTGGTGCCGGTGCGCTACAGCAATCGTTGCGCGGTGCCGGTGTCCGTCACCAGATGGGTTGCGTAGTTCCCAGCCAGAGCTGCGCAGATGGCATCGTGTTTGGCTACGCCTCCGGCCACACAGATGCGGACCGGGATCGCTTTCAGCTCCTCCAGAGTGATTCCGATCATTCGCTGGTCGAGCTCGCCCCGGATCAAATCGCCGGTAGCACCGATGAAACGGCCGATGACCGCGCCACGGGCGCCGGATGCCGCGTAGCGTTCGACCGTAGCTGCGGTGGCGAAACCCGAGCTCCGCAGCGTTCCGGCCGGGCTGAGGTCGCCCACGCCGAACAAGATGCGGTTGGCGGAGCGGATAAGCTTGAATTGCTGGATCAGCATCGGCTCGGCCATCAACTGGTCGCGCAGCCCGGCACTCGACAACAACGCCGGCGCGAGCAGATTGCAGCAGCGCGCCCCAAGCCGGTTGGCAAGCAGCGAGGTGCAAAGCTCCGGCGAGAAGTCCCACGCGCCAGTCGAGCTGCCAGAAACCTGAACCACGGTCAGCGGCGAAACCGCGTTGGACGGCGACATCGCCTGGGCGGCAGCCAAGACCGTCCGGCCCCAGGCGACGCCGATCACGTCGCCCGGCCGCAATTGATCGCCGAGAAAGCGCGCGCTCGCGTCGCCCAACCGACCCACCAGGTCGGCTTTGTCGCGCTCCGGGATGACGAGTGCGTCGGCCAGGCCGTAACGGGCCGTCAGGCGCCGCGCCAAGCCGGTCTGCGCAACCAGGTCGGAATGCAGCCGGATGGTCACCACCTCGCGCTCGCGCGCTTCCCGCAGCAAAGCCACGACGGTCGCGCGCGACACGTTCAGCGCCTTGGCCACCTCGCTCTGGTTAAGCTGGTCCGCGTAGTACAGCCAGGCGGCCCATACCACGGCATCGTCGAAGGCGGCTGGCGTCCGGGCAGCCGACGCCGCGGCGCCGCCGCGTTTCAATGTGGTCGCACTCGGCATCCACGGACGGAGGCCGGAGACCCGCAGCGTTGTCAAGCGTCACAAGGGATGGTTGACAGAAGTCAGCAACGACTGTCTATTGTAAACGACATGATCGAGGAACGGCAGGATCGAGGCGAATGTCGAGCCAGCATGGACGGACACAGCAATCGCGCCGCGCCGCCAGGCGGGTGGACTTGGCTGATCGACGACGTCGTTGACGGGCGGTGGACCGACCCGGCAACCGGGCGCAGCGTCCCCACCGCTTACGACCGGATCGTGATCGCGGACAGCCTGGCGGGGCGCGAGGCCGAGTTGGTCCGCGGCCTCCGCCTTGGGAAGGCCCTGACCGTGGTCTCGGACCGCGCCACCCATGCCGCGATGGGAGCGCGCGTCGCTGCCGCATTGGAGGCAGCCGGGCCGGTCGAGACCGTTGTCCTGGACCGTCCCCACGCCGACATGGCGACGGTGCGGATGCTCACGGACCGGCTCTCGGGCGCCGAGGGCGTCGTGGCTGTGGGCTCAGGCACTGTGAACGATCTTTGCAAATACGTCACCGGCCTGGACGGCCGCCGTTACTGCGTGTTCGCCACGGCCGCCTCCATGAACGGCTACACCTCATCGACCGCCTCCATCACGCTCGACAACGGTCTCAAGGTGTCGCTGCCCTCTCATGCGCCCTCAGGGGTGTTCGTGGACCTCGGCGTGGCGGCGGCAGCGCCGCACTATCTCGCGGCAGCCGGCTTCGGCGACTGCCTCGCCCGCTCGGTGGCCCAGATCGACTGGTGGATGTCCCACCGGCTGCTCGGCACCGACTACTTCGAGGCGCCGTACAACTTGCAGCAGAATGACGAGGCCGAGCTCAACCGGCGGGCCGGCGGCCTCACCCACGGCGACATCGCGGCCCACGGTTATCTGTTCCGTGTGTTGACGCTGTGTGGCCTCGGCATCTCGTTCACTGGCGTGTCGAACCACGGCTCGATGGGCGAGCACCAGATCTCGCACTATATCGACTGTTTCGCGGGCGCCGCGCATCCCGGCACGCTGCATGGCCAGCAGGTCGGCGTCGCCTCGCTCACCATGGCGCGGCTGCAACAGCGCATGCTCGCTGACCCGACGCCGCCGCAGGTGCGGCCAACCCGGATCGACGCCGCCGACATGGTGCGCCGCATGGGGCCGGACGTCGCCGCGCAATGCCTGGAACAGTTCCGCCACAAGGCGTTCGACGCCGCAAGCGCCGAGCGATTCAACCAGCGGCTCAGCGAGTGCTGGCCGGCGCTGCGGGCCGAGTTGGCGGCGTTCGCCATCCCCGTCGAGGACATGACCGGGATGCTGGCGGCTGCGGGTGGACCGGTGACCGCGGACGATCTGGGCCTCGACCCCGCCTTCTATCGCGAGGCGGTGGCGCATTGCCGCGAGATGCGCGACCGGTTCTCGTTCCTCGACATCGCCGCCGATTCGGGTGCGCTGGCCGACTTCGCCGCCGGAGAATGCTGAACGTGCGCCCGCTCCGCGACATGCCTGCATCCGTTGCCGCCTCGATCACGGCCGTGCTGGCCGACATCGACGACACCATCACCCATGAGGGACGATTGCAGGCCCGCGCTTACCAGGCTCTGGAGGACCTCCACGAGGCCGGCATGGCCGTGGCGCTCGTCACCGGGCGCCCGGCGGGCTGGTGCGACATGATCGCGCGGTTCTGGCCGGTGGACGGGGTGGTCGGCGAGAACGGTGCCTTCTACTTCGCTTACGATCGGGGATTCAAGAAGATGCGCCGCGTCTACGCCGCCAGCAGTGGCCAGCGGCGTGCCGATGGCGAGCGCCTGGCCGCGCTGGGCGAGCGCATCCTCGCCGAGGTGCCTGGCACGTCGCTCGCCAGCGACCAATCGTACCGCGAGACTGACCTCGCGATCGACTTTTGCGAGGACGTCGCCCCGCTCGGCAGGGCCGAAATCGACCGTATCTGCGCGATCTTCACGGCGGGCGGGGCGACCGCCAAGGTTTCGTCAATCCACGTCAACGGCTGGTATGGCCGCTACGACAAGCTCACCACCTCCCGCCGCCTAGCTCGCGACGTGCTCGACCTCGACCTCGACCGCGACCGGGCGCGCGTCGTCTACGTCGGCGACAGCCCCAACGACGCGCCGATGTTCGGCTTCTTCCCCAACGCCTGCGGCGTCGCCAACGTGCTATGCTTCCAGGGCCGGTTGGACGCCGAGCCAGCCTGGGTGTCGGCGTCGGAAGGCGGCCATGGCTTCGTCGAGATCGCCGAGCACGTCCTGGCGGCCCGGCGGGCGGCACGGGTGGCGTGACCCTCTACGACATCGCCGTTATCGGCGGCGGCGTGAACGGCTGCGGCGTCGCACGCGACGCTGCGGGCCGCGGTCTCAAGGTCCTGCTCTGCGAGAAAGGGGACATTGGGGGCGCCACCTCGGCGGCCTCGACCAAGCTGATCCACGGTGGGCTGCGCTACCTCGAGCACTATGATTTCAGCCTGGTGCGCCACGCGCTCGCCGAACGCGAGCGGCTCTGGGGCATCGCCCCGCATATCGTTTGGCCGCTGCGGTTCGTGCTGCCGCACCGCAAGGGGCTGCGGCCGGCCTGGTTGCTGCGGCTCGGCTTGTTCTTGTACGACCACATCGGCGGGCGCAAGCTGCTGCCGCCGACCCGGACGATCAGACTCGCCAGCGACGCCCGGGGACAACCGCTGCGCGACGTTGCCTCGCTCGGCTTCGAGTACTCGGATTGCTGGGTGCAGGACAACCGCCTGGTCGTACTGAATGCGCGCGATGCCGCGGACCGCGGCGCGGACATCCGGGTCCGCACCACGTGCCGCACGGCGCGCCGGGCCGGCGATCATTGGGAACTGGTTCTAGCTGACGCCGAACGCGCCCTGGTCGAAACGGTGCGGGCGAAGGTCGTGGTCAACGCGGCCGGCCCCTGGGTGGGCGAGGTGCTGAGCGGCGTAGCCGGCGACAACGGCGCCAGTCGGGTGCGCCTAGTACAGGGATCGCATATCGTCGTCCCACGATTGTACGAGCACGACCGCTGCTACATCTTCCAGAACCCCGACAAGCGAATCATCTTTGCGATCCCATACGAGGACGATTTCACGCTGATCGGCACCACCGACCGGGACTACACTGGCCGGTTGGAGAACGTGGCGGCGACACAGGCCGAGATCGACTACCTTTGCGCCGCCGCGTCGAGCTACTTCCGCCGCGGCGTCACCGCCGCCGATGTGGTGTGGACCTACTCCGGCGTCCGCCCGCTCCACGCCGACGGTTCGGCGAATGCGCAAGAGACCACCCGCGACTACGTGCTGACGGTGGATGCCGACGGCGGCGCCCCCCTCCTGAGCGTGTTCGGCGGCAAGATCACGACCTATCGCTGCCTCGCGGAGGCAGTGCTGGAGAAGTTGGCGGTGCACCACCCGGCCTGGAGCAAGGGCGCGGGTTGGACCGGATGGGCTGCGCTGCCGGGCGGCGACTTCCCGCGCGACGGCGCCGAACGGCTCGCCGCGGAGATTCGGGCGCGGTTCCCCTTCGTTGACGCCCGGTTCGCACGTCATCTGGTGCGCCATTACGGCGCCGAGGCGTATGCGATCCTGGGTGCCGCGCGCTCGATGACCGAGCTGGGGCGCGACTTTGGCGGTGGCTTGACGGCGGCCGAGGTCAGCCATCTCATGACCTGCGAATTCGCCAGGACGGCGGCGGACGTGGTGTGGCGCCGCACCAAGGCCGGGCTGCGCATGTCGGCCGCCGAGATCGAGGAACTCGACCGCTGGATGGAAGCGGCCGCGCGATCGCGCGCTGCCTAATCCGTGATCGCCCTGATTGGAACAGGCAGGGCGCGAATCGCCGGACTGAAGACTCGCCAGACCGATAGCGGCCCGTCACAGTCAGGGCGACATCGGCCCGGCTTGTCGGTTCGACGCCGAGCCTCGGCAGAAGGCCGGGGAACATGGGAGGGCGTTGTGAACAACGAACGCACCGTCGTCGGAATCGACGCATCAACCCAGTCGGTCAAGGCGATCGCCTGGTCAGACGATGGGCGCCCGCTCGCGGAAGGGCGCGCGCCGTTGACCCTCCAGCTACCTGCTCCGGGTTACGTCGAGCAGGACGCCGACGAGTGGTGGGCCGCGGCCGGCGCTGCGTTGCGCACGGTCACGGCGGCCGTCAATCCCAGCGCCGTCGCCGGCGTCGCCATTTCCAACCAGCGCGAGACCGTGGCGCTGCTGGACGCGGCGGGGCGCCCGATCGGCCCCGCGCTCACTTGGCTCGACAGCCGCGTGTCCACGACGTTCCGCGACCTCGCCAACAGCTTCGGCGCTGAACGCCTGCACGCCATCTCGGGCCGGCCGGTCGATGTCATCCCGGCGGTCTACCGCCTGCACTGGCTGCGCCGGCACCGGCCGGAGCTCATTGATGGAGCGCACCGCATCGTTGACGTCCATGGTTTCCTATCGTGGCGTCTCACCGGGGCGGCCCACGCCAGCCACACCAGCGCCGACGCGTCCGGCTTGTTCGACATCGCCGAACGCTGCTGGTCGCTGCCGCTGCTTGACCACCTCGGCATTCCGGCGGGCAAGCTCCCCGTCGCTGTCCCGCCCGGCACCCTGATCGGCCGGGTGACCCCCAACGC
>CAXTPV010000123.1:0-234 GCA_964246135.1 uncultured Acetobacteraceae bacterium | reverse complement strand
GGATCGTGTACCTCAACCTCGGCACCGCGATCGTCGCCGGGCTGTGGTCCGCCGAAGCCGCGCTCAGCCGCCGATGGCGCACCGTCCTGTCGCCTACCGGCGGCTTCTTCCTCGAGCACGTCCAGCGCGCCGGGACGTTCTTCCTGAACTACGTGGTCGATATGTTCGCTGGCGGTCGCCAGGACCCAGACGTTTTCCGGCGACTCGATGCCGCCGCGGCAGCGCTGCCGATCG
>CAXTPV010000122.1:5575-6515 GCA_964246135.1 uncultured Acetobacteraceae bacterium | reverse complement strand
GCTCTACGTCGCGTCCCGCGTCGGCGCCACCATCCGCCTCGTCCGCGGCGAGGCGACCGCGCCAGGCGCCAGCCCGAACTTCACCACGCTCGCCCTGCCGTTCGCCGGCACCATCGCGCCGCCGCTCGAGGATGCGGGCGGCCTCGTCGCCGACCCGCGCCTGCCGGGCGCCTACGTGAGCCTGGAGAACTGGGTCCGCCCGCTGGTCTGGCTGCGCGCCGACGCCGCCGGCCACCTCGCCGATACCGGCCTGGTGCCGCCATTCCCGCGCGACCTGTCGGCCTACCAGGCGACCGAGACCCGCATTCGCGCCCATGACGGCACCATGATCCCGGTCTCGATCGTCTCCCGGCGCGGCCTCAAGCCCGACGGCCATCATCCGACGCTGCTCGACGGCTACGGCAGCTACGGTATCTCGATCGACCCCGCCTTCATCCCCACCGTGCTGCCCTGGCTCGATCGCGGCGGCATCTACGCGGTCGCCCACGTCCGCGGCGGCGGCGAGGGCGGCCAGCTCTGGCACGAGGGCGGCCGGATCGCGACCAAGCAGAACACCGTCACCGACTTCCTCGACACCGCGCGCGCCCTGATCGCGCGCCGCGACACCGACAGCCCCCACCTCGCCGGCGAGGGCACCAGCGCCGGCGGCATCCTGATCGGCGGCGCCATCACCCGGGCGCCCACGCTGTTCCGCGCCGCCCTGATCCGGGTCGGCGCCACCAACACCACGCGGGAAGAGTTCAGCGAGAACGGACCGTCCAACATCCCGGAGTTCGGCACCGTCACCGACCCCGCGCAGTTCCCCTATCTGCTGGCGATGGACGCCTTCCAGCACGTGCGCCCCGGCACCGCCTACCCGGCGGTGCTGCTGACCGGCGGCGCCGACGACCCGCGCGTGCCGGTCTGGGAACCGGCCAAGATGGCCGCCCGGCTGCAGGCC
>CAXTPV010000122.1:0-5552 GCA_964246135.1 uncultured Acetobacteraceae bacterium | reverse complement strand
TCGACCACCAGCGGCCGGCCGGTGCTGCTCAGGATCGAGTTCGACGCCGGCCACGGCATCGGCTCCACCCGCGCCCAGCACGACGCCGAGACCGCCGACGAGATGGCCTTCCTGCTCTGGCAGTTCGGCGAGCCGGGCTGGACCCTGAGCGGGTCGAAGTAAGGGCAGGGGCGCTGCCCCTGCACCCCGAAAGGGGCGCGCCGCCCCTTTACCCGGCGGCCAGTGAGGCGTGCGGGTTGCCAGTACGGGGCCGCCATTCCTTTAGCACGCCGGCGCAGCGCTCCCGGGCAGGATCAAAAGCTTGCCGTGAGCTCGCCCGTTTCGACACAGTTCCAGTGCTGTTCGCCATTCTTCCATGCTGAAGATACGCGCCACCGGAATCGCGAAGCGGCCTTCCGCCGCGAGTTGCGCGTAGGAAGCGAGTGCGTCGTAGCGTGGAACCAGACCCGGCTCCCTGCCTGTGGTGCGAACGCCAAGCCCTTCCTCGTCGAAATCGCTGACGCTCATGACGCGACGGGGATCGCCATCGACGATCTTGATCAGGTCCGGAAGTACGCCCGGCACCAAGGCTGTATGCAGAATCAGATCGACCGCCCCACCCGCAACAGCTCGGACTCGCTCGACCATTCCGTTGCCATAGGACGTGACCTTGGCGCCGAGATCACGCAAGCGGTTCGCGAAGGTGTCGCCAGCGGTCGCGATCACCTGCGCGCCGCGCATCAAGGCGATCTGGACGGCGGCAAATCCCACCATCGTTCCACCACCGTTGACCAGGAGACTTTGACCAGCGGATACGCCTAGCAGATCGAGGCTACGAACCGCCGTTTCGACGGCCATCGGCAAGGTCGCGGCTTCGAGAAGGTCCAAGCCTTCAGGAACAGGCTCCCAAACCGTCAGGAGCGCATAGTCCGCCACTCCGGCGGTCGGACAGTGCATGTAATCAGGAACGCCGAAGACGAGGTCCCCCACACGGATTTTGGTCACACCATCGCCGACAGCATCAACGGCTCCCGACACGTCCAGCCCGATCCCGCGTGGCAGAGCGCCTGGCATGAACCCGAGGCACAAGACCCAATCCATCGGGTTGAGCGCGCACGCGTGCACCCGCATGCGGATTTGGTTCGCTCCGGGATTTGGAACGGGAACATCTTCTAGACGCAGCACGTCTCCCCATTCGCCGTAGCTGTGAAAGCGAAGGGATCGCATGCTGAGGCGACCCGGATTTGTCATGGCCGTTCTCCGAATTGCGCGACAGGCTGTATCGACAGGAACTGACATGGACATATGGTCAGTCACTGACAAGAACGGCGCGTAACGCGACCACCCGGGGAGAGATCTCGGGGCAAGCCGGAGGCTCGAAGCGAACCTTCCTCCGCCACATCTCAGACAGGCGGGAGATGCTGTTCAGCGGCCAAGCCGCATTGCGTGCCGAGGACCGGCGCGGCCCAGACCGTCCCCGTCATCGCCCGGCGTTACGCCATCGCAGGCCAAGCCGGGCAGGCGAACCGCCTGCCCGGTGCCGGTGCCTACTTCTTGGCGTGCGTCGCGCTCTTGCCGTGCGCCTCGGTCGACTGCTTGTGCGCGCTCTCCGAGTGGCCGTGCGCTTTCGACGAGTGCTCGTGCCCGGCCGCGTGATCGCCCTTCGCGTGGTGCTCGGCGGCGGCGTGATGCGCCTTGGCCGCGGTCTCGTGGGCCTCCGCGGCCTTCTTGTGCGTGGTGGCTGGCATTGTCCTCTCCCTTGCTTGGCCCCGCCTGTGCGAGACAGCAGCCAAACGTGACGCGCGCGACCGCGGTTCCGGCGTCGCGCCCCCACATCGGCCATGACGCGATGCGAGGACTGCGATGGGAAACAACATGCCGGCCGAGATGATCCGTCGCTTCTACGAGGCGGAGGCGGCGTATATGAACGCGGGCGGCTCGGATGCGGGCGCCAGCTTCGCCGCCATGGCCGCGACGCTCGACCCGGAGGTCGTGCTGCACCAATCGCCGGATTTGCCATGGGGCGGCGAGTTCCGCGGCCATCACGGCTACGAGGATTGGGCGCGGCGGATCAGCCGCGCCTTCGACCGGCTCGAGGTCGCGGACGCCCGCGTATTCGACCAGGGCGACACCGTGGTGATCGCCTGCCGGCTGATCACGCACGCGCGAGAGACCGGCGAGACGCTGGACCTGCCGATGGTGCAGGTGGTGCGCGTCCGGAACGGCCGCATTGTCGAGTTCAGGCCGTTCTACTGGAACGTGCCGGCCTACCACGACGCGACGCGACGCGCTTGAAGTGCCGCCAGTATCGCCACCGTGTCCCAGTGGAAAGGCTGCAGCACGCGTATCCTGCCATCGCGCACCTCGACCTGCTGCAGCAGCGGCCAGTTGGCCTGGCGGCCGGTCGCGCGGACGTCCGACCGGCTGAACACGACGCCGGGATCATCGGTGTCGAACACCTGCGGATCGCGGACCGACAGCGCTGACCAGGTCTCGCGGAACGCCCGCACCCAGCGCTCGAAGCCGGCATGGCCGCGCCACTCCCCGCCATAGGGCAGCGAGGCGGGCTGGCGGAGCAGGCAATCGGGATCAAGCGTCGGCGCCACCGCCGCGAAGTCCGGCGCATCGGCTCGCATGTAGGCGTTCCCCGCCTCGTAGAATCGCCCAAGCGTCTCGCGTGTCGAAACCATCGGTTCTTGCTCCTGGTCGTGCCTGTCGAGAGCATCACGCCTAGAGCATCATCCGACCGAACGGGCTCACCCGTCGAATGAAGATGCTTGCAAAAACAAAGACTTGAGCGTTTTGCGTGCGTCTATCAGCGCAGAAAATGCTCTAGCGACAGCTTGTCAGCCGCCCTTCGCCACGCCCCGCCGGAGACCCCGCATGCCGAACCCCGTTCGATCGACCGTTCGCGCCGTCGCCGAGGGCGCGGTCGAGCTCATCGCGGCCTGGAACCGCCGGCGGCTGCCGCGAGCCGAGGCCCCCTACATGGTCGGCATCCACCAGCCGATGCGAACCGAGCTGACGCTCGAACATCCCGCCGTCACCGGGTCACTCCCGCCGGGGCTGAACGGCCGCTACCTCAAGATGGGCGCCAACCCGGCCAATCCAAATCCTGCCGGCCAGCACTGGTTCCTTGGCGACGGCATGGTGCACGGCATCGCCCTCCGGGAGGGCAGGGCGCTCTGGTATCGCAACCGCTGGATTGGTTCGCGCCTGGCGGCGGCGGCGCTTGGACGGCAAGCAGCACCCGGCCCACGCCACGGCCGCAACGACACCGTGAACACCAACGTGGTCGAGATCGGCGGTCGCGCCTTCGCCCTGGTCGAAGCAGGCAGCTTCCCCGTCGAGCTCTCCGAGACCCTCGAGACGCAACGCTACAACCCGTTCGACGGAACCCTGGGCGGCGCCTTCACCGGGCACCCGCATCGCGATCCGCGCAGCGGCGAGCATCACGCGATCGCCTATGACGGCAGCATCTGGGATACCGTCCGCCACGTCGTCGTCTCGGCAGGCGGCAAGGTGGTGCGCGACGCCCCCATCGCGGTGCGGCACGGTCCCTGCATCCATGATTGCGGCATCACCGCGCGGTTCGTCATCGTGCTTGATCTTCCCGTCACCTTCTCGATGCGCGCCGTGCTGGCCGGACATGTGTTCCCGTTCCGCTGGAACCCGGCGCACCAGGCCCGCCTCGGCCTGTTGGCGCGAGACGGCGATCCCGCCGGCATGATCTGGTGCGATGTCGAGCCGTGCTTCGTGTTCCATGTGGCCAACGCCTTCGATGCCGCCGACGGCCAGGTGATCCTCGACGTCGTCGCCTACGACACGATGTTCGCCGGCGCCGCGAGCGGCCTCGACGCGCTGGGGTGGTTCGAGCGCTGGACCGTGGACCCGCTGACGCGACGCGTCTCCCGGCGGGTGATCGACCCGACGCCGCAGGAATTCCCGCGCATCGACGAACGCCGCCTCGGCCAAGGCCACCGCTACGTCTACACCGTCGCCGTCCCGCCGGACGGCAACCCGCAGCTCACCGGCGCCACCCGCCTCTACAAGCATGATCTCAACACCGGTCATCGCCTGGTGCACGAGTTCGGCCACGATCACCTGCCGGGCGAGTTCGTGTTCGTCCCGGCATCGCCCGGCGCCGCGGAGGACGAGGGCTGGCTGCTCGGCCTGGTGATCAATCCGGCCGAAGAGACCACCGACCTCGTGATCCTCGACGCGCGATCCTTCGAGGCGGCGCCGGTGGCCGGCGTCCGGCTGCCGCACCGTATCCCGCCGGGTTTTCACGGCAACTGGTTCCCGGACGCGTGACGTCTGCTCGCGGCGGCGTCACCACGGGCAACAACCCGGTCCCCTCCAAAATGCGCCATCGCGTGCTAAATGAGCCGCATGCAGTCATACAAAGACCACGGACCCACCAGTCGCCTCACCGCCGCCGCGAACGCGAAGCAAGCCATCCTCGCCAAGTTCCGGGCGCAGCCGAAACCCGACGATCCCGTTGTCCTGGAACGTCAGGCGGCGCTGAAGGCCGTCGCCGAGGCCCGCGAGCAGCGCGCCGCCGAACGCAAGGCCATCCGCCAGGCCGAACTCGACCGGCTCGCCGCCGAGGCCGCGTCACTCGCCGCCCGGAAGGCTGCCGACGCCGCCGCCGAGGCCGAATACCAGGCGCGCAAGGCGGACCAGGCGGCTCACATACAGGCCGAGAGCAAGGCCCGCGCGCTCGCGCTGGCCGCCGAGCAGAAGGCGCTGCGCGACGCCCGCTACGCCCGCCGCAAGACCCGCTGAACCGGCGCCTATCGCCAGGCAAGGGCGCCGCCCTTTGACCCGCTGGGGCCGGCGGCCCCAGACCCCTTACCCTGAGAAGGTTTCGATCGCACGTATCGCGGTTCTGTCCGACATCCAGGGCAGTCCGCCAGCGCTTCAGGCATTACTCGCTGCTCGCGCTCGGCGACCGGACCCTCTTGCTGCGCGGCGACGGCGACCGCTGGGTGGTCGGGGCGCGCGATGGCCGCTCCCGGCACCCCGACCCCGTAACCGACGTGGTCATCCAGTGGTCTGCCAAGCGCCGTCACGACGCGCATCATGCTCGCCTGTCGTCGCTAAAGCTGACCCGCTCGCTCGACCTGCCCGGCATCGGTCGGGTCGGCTTCCGCCACGCGACCGCCCGACACGACAACGAGCTCCTTCTGGTGGACGCCACGGTCGAGCACGTCTCGGCCGCGCTGTCCGGGATCGACGCGCCCCTGGTGGTGACAGGGCACTGCCACATGCCGTTCGACCGGCTCGTCGACCGCAGGCACGTCGTCAACTCGGGTTCCGTCGGCATGCCCTACGGCCATGACGGCGCGTCCTGGGCGCTGGTCGGCGGCGACGTCACCATCCGGCGCACCTGCTACGACCGCGACCAGGCGGCCTCACGTATCGTGGCCTCGGGCATGCCCGGCGCGGACGGGTTCGCGGGCGACTACGTCCCACCAGATTGCCCCCAACCCGCCCCGAACCTTTCGTCCCCCCCACCGTAGCCTCGGCCACACATCCACCACCGAGACCGACGATGTCCGGCGACCCCC
>CAXTPV010000121.1:0-6610 GCA_964246135.1 uncultured Acetobacteraceae bacterium | reverse complement strand
CTCGCAGAGCGGCGCGAGCGCGCCGTGCAGGTAGATCGGCGCGTCCCAGCCGGCTTCGCGCAGGAGCGCGATCACGCGCTGGGTCTTGCCGAGCGCGTAGGCGCCGACGACGTGGGTTCGGCCCGGGAACAGACGCACGCTGTCGAGCAGGCGCGCGACCTCGGCGCCTGCCTGCGGATGGCGGAACACCGGCAGCGCGAAGGTCGCCTCGGTGACGAACACGTCGCACGGCACCGGCTCGAAGCCGCGCGTGGTCGGATCGGGCGCGCGCTTGTAGTCGCCGCTCACCACGACGCGACTGCCGCGCCATTCCAGCACCACCTGGGCGCTGCCGAGCACGTGGCCGGCCGGCGCGAGCGACAGGCGGACACCGCCGAGATCGAGCACCTCGCCGAACCGCAGCGACTGCCTGCCGGGACCGACCCGATCGGCGCCCATGCGTACCTCCATGAAGCGCATGGTCTCGGGGGTCGCGAGCACGCTGGCGTGTCCGGGACGGGCATGGTCGGCATGCGCGTGGGTGATCACCGCGCGATCGACCGGCACCAGCGGATCGATGAACAGGTCGGCGGGCTCGCACCACAGCCCTTCGCGGCGGACCCGGAGCCAGGTGTCGGGATGCGGGCTCATGGCGCAAGCGGGGTTGGCGTTCGGGCTGGCATGTGTCTTGCGAACTCCGCGTGGGATGGTCGGCGGCGGCCGCCGGCGGGAGCGCGACCTTGATCCACGTGGTGGCGGCGGGCGGCGGTGGAAGCGTCAAGGCGGCACCCAAGTCGCACGGGATGAGCTTCGGCGAGATCCTGTCCTGCCTCAACCCCCTGCAATATGTGCCGGTGGTCGGCACGATCTACCGGGCGGTGACCGGCGACACCATCCCGGACGGGGTGCGGGAAGCGGGCTCGCTGGTGTTCAGCGGGCTCACCAGCGGCCCGCTCGGGCTTGCGACCTCGATCGGCGTGGACCTGGCCGAGCGGGCGACCGGCATCGACCCGGACAAGATCGGCCAGCGCATGCTGGCGGCGATCGGAATCGGCTCGGGGCACGCCGAGGCGGGACCGACGGCGGCGAGCGCGACCGCGCTGGCGCAGGCGACCAACGCGGCGCAACCGCTCTCGCAGGCGGCGTCGTCGCAGGTGGCGTTCTCGCAGGCGGAACTCGGTGGCGCGGGCGGGGTGATCGATGCGGAGGCGCTGAACGGCATGGAACTGCGTCGGCTCGCGTCGAACGCGTATGCGAAGGCGGCCATGCTCGCCGCCTAGAACAGGCCACCGCGCAGGAAGCCGAGGGCTGGCAGCGGGGTCCAGGCGCGCGGCAGATCCTGCCGCCTGATCGGCGCCACGCTGTAGCGCGGCGGCGGCGCCGAGAGGAACAGGCTGGCATAGGCGCGGACCTGCTGCTCGCGCCAGCTGCGGTCGGCGAGCGCCTGCACCCGGCTCGCGTAGATCTCGGCGATGCGCTCGCGCTTGCCTATCGACGCCATCACCGCCCACAGCGTGTCGTCGCCCTGGCGGCGCAGGCTGACCACCTCGCTCATCGAGGAGGCGCTCCCCGGGTCAGCCGTCAGCGCCCAGCAGTGCCGCCATCTCGGCGTTGCCCTGCGAGAGCACGAGATCGCGCGCCGACCGGCCGGTGCCGTCACGCAGGCTTGGGTTCGCGCCGGCGTCGAGCAGCAGCCGCACCATCTGGCCGCGGCCGAACATCGCCGCCATCATCAGCGCGGTCTGGCCGGCCTCGTTGCCGGCGTCGATCGCGGCGCCGGCTGCGAGCAGACAGCGCGCCGCGGCGACGTCGCCCTTGAACGCGACGCCCATCAGCGCGGTGCTGCCCTTGGCGTCGCGATCATCGACGCCGGCGCCGCGCGCGAGCAGCATCGAGGCGATCCCGGTCTCGCCGCTATAGGCGGCGATCGTCAGCACCGGATAGCCGCGGGCGTCACGGCTGGTTGCCGGCAGGCCGGCATCGAGCAGTCCGGCTATGATGTCGGCGCGGCCGGTGCGCGCGGCCTCGAAGAACATGCGCTCCAGGTCGTCGCGGCTGTAGCCGGGCGCGTCATCGTCAGCGGTCGCATCATCGCCCGGCGGGTCGGCTGTCGTGCTCGCGATCATCGGAATTAGCATGGCTTCACGCGGGGGTGGCTGGCAAGGCGGTCGGCGCAGGCTCGGCGATCACCGCGGGCAGACAGAGGTGGACGTCGCATGCCGCTCGGTCAGGTGGAGGAGGGGAGCCTCAGGTGTCGTCAGGCCCAGCCGGGCATCCTCCGCAGCAACCGCCGTCCTCAGGGTATGATCCTGCTCGTTCCAGCACTCAAGCCATCTCTTGTCGGCATGGACCTTTTGATGACACGCGCGGCATAGCGGAACCAAGGGCGCGAAATCGTCACCAGACAGCACCTTCGGCCGGTAGTCGCGATGATGGACTTCGGTCGCCTTGCCTGGACACATGGCGCACTTGGAATTCGCCTTGAGGACGGGTTGCCGGATACGATTCCACAAAGGGGTTCGGAGATAGTTTTTATAGTGTGACGGTGAGCCTGGGTAAAATGGCTCATGAAATAGGTCAGGAGCGCGACTTTGCTTCTACCCGCCAAAAGAACCGTGCAGCGCGTTCGACGACCTGCTCGGAGGCCGAGCAAATCAACTTTTCACGAAATTTGCGCTCTGCCGTCGCCAGTTCGGACGCTGACGGCTCGGGATCCTTGCGCAAGGGCGTAAGCGTCACCGGTAAACTCCCATCCGTTCTTGGAAGCACTCTGGCATCGTCCGGAGCCGTTCGCAGAAACTTCTTGCTGACGCGCCAGCGACGGCGGCCCGGCTTTGCCGATCGGTGGCGATCTCCTATCTGTCGCCGGTGAGTGGGTTACCGGAGCCGTTCGCGGGGTGGTTCTCGGCGCGTGGCTGGCGCCCGCGGGCGCATCAGATCGCGGTGCTCGACGCCGTCGCGGCCGGGGACAGCGTGCTGCTGCTGGCGCCGACCGGCGGCGGCAAGACGCTGGCCGGCTTCCTGCCGGCGCTGGCCGACCTCGCGCGGCGGGCGCGCGCCTCGCCGGGCCTGCATACGATCTATGTCAGTCCGCTGAAGGCGCTGGCGACCGATATCGCGCGCAACCTGCTGGCGCCGATCAGCGACATGCGGCTGGCGGTGAGCGTCGAGACCAGGACCGGCGACACCCCGGCCAACCGGCGCCGCCGCCAGCGCGAGCAGCCGCCCGACATCCTGCTGACCACGCCGGAAAGCCTGGCGCTGATGCTCAGCCAGGAGGACGCGCCGGCTTTGTTCGCGAGCCTGCGCCACGTGGTGATCGACGAAGCCCACGCGCTCGCCGGCACCAAGCGCGGCGATCAGCTCGCGCTGTGCTTGGCAAGGCTGGCGACGCTGGCGCCCGACGCGACCCGTGTCGGGCTGTCGGCGACGGTCGCGCATCGCGACGCGTTGCTCGCCTATGTCGGGCTCGGCGGGCGCTGCCTGCTGGTCGAGGCGCCGGCCGGCGCCGCGCCTTGGCTCGAACTGATGCTGGCCGACACCCACGTGCCTTGGGCCGGGCGGATGGGGCTCGCCGCCGCGTCGGCGGTGCTGCGCCGGATCGAGCAGGCCGGCATGACCATCGTGTTCGTCAACACCCGCGCCCAGGGCGAGCTGCTGTTCAACGAGATCTGGCGGCTGAACCAGGACACGCTGCCGATCGGACTGCATCACGGCAGCCTCGACATCGCGCAGCGGCGCCGGATCGAGGCGGCGATGAGCCTGCCGGCGAGCGAGGGGGGCTTGCGGGCGGTGATCGCGACCTCGTCGCTCGATCTCGGGATCGACTGGGGCGGCATCGACCAGGTGATCCAGGTGGGCGCTCCGAAAGGCGTGTCGCGGCTGCTGCAGCGGGTCGGGCGGGCCAATCACCGGATGGACGAGGCCTCGCGCGCGATCCTGGTGCCGGCGAACCGGTTCGAGGTGCTGGAATGCGAGGCGGCGATCGCCGGCGTCGCCGCGTCCGACCTCGACGGCGATCCGCCCGGGCCGGGCGGTCTCGACGTGCTGGCGCAGCATCTGCTGCTGATGGCGTCGAGCGCGCCGTTCGAACCCGACGCGATGTTTGGCGAGGTGCGGCGCGCCCAGCCCTATGCCGGCCTGTCGCGGCGGGACTTCGACGACGTGCTGGCGTTCGTCGAGCATGGCGGCTACGCGCTCGCCGCCTATGAGCGCTACCGCAAGCTGTTCCGCGACGCCGACGGCCGGGTGCAGGTGCGCGGCAAGCGGATCGCGACGCTGGCGCGGATGAACGCCGGCACCATCGTCGAGGCGCCGGTGCTGAAGGTGCGGCTCGGCGGCGCGCGCGGCCATGCGCTTGGCGAGATCGAGGAGGGGTTCGCGAACATGTTGAGCCCCGGGGACAACTTCCTGTTCGCGGGGAGACGGCTGCGCTTCCTCCGGGTGCGGGAGAACGTGGTCGAGGCGGCCGAGGGCGGGTCGGGCGAGCCGGTGGTGCCGACCTATGCCGGCTCGCGGCTGCCGCTCACCACCAACCTCGCGGCCAGGGTCAGGCTGATGCTGCACGATCCAAAACAGTGGGCGGCGTTCCCCGAACCGGTGCGCGAGTGGCTGGCGCTGCAGCGCCAGCTGTCGCTGCTGCCCGAGCCGGACGGCTTGCTGGTCGAGATCTTTCCACGCCACGGCATCCACTTCCTGGTCGCCTACGCGTTCGAGGGCCGCAACGCGCACCAGACGCTCGGCATGCTGCTGACCCGCAGGCTGGCGCGGGCGGGCGCGATGCCGCTCGGCTTCGTCGCGACCGACTACGTGCTGGCCGCCTGGTGCGCGTCTCCGCCCGGGGATGTCGACGCGCTGTTCGCGCCCGACATGATGGGCGACGACCTCGAGGCCTGGATGGCGGAAAGCTCGATGCTGCGGCGGACCTTCCGCAACATCGCGGTGATCGCGGGCCTGATCGAGCGCAGCCAGCCTGGCGCCGACCGCAACCGGCGCCAGGTCACCGTCAACACCGACCTGATCTACGACGTGCTGCGCCGCCATCAGCCCGACCACGTGCTGCTGCGGGCGACGCGGGCCGAGGCGGCGTCCGGGCTCACCGATGTCGGGCGGCTGTCCGACATGCTCGCCCGCGTCGAGGGGCGGATACGCACAATGCGGCTCGACCGCTGCTCGCCGCTGGCGGTGCCGGTGATGCTCGATCTCGGGCGCGAGCACGTGCGCAACGCCGCCGACGAGGAGGCGCTGCTGGCCGAGACCGAGACCCTGCTCGACGAGGCGCTGCACGGTGTTGCGCCGACCACCGAGGCGCTGACGCTGGCGCCGGGGCATGCGCAAGAGCTGCGTCGGCTGACGCGCGAGCGGGGGCCTCGCGAGAAGAAACGGCCGGGCGGGTTCTCGCCCGCGTTCCGGCCGCCCTCGGGGGCCGGTGGTCGCGGCCGCGCCGGTCGACGGCCGGGGGCGGCATGATCGCGACCTCGGTCACGCTGGCGGGGGAGCTGCTGCTGCTCGACCCTTCGGGGATCCTGGTCTGGCCGCGCGAAAGCCTGCTCGCGGTCGCCGATTTGCATCTGGAGAAGGGCAGCGCCGCCGCGTCGCTTGGCGCGCTGCTGCCGCCATGGGACAGCGCCATCACGCTGCGACGGCTTGCCGCGGCCTGCGAGCGCTATCGGCCGAGGCTGGTGGTCGCGGTCGGCGACAGCTTCCATGATGACGGCGGCCCGGGCCGGCTTTCCCATGCCGACCGCGCGCTTCTGGCCGTCATCGAGTCGGGGCGAAGGCTGCTCTGGGTGGCGGGCAACCATGATCCGGCGCCGCCCGAAGGCATGCCGGGCGAGGCGATGCGCGGGTTTCGGCTCGATGGTCTCCGGTTCCGCCACCAGGCGACGCCTGGCGCGACGTGTCCGAGCGAGGTTGAGATTTGCGGCCACCATCACCCCAAGGCGCGGGTCGCGACACGTGGCGGGATCGTGAGCCGGCCCTGCTTTGTCGTCTGCGCCGGGAGTGGGCGGCTGATGCTGCCGGCGTTCGGAGCCTATGCCGGCGGGCTCGACGTGCGCGACCCCGCGATCAGCGCGCTGTTTCCGCGCGGCGGCAGGCTGTTCCTGACCGGGTCGGATCGATTGTTCGGGTTTCCGCTGCCCGAGGCGGCGCCTGCCGCGATCTAGGAGAATGATCCGGATCATCGGTCGCGCGTTCGCGACTATCGCGGCGCGGGTAGATGGGATCATGGGACAGGCTGGCAGACAGGCGAACAAGGCGGCTCCGGCCACCATCATGTGGTTCCGCAACGACCTCCGGCTGGCGGACAACGCGGCGCTCGCGGCGGCACTCGCCGATGGGGCTCGGGTGCTGCCGGTGTTCATCCTGGACCGCGAGGCGGGCGGACCCTGGCGGCTCGGCGGGGCCGCGCGCTGGTGGCTGCACCACGCACTCGCCTCGCTCGCCGCCTCGCTGCGGCAGCGTGGCGCGACCCTGGTGCTGCGCGAGGGGGATGCCGCTTTGATCCTGCCAGCGCTTGTCCGCGAGGTCGGCGCGACCGCGGTGCATTGCGGCCGGGCGCACGAGCCCGCCGTGCGGGCGCTCGACGAGCGGGTCGCAGCCGCGCTGCCCGACGGGTGTCGCCTGGCGC
>CAXTPV010000120.1:0-6682 GCA_964246135.1 uncultured Acetobacteraceae bacterium | reverse complement strand
AGATGGGCATGGGAACGGCGACCGTGCAGGCGCAGGCCGCTGCCGACCGCCTCGGCCTGCCGGCGGACCAGGTCACGTTCGAGTACGGCGACACGGCGTTGCCGCACGGCACCATCGCCGGCGGCTCGTCGCAGACTGTGTCGATCGCGGCGGCCGTCGCGGCCGCGAGTGCCAAGCTGATCGTCGAGCTGATCAAGCTCGCCGGCAACGATTCGCCACTGGCCGGGCTCAAGGCCGATGAGGTCGAGGCACGCGACGGCGGCCTCGCGCACCGCGAGGAGCCCGGCCGCTTCGAGAGCTACGCCTCCATCCTGTCACGCGCCGGCCGCGACGAGGTCGTGGCCGAGGCCGAGGCGCCGATGCCCGTCGAGATGCGGCGGTATTCGATGCAGTCCTACGGCGCGCAGTTCTGCGAGGTGCGGGTGAGCGCGGTCACCGGCGAGACGCGGGTCACCCGGTTCGTGGGGTCGTTCGACACCGGCCGCATCCTCAACCCGCGCATGGCGGCAAGCCAGTTCCGTGGCGGCATCATCATGGGGCTGGGACTGGCGCTGACCGAAGAGACGCAATTTGACGAGCGCAGCGGCCGCATCATGAACCCGTCGCTCGCCGAGTATCACGTGCCGGTCCAGCTCGACGTGCCCGAGATCGACATCATCTGGACCGACATCCCCGACCCGCACGCCCCGCTGGGCGCGCACGGCATCGGCGAGATCGGCATCACCGGCGTCGGCGCCGCGGTCGCCAACGCGATCTACAACGCGACCGGCAAGCGTGTGCGGGACTTGCCGATCACGCTCGACAAGCTGCTCGACGCATGACCGCTGATGCGTCGCGGTCGTGACAAGGTAAGGTAAGGGCAATGCGCTGTTTGCCGGCAGCGACGGCAGCGACGGCGGCGCTGATCGGTGGGCCATTGTCGCCTTGCTGATCGACACCGCCAAGCTCAACGGCGTTGAGCCGTTTGCATGGCTGCGGGATGTGCGAGCCCAATCGAACGCGATCGTTCTTAAGGGTCTCACCGCGCAGGGACAAAACGTTTACCGTCGAATGTGTAACGTCTTGAGCCGGTCGAGCCTTGCTCGTCGAGTTGTCCGATGATCACGATCACCCGGCTTCGGATACTGTTTACCACAGGCTCATGCGTTGGGCTGGGCGGCCAGTTGGCATTGACGTGAGGAAACCAGACGACTTTCCCATTTCGATGATCAACAGCCGCCATCAGGATGCAGCTTGCGCCACAACCGACCTTGGCGAGTGTGTAATGTCCGTCGACGTCTACACCTTGGAGCTCGACTGCTTCCGCAAGCGCGGTGTCGAAGCGCGCGTAGGGATGACCTTCAGCGTCGAAAGTCTTGTCGCGAGCGGTTTGCGCGAGTGACCGGCACGGGAGAGCGAACACCAGAACCGGTAACGCATAGATGAGGATCGACTTAGCGCTCAATACCAATGGTGCTCCTCCCAAAAGCGTCGTGCCGCGGCGGCCGATCCGTAGTTCTGCTCGATGTAGCGTATGCCACCCCGCGCCTCTTCTATGGCGCTGCCGACGGACGTCTCTCCGCGCGGATAGAAGGCCTGCCGGTTCGCGGCAGTCGTTTGGAATAAGCCGGACGCGGTGCTGCTGCCACTCATATTTTGGATGCCGGGAACGCCCGTCGGCTCCTGCGCCAGGATCCAGGCCAGATCGTCATACTCACTCATCGAAAGTCTTTACGACATCATCGCGGAACGGCGTGCGTCCTTGGCCGACGATGGGAGCTTGGCGTGATCATGCATTGCCTTCGAGTGTCGTTTCCCACGGAAGCCGCTCATCCTGATCATTCCTCCTCACTCGTCTTTCCGCTTGGCCCTGTCTTCAGAGTGTCATAATACAAATAATCTTGTTGTCGGAAATCGTGCACTGAAGATGGCTGACATCGATGCTGAGACCGGAACTTCACGGCTTCCGATCCAACCCACCCGTGACGCGCCGCGACATGCTGGGCGCGTCTCTTCATACGCAAGGTGCCTGCCCCGACGGCCCTAACGCGCTTCCTGAGGGTGATCGGCAAGTTCCGCATGCGCTTGCCCGTCGCGTTGTAGATCGCGTTGGCGACCGCGGCGCCGACGCCGGTGGGGCAAAGCCCCTTGCCTTGACTTCCTGAGCGTCGGGCGTTCTCGGCTGCTAGAATCCTAGCACGACGTCGCCGCCGAACAGAAAGGCGTCGTTGTCGCGGCCTGCGTTGAACGGAGTGGTTCCGTTCAGCGAACGTTCGTAGCGTATCTCCGGCCGCACCAGCAGCACCTTGATGGCTTTGGGCACGTCCGGCTTGTAGGTCACACCGATCGTGAGTTCGCTGTACGTCGTCGGCGGCGCCACGATGGCGGGCGTGAACAATCCGGCCTCCGCCTGCACGAAGCCGAGATTGTTCGGGTAGTTGGCGACGAAGCTCGAACTGTTGGCGCGCCACACCTCGCCGCGGGTGTTCAGAGTGAGTGTCGGCGTCAGCGGATAGGCGAAATACTGCGCGAAGCCGTAGGCCTCGGACCGGTAGAATTCGTCCTTGACGTAGTTCAGCTCGGTGTTCGAGGTGAGCTTGTCGTTGACCTTCCAGGTCGTGAGGATGTCGGCGTAATAGCGCTCGTCGCCGTTGGCGTTCGGATCGACCCTTGTCGACTGCTCGGGTCCGATATGAGCGGTTCCGAGCACCGTCACCTTGTTGTTGAACAGGTTGTTGAGACCGAGGCCGACATAGCCTGCCGGCGCGCCGTTGTTGTCGCCGGCGCCGAGCGTCGTGGTGTTGCCGCTGTCGATGCCGAGGTAGAGATCGACCGTCGGGTTGATGTGCGTTGTGGTGACGATGCCGGTGTTCTCGAAGGTGACGCCCCAGTTGTAGATGAACGAGTGGCTGTAGAACGGGTTGGTGCTGGGATCGAGCGTCTCGAGACCCATGATCGACTGGAACTCGCCGAGCTTGGCATCGACGCCTCCCGCCGTGAACCAGGGCAGGTGCAACAGGATGTTGGCCTGCACGATGTCGAACTGGTAGCGGCTGGTGATCAGCCGGTCGAACTGGCCGAGGAAGTGCTCCGCCCTCGCGTCCGAGCCGTACAGCGTCTGCAGCGTGAAGCCGACATCGTAGCCGGTGGCGTTCGGATCGGTGGTGCGGGTCGCGGTGATCAGCAGCTGGTTGAGCTGCGCCTGGTTCGCGTGGTCGGTGTAGATGTCGCCGAAGTTCTGGCCATCGGCCGGGCGCGCCGGGTTGGCGATGATGCCGCCGTCGAGCTGCGCGCCGATCGACAGCCTGTCGGCCCAGGCCGAAGGCGGCTTGGTGTTTGGCGTCGCGCCGGGAGAGGGGACGATCGCCGACGGCGAGGCGCCAGGGGTCTCGGAGTTGGTCGGTCCCGCGTTCGGCGCGCCGGTCGTCGGCGCGACAGCCTGCGAGAACGCCGGCGATGCGCCGCAGACCAGCAGCAGCAAGGTGGGCAGGGCCCGGTTGGCCGACGTCACGATCACCTGCATCTCCCCGGTGCCAGCCGGCCCATCTGCTTGCGTCGGGCATAAAAGCGCAATGCGCGTCTGCGCGTGTCCGGGCATCGTCATCGATCTTGCCCTCGGGCGGGCGGCTCGTCACAACCGGCAGGCGACAACGATGGCGCGAGGATGAGCCCGATGATCGGCCGCAAGACCAGCACCGCCAAGCCCGCCGCCCGCGAGATGAGCCAGGGCCAGCTGGCCTACGAGACCAAGCGCGCCGCCGAGGCGGGGCTGTCGCTCGATGCGTGGCTCGCCCGCAAGGCGCGCGCCGCCAGCGTCCCGGCGGTCAAGACCGAACCGGCCGCCAAGGCCAAGCGCGGCCTGGTCGGCCGCCTGCTCGACCGCGCCCACAAGCCGATCTGAGCAACGCCGCCATCGTCAGGCGCATATCGCCGCTCGATGGCGACAATGGCCATAAATCCGAACCAAGCCTTGCCGAAGCCTCGAACATGCCGAGCCTTCTCAACAGCTTAGCGTTCAGCCGGACGCTGGCACGCCGGATGCTCCCTTTGGTCCATGACCCACGCCTGGGTCGACCCGAGGAGGCACATCATGGCCCAGTTCACCACCATCGCCGCCAATGACAAAGGCGCCGCGCCCGGCCGCGCCGGTCGCATCCTTCTCGCGCTGGCGGCACCCTGCCTCACGCTGGTGCTGGCCTGGGGCATGGTCGACGCCTTCGCCATCACCCAGGCGAGTCTGATGCATGCCGCCGTTCACGCCGCCTCGTCGTCGGTCGCGTCCGTCGCGTGAGCCGGCTTGCGGCCGAGCATGCCATGGACGCGCAGGTGATGGCGGAACTGATAGTAGGTCAGGCCGAGCGAGGCCGCCGCCTGCTTCTGGCTGAACCGGCTGGCCTGCAACGCGTCACCCAGCAGCTTCGCCTCGAAGGCGCGGACCCGGCCGGTGAAGTCGCCGCTCTCGGCCACCGCGTGAGCGGATGCGGTCGGCGCCGTCCCGCTATTGGCGTCGATGTCCGCGACGCCGGCCGCGCCGAGCGGCTGAAAGCCGTGCCGGAACGGGTCGATCACCACCTCGTCCAGCACGCGCTCCGGCCGCTCGGCGCGCGCGACGCTGCGCTCGACCACGTTGCGCAGCTCGCGGACGTTGCCGGGCCAGTCATGGCCGAGCAGGGCCGCCTCCGCCCGCGGGGTGAAGCCCGCGAAGAACGCACGCTTGAGCTCGCTCGTCATCCGGCGCGCGAAGTGCTCGGCCAGCACCGGGATGTCGGCCGCCCGCGCCCGCAGCGGCGGCACGTTGACGACATCGAACGCGAGCCGGTCGAGCAGGTCGGCCCGAAAGCGGCCGGCGCGCGCCAGCGCTTGCAGGTCGGCGTTGGTCGCGGCGAGCACGCGGACATCGGTCGAGATCACCTCGTTGCCGCCGACCCGCTCGAACTGGCCGTACTCGATCACCCGCAGCAGCTTCTCCTGCACCGCGAGCGACGCCGTCCCGATCTCGTCGAGGAACAGGGTGCCGCCATCGGCGATCTCGAAGCGCGACAGCCGGCGGCGCTGCGCCCCGGTGTAGGCGCCGGCCTCGTGGCCGAACAACTCGCTGTCCAGCAGCGGCTCGGACAGCGAGGCGCAGTTCAGCTTGATGAACGGCCTGTCCCAACGCGGCGACAGGAAGGTCAGCCGGCTCGCGACCAGCTCCTTGCCGGTGCCGCGCTCGCCGATCACCAACACCGGCCGGTCGATCGCCGCCGCCCGGCTCACATGTGCCAGCATCTCCAGGAACGCCGGCGCGCCGCCGATCGGCGTCGACGGCGCGTTGGCGTTGGCGTTCCTGGCCATGATCTGGCGTGCCTCACCGCTAAGCTCGCGTCTGTAGCAACCGGCCGGGCGACGCCGCAAGCGCTCGCCGCCGCCGGCCGCGTCCAACTCTCCCGCCACCACGCCGCACTGGAGGCCACGCCATGAGCATCTTCTCCCGCCTCGCCGACATCGTGAACTCGAACCTCAACGCGATCCTGGCCTCGGCCGAGGACCCCGAAAAGATCATCCGCCTGGTGATCCAGGAGATGGAGGACACCCTGGTCGAGGTCCGCAGCCAGGCGGTGCGCGCGATCGCGGAGCGCAAGGAGCTGGAGCGGCGACGCGACGGCATGGAGCGCGAGGAGGCGGACTGGCAGCGCAAGGCCGAGCTCGCGCTGACCCGCGACCGCGAGGATCTGGCGCGCGGGGCGTTGCAGGCGCGAGTCCACCTCGCCCGCGCCCGCGATGCGCTGGAGGCTCAGATCAAGGCACTGGAGACCGGGCTGTCGCAGCAGAACGACGACATCGGCAAGCTGCAGGACAAGCTCGCCGACGCCCGCAACCGCCAGCGCGCGATCGCCGCCAGGCACAAGGTCGCCAACGGCCGTCTCAAGGTGCGGGAAAAGCTCTACGACGAACGCATCACCGACGCGTTCGCCCGCTTCGAGCACGTCGAGCGCGCGCTCGACGAGGCTGAGGGACGGGTCGAGGTCTACGATCTCGGCCGCGCCAGGGGTCCCAGCCTGGAGCAGGAACTCGCCGGCCTGGAGACCGACGCCACCGTCGACGACGAGCTCACCCGCCTGCGGCAACGCCTTGGCAACCGCCTGCCGGTGCAGGACAAGAGCGCCTAGGACCGGTCACCGAGCGGAGCGGCACCAGGATGGACACCGACCTCATCACCATCTTCGTCTTCGTCCTCGCGGTGATCGCCTTGCAGGGCTGGTTCCGGCTGCAACGCCGGAACGGTGACGGCCTCGCCGCCGCCGACCAGGCGGCGCTCGAACAGGCACGCGCACAGGTCACACGCCTGGAGCAGCGGCTCGACAGCCTTGAGCGCATCCTCGACGACGACATCCCCGGCTGGCGACGCAAGGTGTCGGCGTGATGCGGGCACTCGCGGCCGCCGCGATCCTCGCCGCAGCACTGGCGGGCGCGGCCCGTGCGACCCCCGCGGGCGGCCTCGCCTTCGTCACCCATTGCGGCGGCAACACCCAAATCCTGTCCGATCCCAGCGTCACCGCCGTCGCCATCCAGGGGCCGGTCGGCGCCGTCGATCGCGGCGCGGCCGGCGGCACCGTCACGGTCACGGGGGGCTGCGGCGACGGCCAGCTCGTGCTGCGGGTCCCGATGGGCGTGCCGGTCGCCGTGGAGGCATCCGGCGACGGCGACATCACGCTCGGCGACC
>CAXTPV010000119.1:4051-6723 GCA_964246135.1 uncultured Acetobacteraceae bacterium | reverse complement strand
ACGCTGGCCGCGAGCGGCACTCGCCCCGCCGCTGCCGCTGCCGCTGCCGCTGCCGACCAGGTGCCATTGCGCCGGATCGCCGCCAAGCGCGGGCTCTGCTTCGGCTCCGAGGCGCTGGCGCGGGAGATCGCCGACGACACCGCCTACCGTAACCTGTTCGCGCAGCAATGCGGCCTGATCACCCCCGGCTACGAGGCGAAATGGGACCACGTCGAGCCTGAGCCCGGAGCCTTCGTCTTCGCGCCGGTCGACGCGCTGGTCGCGTTCGCCGGCGCGCACGCGATGGCGGTCCGCATGCACACGCTGGTCTGGTCAATGGCGATGCCGCCCTGGTTGCTGGCGATGCTGCGCGATGGCACGCCAGCGGACGCCAGGGCGGCACTGACCCGGCACATCGATGCGGTCGCCGGCCGCTACCGCGGCCGGGTCCGGGTCTGGGATGTCTGCAACGAGTTGTCGGACCCGCTCTGGCACCGCGGGCCCGAAGGGCTGACGCTGTCGCCATGGCGACGCGCGCTCGGGCCAGATTTCGTGCCGCTCGCCTTCGCGCTGACCCGCGCCGCCGATCCCTCCGCGCGGCTGTTCCTCAACGAGGACGGGCTTGAGTATCGCGGCGCCCGCTTCGACGCGAAGCGCACGACTTATCTCCGCCTGATCGAAGGCTGGAAGCGTGGCGGCGTGCCTATCGACGGCTTCGGGCTGCAGACCCATCTCGGCACCGCCGACCCGATCGACGACGTCGCCTATCGTCGCTTCCTGCGCGACCTCGCCGGCTTCGGCCTCGAGATCCACCTGACCGAACTCGATGTCCGCGACCGCACCCTGCCGGCCGACACCGCCGCGCGGGATCGCGCCGCCGCCGCCCTGGTGTCGCGCGTGCTCTCGGTGGCGCTCGATGAGCCGGCGGTCAGCACAATCATCACTTGGGGTCTCGCCGACCGCTACACCTACCAGGACGCCGACCCACAATTCGCGCGCCCCGACCGGCTGCCTTCGCGCGGCCTGCCCTGGGATCAGGCGCTGCGGCCAAAGCCGATGCGGGACGCGATCGCCGCCGCGCTGCTCGCGGCCCCGGCGCGGCAATCGGCCGGCGTGCTGCTTTGACACTGACCCTGCACATCGCGGGCGGGCAGCCGGCCGCCGGCGCCCCCGCAACCGAGGCCGGCGCCGCGTCGTGGCGGCTCGAGACCGCCTGCGGCATGCCACTCGCCGATCCGGATGCGTTGACGACGTCATGGCGCCGCCGGCCGCATGCGGTTGCCATCGAGCTCGTCGAGCGCCAGCCCTGCACGCGCGCCGACGATCACGAGGCGAGCGAGGTGCGCCGGGTGATCGGCCGCGCGGTGATCGGCACACGTTGCCAGCTCGCAGCGCTCAGGACGCACGCATTTGATGTTGGCGCCATCCTGGTCGAGCGCGCCCGGCGCGATGGACAGGCGCTGCTCGCCGATCCGCTGCCGGCCCGGCGACGGCGGCAACAGGCGGCCCAGTTCGGTGGCGCGGTGCGCGAGGCGCTCGATCTCTGGCGCGACCGGATGCTGATCGAGCGCTGGCGGGTCGGCGTCGCCGAGCGGCCGCTCGACGCGGCGCTTGGCGCAGGGCTCGGCCGTATACGCTGGATGAAGGCGCACTCGCTCGCCGCCCCCGCCCCTTGGGGCGCCAACCGAGTGCTGTGCGAGGAGAAGATTTCCGGCGGACGTTTCCGGCTGCTGGCGCTGTCGGGTGACCGCGATGGCGGGCTGGCGCGGAGCCGGATACTGCTGGAGCGCGACCACCACGTCTCGCATCCGAGCCTGGTGACGCTGGGCGGCCGCACCTGGGTGCTGCCATCCACACCGGATGTCGGGGCGACAACGCTCTGGCGGCTGTCCGATCGCGGCGGGCTTGCGGCCGTCGCCGAGATCGCGCCCGGTCGTCGCCTCGCCGATCCCACCCTGTTCCTGCTCGACGGCCTCTGGTGGATCGCCTGCACCGATCTCGCGATCGGCGCCGAGGACAATCTCTGCCTCTATCACGCCGTCCGCCCGGAGGGTCCGTGGGTGCCGCACCGCCTCAACCCGGTCAAGATCGACATCCGCTCATCCCGGCCGGCTGGCGCGCCGTTCCACGCGGAAGGACGCCTCCACCGTCCGGCGCAGGATTGCAGCGCCACCAGCGGCGGCGCGGTGATGCTGAACCTGGTCGAGCGCCTGACCCCGACCGTATTCAGCGAGCGGCCAATCCGGCGCCTCGGCCCGGACCGTATCATGCGGGACGGGCTGCACGCCGCGAGCTCGTGGAATGGTCGGACCCTGGTGGATGGCAAGCGCCTGGTGTTCGAGCCCAGACACGCGCTCGCGACTGCGATGGCCATGCTGCGTCGACGCGGCATGGCGCTGCTACACGCGCCGAGGCAAGGGTGATGAGCACGGAGCGAGCGGCATGGGTGATCTCGCCCGGCGGTAGCACCTCCACGGGAGGCATCTGCCGGGTCGTCGACGCGCTGGCTGGCTCCTGGGCGGAAGCTGGATGCACACCGCCGATGCGGATCATCGACAGCGGCGGCATGGCTCCGAGGGCACGCCAGCCGGCGGCGTTCGCGGTCGCGCTGCTACGCACCGCTCACGCCTGTCTGCGCGGTCGTGTGGCGCTGCTCCACGTCCACGTCGCGACGCGCGGCAGCGTCATGCGCA
>CAXTPV010000119.1:2325-4041 GCA_964246135.1 uncultured Acetobacteraceae bacterium | reverse complement strand
GCTTGGGCGCGCCGCGGGGGTGCCCGTCGTGCTGCACCTGCACGGCGCCGACTTCGCCAGCTTTCACGCCTCGCTCGGGCCGCTCGGCCGCATGGCACTCGGCCTCGTGTTCCGGCGGGCGAGCGCGCTGGTGACACTCGGTTTGGCCGGGCGAGGTCACCTGATCGGCGCCGTCGGCATCTTGGCCGAGCGGGTCACCGTGGTGCCGAACGGCGTCTCCGCGGCTGACGCACGCCCCGTTGATTGCAATATCGTAACGAAAAAGGCCGACACGACGTGCCGCATCCTGTTCCTCGGCGCCCTCGGCGAACGCAAGGGACTCGACGTGCTGTTGCGTGCGCTGGCCGAGCCCGCGCTCGCCGGCTGCGATCTCACCCTCGACATCGTCGGCAACGGCGATCGCGACGCCTGGGCACACGAGGCCTCCCGCCTCGGCGTTGGAGCACGGGCGCGGTTCCTCGGCTGGCGCGCAAACGAAGACGCGCGGGCGCTGCTCCGAACCGCCGACATCATGGTTCTTCCCTCGCGCGAGGAGGCGCTGCCGATCGCCATCCTCGAAGCGATGGCGGAGTCGGTCGCGGTCGTCGCGACCGAGGTCGGAGAAGTCGCGGACGCCATCCATCACGGCGCCACCGGTTTGCTGGTGCCGCCTTCGAACGTCGAGGCGCTCGCGTCCGCGCTGGCAACGCTCGTACGCGATCCCGGCCTGCGGGCGAGATTGGCCCACGCCGGCCAGCAGCGATTCGAGCAGTGCTTTCGGATCGAGACGATGCGCGACAACATCGCTCGCCTCTACGCCGCTCAGACCGCGCCCGCCCCGGCACCCGCCTCGGCAACGGACGACGGGCTGGTGCGGATCGGAGCCGTGTCATGAGCGCGGCCCTCGCCGATCCGGCCGCGATCGCCCCGGGTACCCGGCTCCGCATCGCCTGCTACATGCACAGCCTCGCCGGTGGCGGCGTCGAGCGCATGCGCCTGAACCTCATTCGCCAGCTCGCGGCGGATGGGATCGAGACCCGCCTGCTGCTGCACGAGGGCGGCGGCGCGCTCGAGGCCGAGTTGCCGCCGGGCCTCGCGGTCACCGTGTTCGGGACCGCACGCACGCTGTTCGATCTCCTGCCGCTGATGCGCATCCTCCGGCAAGACCGGCCTGACGCCCTGCTGGTCAGCCTCGGGCACAACAACATCGTCGCCATGCTGGCCAAGCTGCTGGCGTGGTCGCGCTGCAACCTGATCGTGTGCCAGCACAACGCGCTGTCGGCGGAAGCCGGCGCCAGCCCCGCCTACCGCCTGCTGCCGCTGCTCTACCGGCTGTTGTCGCCGGTCGCCAACCACTTGGTCGCGGTGTCGGCGGGCGTCGCCGACGACATGGCGGCCTGCACCGGCATCGCCCGACATCGCATCGAGGTGATCTACAACCCGGTGCTCACGCCGGGCTTTGAGGCGCGCGCGGACGAAGCGCTGGACGACCTTTGGTTCGCCGACGGCGCATCGCCGGTCTACGTCACCGCCGGCCGGCTGGTGCCGCAGAAGGACCACGAGACGCTGCTGCGCGCGTTCGCAGCGCATCGCGCCGAGCACCCTTCGCGGCTGATGATCCTCGGCGAAGGGCCGCTGCACGACGCCCTGCGGGCGCTGGCCGCCGGGCTCGGCATCGCCGATGACGTCCGGCTGCTCGGCTTCCGTGCCAACCCGCTGCCCTACGTCAGGCGTGCG
>CAXTPV010000119.1:0-2315 GCA_964246135.1 uncultured Acetobacteraceae bacterium | reverse complement strand
GCCTCGGCAACGTGCTGATCGAGGCGCTCGCCTGCGGCACCCCGGTCATCAGCACCGACTGCCCGCATGGCCCTTCGGAAATCCTCGATCGCGGCCGGTTCGGCCGGTTGGTGCCGCCGGGCGACCATGTAGCGCTCGCCCGCGCCCTGCACCCCTCGCTACGCGACGAGTTCCCGCCATCCATGCTGCGCGCGCGCGCCAAGGCATTCACCGCCGAGCGGGCCGCCAGCCGCTACGCCGCCCTGCTGCGCCAACCCGCCCGCACCCCGGACCGGCGCCTGACCAACGGAAGGATGAGGCTCGCATGACCACCCGACCAGTGTTCGGCTTCACGCCCGCCGGCACCACCGCGCACGCCGTGGTCGACCGTATCCTGCAGACGCCGGACGCGGTGCGTCTGGTGGTGACGCCGAACGTCGACCATGTCGCCCGTCTTCGCCGCAGCGCCGCGTTCCGCGACGCCTATCGCTCGGCGGCGATAGTGCTCTGTGACGGCTTCCCGGTGCACGCCTATGCCAGGCTGCACGCGCACGATGCCCAGCGCGTGACCGGATGCGACGTCATCACCGAGCTGATGCGGAACGGCCATGCCGTCGGGTCGGGACACCGCTTGTTCTTCGCCGTCGACCAGGAGGCGACCGCCTCGATGGTCATGGCGTGGGCGCGTGAGCATGGGCTGGAGGGTCAGGTCGCCTGCACGGTGCCGTCGCACGGCTTCGCCTCCGACCCGGCGCGGCGCGCGTCGCTCGCGTCGGAGATCGGCGCGCATCGTACCACCCTGCTCGTCATGGCCGTCGGCGCACCGCAGAGCGAGATCTTCGTCGATCGCATGCGCACGGCGCTGCCGCCCTGCTGGGCGATCTGCGTCGGCCAGGCGGTCAAGATCGCGCTCGGGCTGGTCCGGCGCGCGCCGCCGGCGGCAAGGCACCTGCGCCTCGAATGGCTCTGGCGCCTGGCGCAGGAGCCGCGCCGTCTCGGCCGGCGCTACGCCCTCGGCGGCTTCGATTTCCTGCTCGCGGTGACCGAGGACCTGCTCGATGATGGCCGCACCCTGCTCGGCCCAGAGCTGTGAGCGCTCTCGGTTGAGCGGCTCCACCATCTCCGCGACGCCGGTCGGCCGGTGCGGCTTCGCGCTGATCCTCTGCGTGGTCGCGCTGCACATGACGGTGTCGGCGAACCTGCTCTACGTCGCCGGCATCGACTACGCCCATCCCGGCGGCAACCCGTTGCTGAAGTTCCATCCCGCGACCTACGTCATCGTGATGGCCCTCATGCTGCGCGTGCTTCCCGGTGGCGATCCCGCCGCTGCGCTCCGGCGCCTGCTGGCCGAGGCGCCGGCGCTGGCCGCCTCGATCGGCCTGCTCGTGGCCACCATGCTCTACGCCTGCCTGACCGGAGGCATCTCGGGCGCCGCCATCTACATGGAAAGCGACGTCTCGGCCGGGCTGTTCGCGCTGCTTTGCGTCGGCCTGTCTCGCAGGCAGGGCGCCTTTCTCGGCCTTACCCTGCTCGGGTTCGCGCTGCTGAACGTCGGCATCAACCTCGGCGAGAGCCTGACCGGCAGCCACCTCATTCCGGTCTATCTCGAGGATCGCGCGCTGATCGATCCCGCGGGCGAGTTCCGCGGCTCGGCGCTCTACGACCACCCGCTGACCGGCGCGATGGTCACCATGCTGGCGGTGTGGACACTGCTCGCGCTCCGCCTGCCCATGTGGGCGACCGCGCCCTGCTTCCTGGCGCTGTGCATCGGCCTGCTGAGTTTCGGCGGCCGCACCGCGCTCGGCGTGACCATGGCCACGCTCGTCCTCCTGGTGCTGGTCACCACGACACGCGCCCTCGTCTATCGCCGCCTGCGGGCCGGCGCTGCGCTGGCGATGCTCGCCGGCGTTGTCCTGACGATGGCGCTGCTCGGGACGTTGCTCGCGACGAGCGCGATCGGAGAGCGCGTCGCCGCCAGGCTCTACCTCGATTCCAGCGCGCAGACGCGCAGCATCGAGTGGCTCGTGCTCAGCTACGTCGACCTGCATGGCTGGCTGTTCGGCAACCCGATCGCCCGGACGCCGAACCTCGTCTACCGCCTTGGCCTGCAATACCCGTTCACCGGCATCGAGTGCTTCTGGCTGCTGGCGCTGCTGAACCTCGGCCTGACCGGCTTCATGGCCTACGCGTTCGGCCTCGGGACACTGCTCCGCGACCTGTGGCGACGAGCCGGCCCGATGGGACGGCTCGCGATCATCACCCTGTTGCTGACGGCCTCGACCAGCAACTCGCTCGGCCGCAAGAGCAACCTGCTCTTCCTGCTGACGGCCTTCGTG
>CAXTPV010000118.1:0-6748 GCA_964246135.1 uncultured Acetobacteraceae bacterium | reverse complement strand
ACCCGAGCATCGCGGCGGCGGCCGGTTCGACGGCGAGCCGCATGCGGCCTTGCGGGCATTCGCTCGGATTTACGCCGCGTGGGCGATGAGCCAGGACTGGTATCGGGCGGGGCTGCATCTTTCGGATGGCGGCGAGGCGGCCGGGGCGGGCAGCGTCGAGGAGTTCCTGGCGCGGGACTGGGAGCCGGGGTTCACCAGCCATCGCGCGGCCGATCTTTATGCCCAGGCGCGCACGTGGCTGGCTGGCGACATCAGCGCCAACGAGATGTACGGCGGTGACCTGGAGCGCGCGCTGGGCGCGATCGAGGCGCGGGTGCTGCTGCTGCCAGGCACGACCGACCTCTATTTCCGGGTGGCCGACAACGAGGCGGAGCTGCCGCATCTGCGGCATGGGGCGTTGCGGCCGATCCCGTCGATCTGGGGCCATCGCGCCGGCAGTCCGCGGACCAACGCCGAGGACGAGGTGTTCCTGCGGGATGCGGTGCGCGGTTGGCTGGCGGAGTGAGGGCGGATCAGGTGTTGGTGGGTGGCGCGTGCGGCGGTCCGGGGAGGGCGAGGTAGGCAAGGTGTCGCTGTTCCATCCGGCCGCGGGCGACGCTTTGCAGGATCAGGCCGCAGACGAAGCTGAGGCAGGCGAGCAGCACCAGGCCGGTCGACAGCACCGCGGTCGGCAGGCGCGGCACCTTCCCGGTCATGACGAAATGGACGACGATCGGGGAGGCGAGGCCGAGCGCCATCGCCAGCAGCGCGACGCCGATGACCGAGAAGAAGGCGAGCGGCCGCTCCTGCTCGACCAGCAGCATGATGGTGCGCAGGATGCGGGCGCCGTCCTGGTAGGTGCGCAGCTTGGACGCCGAGCCCGCCGGCCGGGCGCCATAGGGCGTCGGGACCTCGCCGACCGGCATCGACAGGCGGAGCGCGTGCACGGTGAGCTCGGTCTCGATCTCAAAGCCCGACGAGAAGCCGGGGAACGATTTCACGAACCGGCGCGAGAAGGCGCGGTAGCCCGACAGGAGGTCGCTGAGGCGGTCGCCGAACAGGGAGGCGACCAGGCCGGCGAGGAAGCGGTTGCCGGCGACGTGGCCGCGGCGGTAGGCGCTCGCGTCACCGTGCACGCGGGCGCCGTTGACCATGTCGAGGCCGGATCGCATCAGGCGCTCGACCATGCCGGGGGCGGACGCGGCGTCGTAGGTGCCGTCGCCGTCGACCAGCAGGTAGATGTCGGCGTCGACGTCGGCGAACATGCGGCGGACCACGTGGCCCTTGCCCTGCAGCGTGGTGCGGTGGACGCGGGCGCCGGCGGCGTGCGCGATCTCGGCGGTGCTGTCGGTCGAGTTGTTGTCGAACACGTGGATGCGGGCGTGCGGCAGCGTCGAGCGGAAGTCGGCGACGACGGCGGCGATGGTTCCGGCCTCGTTGAAGCACGGGATCAGCACGGCGACCTCGCAGCGTGGGGGCGCGTCGGTGATCGCGTGTGTCACATCAGGGGCCGGGGTCACATCAGGACTTGCGAGATCGATCCGGTGATGATGGCCGCCTCGGCGCGGGCGAGCAGCGGGATGATGACGATCTGGATCAGCAGCAGCAGCACGAACGGGCTGAGATCGACCGCGCCGAAGCTCGGCAGCACGCGCCGGAGCGGGGCCAGCATCGGCTCGGTCAGCTTGTACAGGAAGTCGCCGACGGTCCAGACGATCCGGTTGCGGGTGTCGAGCACGCCAAACGCGGTGAGCAGGCTGAACACGCAGACCAGGATGATCGCCCAGCTGTAGAGCCGCAGCAGGGTGAACAGGACGTTGAACAGGATCTCGACCAAGGGGCTCTCGGTTCGGTTGCGGGCGGAACGTAGCGGCGGGCTTCTGGCGACGCAATCGGCGGCGGCGGGGCGGGGCCGCCCGCTTGACGGGGTGTCATGCGCCGATCATGTTCCGCGCCCGGTCAGGCGGGGCTGTAGCTCAGTTGGGAGAGCGCCTCGTTCGCAATGAGGAGGTCAGGGGTTCGATTCCCCTCAGCTCCACCACCGCCGCCCGGGATCGTCAGTGCGGGCCGCGCGCGAGGACCCTGTCTAGACCGGCAGGGTCGGGATTGCCGCTGCGTGCCAGCGCCATGTCGGCCATGATGCGGTTGGCGATGCCGAGGCGGAAGTGGATCGGGTCCCAGAACGCGTCGCGGTTGAGGGTAATCGGGTTCGGGAGGGCGAAGTCGAGCAGGATCGCGCCCGGGATCTGGCGCGTCGCTGCTGCCGCCTGGACCTTGCAGGCGTCCCATGAGGCGCGGATCGCGCTGCCGGGTTGGCCCATGGTCGCGGCCGTGATCGGCGGCAGATAGAGCAGCTTGATGGTGTCGGGCGCCAGGCGGCCAAGCAGGGCGGGCAGGCCGGCGATCTCCGGGAGGATGACCGGGCCCGCCGCTGCCTTCGCGTTGCTGACCTCGCCCCAGCCGCGGAAGATCGCATCGACTCGGGTTTTGTCGTACGCGGTGTCGGGCGGCAGGAAGTTGGTGTAGCCGTCGGCGCCGTAATGGCCGCGCTTGAGGCCGGTGATGGCGGCGAACTGGTTGGCCGCCTCCTGCAACGCGTAGAGGTTGAACATCTCGGCGTAGCCGCGCCAGCGTGAGCCGCGATACATCCAGGCCGGGAACGGCCGGCCGGTGAGGCGAGGGGTGCCGGGGCCGGCGAGGCACCAGGCGGCGTCGAGGCCGATCACCACGGCGCGTGGGTGGGGATGGTGGCGCGCGAACAGGGCCAGCAGCTGCCGTTGTTCCCAGGCGGTGGCGGCGTTCATCGCGAGGTTGGCGAAGCGGGCGCCGAACATCGGGTCGAGCACGGCGGGACGTAGCAGGCGGCTGGTCGAGGTGCCGATGATCACCGCGTCGAACCGCCCGGACGTGGCCAGCGCCGGGAACGAGAAGCGCGCGTTGGTCGAGATCGGCGCGCGCCCGAGCGGCAGGTGCAGCGGCAGCATGCCCCAGGGATCGACCAGCATGATGAACAGCCAGGCGATCAGGGCGGGGATCGCGGTCGCCAGCGCGAAGGCCGCGAGGAAACGCCGCCAGGCCCGGGCGGCCGGATCAGAACTGGAAGTAGATAAAGGCATCGGGAATGCGGCCGCCGATCAGCAGCAGCAGCAGGGCCATGGCGGTGCCGGCCAGCACGGCGAAGGCGGGGCGTGGCGGCATGCGGGCGAGGGCGGCCTGCTGGCTGGTCGGGCCGACCAGGGCGACCACGATGCCGATCGCCACCACGGCGGCGTTCTCGACGTGCACGTGGCCGCGTCCCTGTTCGCCGGCCATGGCGCCGAGCACGCGCCAGGCGGTGGCGAAATCGGGGGCGCGGAACAGCACCCAGGTGCAGAGCACGAACAGCAGGGTGAGTGCCCAGCCGAGCGGGCGCGGCAGCGCGATCCTGGTGCGCGCCCACAGGTGGTTGAAGGCGAGGCCCACGCCGTGCAGGCCGCCCCAGGCGACGAAGGTCCAGGCGGCGCCGTGCCAGAGGCCGCCGAGCAGCATGGTGGCGGCGAGGTTGGCGACCATGCGTGGCTCGCCGGCGCGGTTGCCGCCGAGCGGGATGTAGAGATAGTCGCGGAGGAAGCGGGACAGCGTGATGTGCCAGCGGCGCCAGAAATCGCGCAGCGACATTGCGCGGTAGGGCGCGTCGAAGTTGAACGGCAGGCGCAGGCCGAACATCAGCGCGAGGCCGATCGCCATGTCGGAGTAGCCGGAGAAGTCGAAATAGATCTGCAACGCGTAGCAGATCGCGGCCGTCCAGGCGCCGGCGGCGCCGATCGGGTGGCCTGCGGCCGCGAGCGCGAACAGCGCGTCAGGGTTGGCGGCGATGGTGTCGGCGATGCCGGCCTTCTTGGTCAGCCCGATCGCGAACAGCACCAGGCCGCGCGACAGGTTCTCCATGGTGTCGGGCGCCGGCACCCGACCCGCGAATTGCGGGATGATCTCGTGGTGGCGCACGATGGGACCCGCGATCAGCTGCGGGAAGAAGGTCACGAACTCGAAGAAGTCGAGCAGGCCGTAGACGCGCCGGTCGCCGCGCCGGAGATCGACCAAATAGGCGATCTTCTGGAACACGAAGAAGCTGATCCCGAGCGGCAGCGCGATCGCCCAGGGGTGGTGGGTGCGGCCGAGCAGCCAGTCGACATTGGCGGCGACGAAGTTCGCGTATTTGAACAGGCCGAGCACGCCTAGGTTGAGCGCGATGCCGGCGGTCAGCCAGGCGCGGCCCCAGCGTCCGACGGCGTGCGAGATCAGCCAGTTGACGAAGGTGAGCCCGACCAGCAGCGGCACGTAGTGCCAGTTCCAGGCGGCGTAGAAGATGATCGACGCGGTGATGAGCACGAGCTGGCGGGCGGGGCGAACGGCGCCGCTCGCGTAGTAGGCGGCGAGCACGGCGGGCAGGAACAGCAGGATGAAGGCCTGCGAGTTGAACAGCATCGCGAGGTGGGTCCTGCTGGTGCTAGCGGGACGCTGAAGCAGGGCGAGGGCTCTGCCCTCGACCTGGGGGGGGGGGCGGGGCCCAGACCCCATTTTTGAAGTTGAGGGATTTCAGGGGCTTGCCTTTGATGGGGTGCCCTTTGCCTTGGCTTCGTGACGCTTCGAACCCCATGCGGATGATGCTCTTACTGCGCGCGGAAGGTGATCACCAGCACGTCGCGCAGCGCCGGCAGGGCGGGATTTTCTGGCACGATGGCGGTGACGCCGTGCAGCACGCGGGCGTCGTCGACCAGGGCGGCGTCGAGCGGCGCGGTCAGGGTGAAGGCGCCGAGCCCGCGCCCCTCGGGGTCGAGGATGGTGGTCTCGCCGCTGCGGACGTTCTGCCGCCGCACCAGCAGCACCAGCACCCAGTCGACGCCGTCGCGGTGCGCGCCTTCCGGTGTTGGCTGCCCGGGTGCGCCGTGGCTCGCCTCGATCCGGAACTGGTGCAACTCGACGCGCCAGGCGACGGGCACGCGGGATGGCGGCGGCAAGCCCTCGAACAGGCGGCGCGCGAGGTCGAGCAGCGCGAGGAGCATCGGGCTCCGCGCGACCTCGGCGGTGATCGGCCTGAACCAGCGTTCGATGCCGCCGTTCAGCCGGTTGTGGTCGCGGCTCTGGTAGTGCGGCTGGTCGGGCTCGCGGGTGACACCGCCAGCTTTGGCGGTGAACACGGCGTGGCGGCGACGGCGGTAGCGGCCGCCATCTGCCATGTAGAGGTCGTCGCCGAGATCGTCCCAGCTGGCGGAAAACGCGTCCCAGGCCGCGAGCGCCGCGTCGCCGAGCGCGTGGCGCATCGTCTCGCCGGCGACGAAGCCGTAGCCCTGCCGGCGCAGCAGCGAGGCGGCGGCTGCAAGCGCGTCCGGCGGCTTGGCATCGCCGGTCACGCCGGGACGCCATCGGCCGCGAGCAGCGCGCGCGTGGCCTGCGCGATGTCTTGGTGGCGCATCAGGCTTTCGCCGACCAGGAAGGTCGCGATGCCGGCGGCGCGCAGGCGCGCGAGGTCGGCCGGGCCTTGCACGCCGCTTTCGCTCACGACGACGTGGCCGGGCGAGATGTTCGGCGCGAGGCGTTCGGCGGTGGCGAGCGTGGTCTCGAACGTCCTGAGGTCGCGGTTGTTGATGCCGATCAGGCGGGTGCGTCGGCGGAGCGCGCGGTCTAGCTCGGCGTCGTCGTGGATCTCGACGAGCACGTCCATGCCGAGCGTCAGCGCGGTGTCCTCGAGATCGGCGGCGAGCGCGTCGTCGACCGCCGCCATGATGATCAGCACGGCGTCGGCTCCGGCGGCGCGCGCCTCGAACACCTGGTAGGGGTCGAACAGGAAGTCCTTGCGCAGCGCCGGCAGCGTGGTTGCCGCGCGCGCCCCCACCAGGTCCGCGAGGGCGCCGCCGAACGACGGCGCGTCGGTGAGCACCGAGAGGCAGGCGGCGCCGCCTTGCGCATAGGCCGCCGCGTGCGCCGCCGGATTGAAATCGGCGCGGATCAGCCCCCTCGACGGGCTCTGGCGCTTGATCTCGGCGATCAGCGCGACCTCGTTCTGGCCGAGACGTCGTTGGATCGAGGCGAGGAAGCCGCGCGGCGGTGAGGCCGCCTCGGCGTCGCGCCGGAGCGCCGGCAGCGGCCGGTCGCGCTTGGCGACCGCGATCTCGTCCCGCTTGTAGGTCTCGATCGTGGTCAGGATGTCGGCCATGCGGTCTCCGGTGTCACGCGCGCGACGCCGCGATCAGGCGGTCGAGCCTTGCCTCGGCCGCGCCGGTGTCGATCGTGGCCGTGGCCAGCGCCAGGCCCTGGGCCAGGTCGTCGGTGCGTCCGGCGACGACGAAGGCCGCGGCGGCGTTCAGGGCGGCGATGTCGCGATAGGGTCCGGGCGTGCCGGCCAGCACCGCGCGCAACGCGGCGGCGTTGGCAGGCGCGTCGCCGCCACGGAGCTGTCCGGGTTGGACCCTGGGCAGGCCAAGCTGCTCCGGCGTCACCTCGAAGCGGTGCACGCGGCCGTGTTGGAGCGACGCGATGGTGGTGGGGCCGGTGGTGGTGATCTCGTCGAGGCCGTCGGCGCCGTGCACCACCAGCGCGCGCTCCGAGCCCAGGCGATGCAGCACGTGGGCGATCGGTTCGACCCATTCCGGGGCATAGACTCCGACCAACTGGCGCGTCACGGAGGCGGGGTTCGGCAGCGGCCCGAGCAGGTTGAAGATGGTCCGGGTGCCGAGCTCGACCCTGACCTGGGCCACGTGTTTCAGCGCCGGGTGATGCGCGGGCGCGAACA
>CAXTPV010000117.1:0-6799 GCA_964246135.1 uncultured Acetobacteraceae bacterium | reverse complement strand
GCTCGTCAGGCTCATAACCTGAAGGTCACAGGTTCAAATCCTGTCCCCGCAACCAAATCCCACCAACCGCTCCAACGCCGCCGCGCGATGAGACGCGGTGTGGTTCGCCAGCACGCGCGCGCGGGCTGCGGCGCCAAGTCCGGACCGGACGGCCTCACCGGCCGCGAGCGCGCGCAGCACATCATCGGTGCCGTCGGCGATCAGCACCTCTCGTCCCGGTTGCAGCACGTCCTCGATGCCCGGCCAGCGATCCGAGATGATCGCGGTGCCGCACGCCCCCGCCTCGAACAGGCGGACGCTCGGGCTCCAGCCGGCAGCGATCATGTCCGCGCGGGTGACGTTCAGCGTCCAAGCGGATTCCGAGTAGAACCGCGCGTGCATGTCCGGCGGCAGATGCTCGATCCGGGTGACGTTCGCCGGCCAGTCGATGTCAGGCGGATATTGCGGTCCCGCCACCACGAAGCGCCGTTCCGGGCACCGTCGCGCCGGCTCGATCAGCAGACGTTCGACTGTCGATTGCCGGTCGGCGCTATAGGTGCCGAGATAGGACAGGTCCCACCGGATCGCGGCACCAGTCGGCGCGTACAGCGCGGGATCGACCGCGCATGGCAGCGCCACCGCCCGCCTCGCGCCAAACTCGCGTTCCAGCCGCCGAAGCGTCGGACCGGCCGTGAACGACAGATAGAGGTCGAACCCGGCGATCGTCTCGCGCGATGCGTAGTCGCAATCGCCCGACCCGATCGCGGCCAGCGTCAACGGCGTGTCGATGTCGTAGAACGCCCGCACGCCACGCGCCCAGGCCTGCACACGACGCGACACCTCGATGCCGTCCGGCACGTAGGAGCCTACGATCACCGCGTCCGCCGATGTGATCTCGCGCCGCCAGCGGTCGAGCGCGTCGAGATCGTCGTAGAATTCGAGCCGGCACCAGCAGGGCGCCGGCAAGTCGCGATGCGCCGCGTACCACGGCCGGTCGCGCTCGAGGAACAGCACGTCGTGACCGCGAACCGCGAACGCCGCCAGCAGGGCCCGGAACGTGGTCGCGTGGCCGTTGCCCCATGACGAGCTGAGCGACAATCCGAGCACGACGAGGCGCATGTCAGCAATCCGCGCAGCAGAAGGGGCGGGGCGCGTCATCGTGACGCAAGCAGGACCTCCTCCATCAGCGCCGCCCGCCGCTCGTACGTGTGCTCCGACAGCACCCGCGCCAAGGCGCGCCCGCCGATCCCGCGTGCGAGCGCGGGCGTGAGCGCCGCAAGGTGGGACGCCACCTCGGCGCCGTCACGGGCGACCAGGATCTCGTGCCCCGGTTCGAGGAACAGCTCGATCCCGTCCCAATGATCGGTGATCAGGCAGGCGCCGGCGCCCGCGGCCTCGAACACGCGCGTCGCGGGCGAGAAGCCGAACGCCGCCATGCTGTCCCGCGCGACGTTCAGCACCGCGAGCGCCGAGCCGTTGAGCGCATTGTGCGCGGCGGTCGGCACATGGCCGATCACGGCGACGTTCGGTGGCGTCGCGCGGTCCTGCCAGCCCGACCCGCCGAGCAGGAAGCGCCGGTCGGGCAGGCTTGCCGCCACATCGAGGAAGAACGCGTCGATCCGCGCCTCGCGATCGGGCAGGCGGTTGGCGAGCAGGGCCAGGTCGCAGCCGAACCGCGCCTCCGGCGGCGCCGGATGGTGCGAGGCGGGATCGAGCGCGTTGTAGATCGGCACGCAGCGCCGGGCGCCTCGTGCCGCGTAGCCGCGCACCACCTTGTCGCCGCCGCCAAAGGTCAGCACGACGTCGAGCGCCGGCACCGCGCGCGCGGTCGGCCCGTCGGGCGCCGACGCCATCTCGCCGAGCGTCGCCGGCGCGTCGACGTCGAGGAACACGCGGGTGGCGCCCGGCCGGGCACGCCCGAGGATGCCGGCGAGCAGCGCGTCGTCGAACACGCCGACGCCGCTGCACTTGATCACCACGTCGGCATCGCGCGCGTGCCCGAGCGCGTGGTCGAGCCCGGCGGCATCGGCCGTCCACACGATCGATCGCGCCCAGGCGGGCGGCTCGATGTCGCGATGACGCTGGCGGTCGAACGCGTCCGGCTCGAGGAAGGTGATCGCGTGGCCGCGTCGCGCCATCGCCCCGAACAGGCCGCGATAATAGGTGGCGGCACCGTTCCAGTAGGACGAGACCAGGCTCGACCCGTAGACCGCGATCCGCATCAGGCGAGGCTGGCCGCGATCGCGAGGAGTTCTTGCGCGCGATGCTCGCAGCCATGCCGCGCGCGGATCGTCTCGAGGCCGTGCGCGGCGAGCGAGGCGGCGAGCGCCCGATCATGCGTCACGGCCCGCATGTGCGCCGTCATCTCGTCCTCGTCGCGCCCAACCAGGTAGTCCAATCCCGGCCGGAACAGTCCTTCCACGTCGTCCCACGGCGCCGACAGCAGCGGGATGCCGCAGGCCAGCGCCTCGAACACCCGTATCGTCGGGATGCCCGGCAGGTCGGTGACGTAGAAACGTCGCGGCACGTGCACCGTCAGCGCGTGACGCGCGAAGGCCGCGGGCGCCTCGGCGTTGGCGATCCAGCCTTCGTAGGCGGCGCCATGACGCCGCAGCAGCGACAGCGCCTCGGCCGGGTAGCGCACCCCGCGCACGCTGAGCGGAACGCCGGCGGCCGCCGCCGGCCGCAGCAGGAAGTGTTCGAGCTCGTGGGTCCGCTCGCCGTCGCCCCAGTTGCCGATCCAGATCGCGCCCTCGCGCGGCACGGGCGGATCGGGCGGCCGGAACAGGCGCAGATCGGCCGCCTCGTGCCAGACGAACACCCGGCCGTCCCAGCCGCGCCGCCGGTAGGCGTCGGCGAGCGAACCGCCGAACGCCAGCACCCCGTCATAGGCGGCGAGATCGAGCCGGCCGATCGCGTCAGGATCGGAGACCGCGCGATGATGGGTGTCATGAAACAGCAGCTTAAAGCCGCCGCCGGCACGACGCAGCCGGCCGAGCGAAGCGACCAGCGCCGGCTGGTTCCACTCATGCACCAGCACCAGGTCGGCGTCCGCGACCAGTGGCGCGAGATCGGTGTCGGGATCGTGGAACGAGGCCGAGAGCTCGGGGTAGTGCGCGGCCCAGGCCGACGCCGCTTCCAGGCCCTGATCGCGCGCGAGGTTGGTCCGCGACCAGCCGTCGCGTGGCTCGTGACACGCGACCTGGTGGCCGAGCAGCGCCAGCTCGCGCAGCACGCCGCGCAGGAAATGCGCGTTGCCATGGTTCCAGCACGAGGTCAGCGCGTGCGCGAACACCACGATCCGCATCAGGCGGCGTCCGTCAGCGCGCGATGCAGCGAGGCGGTCTCGGCCGCCATGGCCTCGGCGGTGTAGGCGGCGGCGCGTGCCAGGGCCTTGCCCGCGAGCGCCTCGGGTTCCGCCAGCGCCTGGTCGAGCGCGCGGGCCAGCGCCGACGCATCGCCCACCGGAAAGAACAGCGCGGCATCCTGCCACAGCTCGCGGAAGGTCGGGAGGTCGGACAGCACCAGCGCGAGCCCCGCCTGCGCCGCCTCCAGCACGGCGAGCCCGAACGGCTCGAACCGCGAGCAGGACACGAACACCGAGGCGCGCGCCCGTTCCCGCGCCAACGCCGGGGGATCGAGCGAGCCGAGCGTGTGGACCGCCGTCAGCGGCAAGGCGCGCTCGGCGTTGGGCCCGGCGAGCGCGCCGGCGAGCCGCACCGGCGCCGACACCATCCGGGCCGCCCGGTCGAGCGTCGCGAAGTCCTTTGCCTCATCCCAGGCGCGGCCGCAGGCCAGCACGCCATGCCGCGCCGTCGCGGCGGCGACCGGCTGGGGGCTGCGGCCATTGCCGATCACTCGCACCGGGCGGGCGAGACCGTAGGCGCGGGTGAGGTCGGTGGCGAAGCTTCGGCTCGGCGCGACCACCGCGTCGGCCCGCGCGAGGCCGGACGCCGCCATGTCGTCTTGCCAGGCGAGGGCGTCCGGCAAGCCGCCGCTTCGCAGTGCGAGCCACCAGGTGCGCAGGCAGGAATGCGCGACCACCACGGTCGGCACCGGCCAGGCGGTCGCCCCAAACAGCGCCGGCGCATGCAGGTGCACCGAACCGACATCGCTCGTGGCCGCGAGGGCCGCGAGCGCCGATGCCGCGTGTTCGAGCGAGGCCCGGTCGGGCGCGGTCCAGTCGAGCGGCAATCCGGTCACGTGCAGGGTGAGCCCGGGGACCGCGGCCGCCTCGCGACGCTGGGCGTCCCCGGGAGGCGGCCCGAGCACCGCCAGCACCACCTCGATCCCGGCGTCGGACCAGCACCGCACGAGGTCGAGCGTATAGTACCACACGCCCCCGAGCACGTCGGTCGAGACCATGATCCGGGTCGCGCCTGGCGGTGCTACGCGCCGGTTCCGCATGGTCGCGACGTTCAACGCGCGCAGCAGCGCTCGAGGCACGCGAGCGAGGCCGGCCGCTCGTCCTGCAGGTCGGAAAACCGGCCGAACTCCTCGAGATAATGCGCGTGCGCGCGCTCCCAGGCGTCCGCGTCCGGCGGCCCCCAGCGTGTGCGATAGTCGGGCGAGCTGGGATAGGGAAACAGCGGCACCGGATCGTTGGCCCAGACGCCCGCATCCTGCAGGCGCTGGCGCCAGTCCCCGACCAGCGCCTGGTCGTCGCCATGCACCGACAGCAGGTTCGCCTGCACGAACGGCACGTGGCGGCGCGCCAGCGCCAGCCGGTCGGCGAGCTCGTCGGTGCTCATCCGGCAACGCTTGTCGAGCGAGGCACGGCCCTCGCGGGTCAGGCTCTCGACGCCGGCCTCGATCGACACGCATCCGGCCCGCCCCAGCAGCGCCAGCATCTCCGGCTTCCACAGATCGATCCGCGTCTGCATTCCGAACACCACCGGGCGCGAGGTCAGCGCGTCCAGCAGGTGGCGATCAGGCAGGAAGATCTCGTCGATGAAGTAGACATAGCCGACGCCTTGGGCGACCAGGCCGTCGATCTCGTCGAGCACGACCGACGCGTCGCGCCGGCGATAGGCGTCGCGGAAGTCGATCTTGGCGCAGAACGAGCAGCGATAGGGGCAGCCGCGCGACGCCTCCACCTCGGCGCCCAGCGTGGTGGCCTCGGCGGTGCCGAGATCGAAGCGATGATGGTTGTGCCGGTGCCGTTCGATCCAGGCGCGCGGCCAGCGCAGCGCCGGCAGGTCGACGAAGCGTGTCGTGCGCGGGCCGCCGGTTGCGGTCTCGACGCCGTCGCGTAGGATCGCGGTGCCCGGGACGAGGCCAGGCCTGCAGCCTCCCGCGAGCTCGACGATCGCCTCCTCGCACTCGCCGCGTATCACCACGTCGCAGCCGAGCTTGCGTAGGGCGACCCCGGGTGTCGCCGAGCCGTGCGGGCCGACCGCCACCGTGAGCGGCGCGCCGCCGCAGGTCTGGCGCAGCGCGTCGAGCAGCAACCGCGGCACCCGCAGTTCCGGCTGGGTGCAGCGCCAGAACAGGTAGGTGGGGGCCGTCGCGACCACGATCATGTCGGCGCCGAAACGCGCGACCCGCGCCGCCATCGCATCCGCGTCAAGCGCGTCGAGCGCGCCATCCAGCATCAGCGTCTCGTGCCCGGCGGCTTGCAGCAGGACCTTGGCGCAGCCGAGCTCGGTCGGCAGATGCGGCGCCCGGCAGCCGAAATAGATGCTGCCCTCGAAGCTCCAGGGCGGGTTGAGCAGCGCCACCTTCACGCGGCGCTCTCCGCCGCCGTCAGCAGGCGCGGCTCCCGATCGGCATCACCGGTCATCCAGCGCGCGAGTTGACCGACGCCCTCACGCCAGGGTGTCGCCGGCGGCAGACCAAGCGCCTCGCGCGCGGCCCTGGTGTCGGCCACGAAGTAGCGCTGGTCGCCGCGACGCCATCCGGCCAGCGAGGGCTCCAGCCTGCGTCCAACCAGCCGGCCGATCTCGTCGAGCACGGTCAGCAGCGACACCGCGTTGTCCGGGCCGCCGCCGAGATTGAACGCCCGCCCGCGCAACGTCTCGGCTCGCGCGCGCGCCGCGAGGTAGGCGCGGACGGCGTCATCCACATCCAGCACGTCGCGCACCTGCTGCCCGTCGCCGTAGAGCGTGATCGGCCGCCGGTCGAGCGCCGCGCGCATGAAATGGGCGACCCAGCCCTGATCCTCGGTCCCGAGCTGCCGGCGTCCGTAGATGCAGCTCATGCGCAGGACCACCGTGGGCAGGCCGAACGAGCGCGCGTAGTCGAGCACGTACTGGTCGGCGGCGCCCTTGGAGCAGCCATAGGGCGTGTGGAAGTCGAGCCGGCGATCCTCGCCGATGCCGCGGGCACGCGCCGACGGGTCGCGCGGCAGCCATCCGGCGTCGGTGCGTTCGAGCGGGATGTCGTCGAGGTCGCCGTACACCTTGTTGGTGCTGGCGAACACCAGCGGCACGCCGGGACGAAGCCGCCGCATCGCCTCGAGCAGTGTCACGGTGCCGCCAAGGTTGGTCTCGAAATCGGCGACCGGGTCGGCGAGGCTGGTGGTGACCGCGACCTGGCCCGCGAGGTGGAACACGCTGGTCGCCCCGGCGACAGCGTCGGGGAGCGCCGCCCGGTCCCGGAGGTCGGCGATGCGTGCCGACAGCAGCGATCCGTGCCGTTCACGCAGCCAGCCGAGATTGGCCTCCACCCCGGGCCGGTGCAGGCTGTCCAGCACCAGCACGCGCTCGCCGAGCGACAGCAGCCGGTCGGCGAGGTTGCAGCCGATGAAGCCGGCGCCGCCGGTCACCAGGGCGTAGCCACTCTCAGGCCGCGAGGCGTGGTGCTGCATCGCCCCCCACAC
>CAXTPV010000116.1:0-6807 GCA_964246135.1 uncultured Acetobacteraceae bacterium | reverse complement strand
GGGGGCGGTGCGGCCGAACCGGCGGGGCGGCGGGCTCCGGGTGAGCGCGCGGGACGGCCGCCGGGCGTCGGAGGTGTACGCGGCGGCGCCACCACCGGTGCTGGCCGGCCAGGCGCGCCTCGCGCTGATCATGGACGGCATCGGCCTCGACCATGCGGCCAGCCTCGACGCGATCCGGGTGCTCCCGGCCGCCGTGACCCTCGCCTTCTCGCCCTACGCCCTTGACGTGACCGGGCTCGCCGCGGCGGCCAGGGCGCACGGACACGAGATGCTGGTGTCGGTGCCGATGGAGCCGGAAGGCGGTCCCGACGACGACGAGGGCGATCACGCGCTGCTGACCGACGCGACGGCGGACCAGAACACGGGCAACCTGCTCTGGGCGCTGTCCTCGCTGCAAGGCTATGTCGGCGCCACCAGCGCCGAGACCGGCCAGGCCGGCGAGCGGTTCATGCAGTCGGCGCCGGGCGTGCGCGCGGTGATGGAGGCACTCGCCTCGCGCGGGCTGATCTTCGTCGCGGCCAGGCCCCCGGCGCCGATCGCGCCCGGCGTGCCGAGCGTCGCCGCCGACGCGGTGCTCGACCAGGAACCGTCGATGGTCGATGTCGAGGCGCGCCTGCAATCCCTGCTCGCCACCGCCGAGCGCGAGGGGGTCGCGGTCGGCGTCGCCGGCCCGCTGCGCCCGGCCGTGCTGACGCGCCTGCTCGGGTTCTTCCGCACCCTGCCGGCGCGCGGCATCGTGCTGGTGCCGGTCAGCAGCCTCGCCCGCCTGCCCGCGACGACGCCGCTGGCCGAGGACGCCGCGATCGCCAAGGACGCGCCCCGATGAGCGGCGCGCCATCCCCGCTGCCCTACCGGCCCTGCGTCGGCGCCGCCCTGTTCTCGCGCGACGGCCGGGTGCTGGTCGCCCGCCGGGCCGACCGTCCGGCCACCGAGCCCGGCCGCATCTGGCAGTTGCCCCAGGGCGGCATCGATTCCGGCGAGGACCCGAGCCGCGCCGTGCTGCGCGAGCTCCGAGAGGAGATCGGCACCGACCACGCCGCCATCATCGGCGAGCATCCGGACTGGCTGAGCTACGACCTGCCGCCCGCCCTGCTCGGCCACGCGCTCGGCGGACGCTACCGCGGCCAGTGCCAACGCTGGTTCGCGCTGCGCTTCCTCGGCGCCGACGACGACATCAGGCTCGACACCCACCACGAAGTCGAGTTCGATGCCTGGCGCTGGGTCCCGCTCGCCGACCTCGCCACCCTCCCCGTCGGCTTCAAGGCCGACATCTACCGCACGCTGCAACAGAGCTTCGCCAGGTTCGCGCAAGCATAGCCGCGTGATGCCGGTGGCTAAGCAAGGCTGGGCTCTGCCCAGACCCGCCAAAGGCCGAGGGCCTTTGAAAACCATCTTCCGCCAGCGTCCCGGGACGGTCTACCGGAACGTGTCCCAGGCAGGCATTAGGCGAATCCGAAAGCCCTCAAGTCTGCCAATTGTAATGGAAAACGGGTCAAATCTAATGACTTGTATGATGCCCAGATATACCCCGTAATGACATTGTCATTCGATGACCGGCGCTGCTACCGTCTCCCGTTGCGACGTCGATCCAAATTAGGAGGTGTCGCGACAAGATAGGAGGAACTAAAATGTCCAAGCCGCTCTCAATGCTCGCAACTTTTGCGCTCGTTACCAGCACTGCGACTGCAAACGCACAGAATGCAAGCACGGGCAGTGTCACGATTGCGAATAGCAGCTCGGGTCCAATTACAGTTCAAGGTTTTCAGCTTGGACCAACAGATAAGGCCACGCCGGTCTACTTCACGAAACGAGATAATGCACCAATACTACCAGGCACTGTCTCGAACCCTAACTTCGCTATTACATTTCCCCAAGAACAGGCTCTTGACTTCGAATTCGTTGTGATGTCGACGAAGGTGCCTAATGTGGGATGCAACTTCAGGGTACTCTTGGCATACTATGGCACGAACAATGGGTAGACCGAAACCTATGGTCCGGGTTACAGCGCAACGCCCATATATCCATCGGACCTCAGCACGCTCCCGACATGCACGGCGGGGAGTAGTCCGGGAGATTTCGTTGTGAATGAACCTGGCGGCGGGTTTTTCTCCGCCTACTTCGCGATCTCGGGTTTCTAACCGGTTCGTACCGCGTCTTATTCAACGGCATAATGCTCTCATCACCGTTCCACATGTCACTGGAGGCTATGAACCCACGTTGGCGAACGCGTTTGAGGAGGTTGCCGAAATTGCGCGATATCGGATGGCTTCGGGTGAACGCAAGCACTTCACGAATTTTTAAGGGCTTATGACTAAACTGCCCAATTGAGGAAATTGCAGATCGAGGTAATCGGATGTCGGTGTCCGCAGTCACCTACCAGCAACAGGATTATAGTCAACCTCTACCGAAAGTCACCACGACGACGGCGGTAGCACCGGCCGGCGGAGATAATCCAGGCGACGGTAAGGGCGTATCTTTTGCCCCTGGTGATGTTGTGAGTCTCACGACGGCCGGTCAGGAGGATCCGATTGGCAAACTCTACGACCAGTGGGCAAACATCATAAACAGCTCAACCACAACCGAAGCTCAAAAGATCGCAGCCTATACGTCACAGCAAGACACGTTGATCGCCAATGACGTTGAGGGTGGGAGCAGTTCTACATCGAACGTTGATGAGGTGAAGTTCTATACGTCAATCGAGAATTCGAGCTTCAACAAGGAAGTGGAATCTGTCGCGAATCAACTCACTGCCGTTGGCAATGCCTACGGACGCACACATGACAACCCGAGCTTCGATCCAAGCACGTGGAGTTCTCTAGTCGACTCTTATGCAAACAGCTTAACCGGGTCCCAAAAGGCGATAGCCGAATCTATTGTATCAACCGCTCAGGAAGACTGTGCCCTTCTCAATGCCAAGTTTGCTACTCTTGCAACGGGCCAGTCACCGGGATCAGGGGCTGACGATATCGCTGTGACGGTTCCCGCCACCACCACAAATGTCTCGGCAGGCCTATCCGACTCGCAGTTCGCGACCGCAGTGGCAGATGTGGGCAACACGGTTGCAAACGACATCCTCCGCCTCCTGAGCTCTGACCAGAACGCGTCTGATCCAACCCAGCCCGGGAAGCGTGCGACCTCTCAGGCGGTCAACCTCGCTGTCTAGGCCGTGACCACCGGTCTTGCCTGTAGCCTCGATCTGTTCCGGCAGGCCAGACCGTCACATCCCACACAGCGCGCGCACGACCAAACTTCTTGGCATGTTCACCTCTAATAGCAAGCCTTTGACATCCTTTACTTCAGAAAACGGGGTCTAGGGCCAACCGGCCCCAGCGGTTCGAGGGCAGAGCCCTCGCCTTGCTTCTTCAGCTTCCTGCTAGCACAACCGGCCACGCCGCTACTTCGGCCGACCCCCCGTGTTGTTCGAGAACAGGAAGCAGAGCGGCACCACCAGGAACGCCAGGATCGCCACCATCGAGAACACGTCGTTGTAGGCGAGGATCTGCGCCTGGGTCCTGAACTGGCCGTAGACGCTGGTCATCGCCTCCGCGTTGAGCGAAGCGGCCGGCTGCCCGGCGGCGCGCGCCACCTGCTCGTACTGGTTCAGCAACGCGTTGTAGGCGGGCCGGAACGGCGTCATCCAGTGCTGGAGATAGGCCTCGCGTATTTGCGTCCGCTCCGTCACCTGGCTGTTGGCGACCGAGATGCCGACCGCGCCGACCACGTTGCGACCCATCGTGAACAGCGCCGAGGCGTCGCCGTTCAGCCGGCGCGGAATGGTCGCGTAGGCGATGGTGCTGATCGGCACGAACAGGAACGCCAGCGCGGCGGCCTGCGCGATCCGGATGTAGACCAGTGTCCGGAAGTCGATCTGCAGCACCAGCGTGCTGGAATAGATCAGCGAGCAGCCCTGGAACAGGAACCCGAACGCGATCAGGTAGCGCGTCTGCACGACATTCATCAGCCGCCCGACCAGCGGGATCAGCACGATGATGCCGATCGCCCCCGGCGTCAGGATCAGCCCGGCCAGGATGGCGTTGTAGCCGAGCACCTGCTGCGCCAGTTGCGGGATCACCACTGCGGCGGCATAGAGCAGGAACCCGAGCGTCGAGACCATCACGAAGCCGATCGCGAAGTTGCGGTCGGCCATCACTCGAAGGTTGACCACCGGCTTCTTGGCCACCAGCAGCCAGCCGATCGCGCCCGTGATGCCGAGCGCCGCCCCGAGCGCCATCAGCCGGATGAAGCTCGATCCGAACCAGTCGTCGTCCTCGCCGCGATCGACCATCACCTCGAGGCAGCCGAGCCCGAGGGTGATCAGCGACAGGCCCAGCACGTCGAGCCCGGCCTTCTGCTTCTTCGCCCAGGGCGGGTCCTCGATCAGCCACCAGACCATGAACGTGGTGAACAGGCCGATCGGTACGTTGAGGAAGAACACCCAACGCCAGTTGAAGTCGAAGGTGAGATAGCCGCCGATCGTCGGCCCGAGCACCGGCGCGACCACGGTCGCGAACGCGGTGAGCGCGAAGGCGGCGCTGCGCTTGGCCGGCGGAAAGGTGTCGAGGATGATCGCCTGCTGGTTCGGCTGCAGCCCGCCGCCGAAGAACCCCTGCAGCAGCCGGAACAGGATCAGCTCCGGCAGGTTGGTCGCGAGGCCGCACAGGAACGAGCAGACCGTGAACATGGAGATGCAGATCAGGAAGTAGCGCTTGCGGCCGAGCACGCGCGAGAACCACCCGGACACCGTGAGCACGATGCCGTTCGCAGCCAGATAGGAGGTCAGCGTCCAGGTGCTGTCGTCATAGGAGGAGGCGAGGTCACCCGCGATGTATGGCAGCGACACGTTGACGATGGTGGTGTCGAGCACCTCCATGAAGGCGGCGAGCGTCACCACCACCGCGATCAGCCAAGGATTGGACTTCGGCGTCCAGTTCTGGTCCCGAGCGCCGCTCACCGGGGATGCCGTCCAGTCAGGCTGGCGACGCTCAAGCGGCCGGCTTCCGGTCGAGATGCACCGTCGGCTCGACCGACAACCCTATGGGCAGCGGCACGTCCGGGTTGAGCCCGGAATCGATCAGGATCTTGACCGGCACGCGCTGGACGATCTTGACGAAGTTGCCGGTCGCGTTCTCCGGCGGAAACGCGCTGAACTGGCCGCCCGAGCCGAGCTGGATGCTGTCGACATGGCCGTGCAGCTTGAGCTGCGGGTAGGCATCGACCGAGATGTCGGCGAGCTGGCCGGCGCGCATGCGGGCGAGCTGGGTCTCCTTGAAGTTCGCGACCACCCACACCTCGGGCTCGACCAGCGAGAACAGCGCCTGGCCGGCGGTGACGTAGGCGCCCTGCTCGAGGTTGCGCTGGGCGATCCAGCCGTCATGCGGCGCCCGGATCACCGTCCAGCCGAGGTTGAGCTTGGCCTGCACCAGCTGCGCGCGCGCGGCGTCGAGCGCGCTCGACTGCTGCAACGCGCGCAGGTTGGTGACGCCGATGTTCGGCTTGACCGGCGTCGCCTGATCGACCTGGGCCTGGGCGACCGCGACCTGGCCGCGCGCCTGCTCGAGCGCCGCGGTCGACTGGTCGACCGCCTGCTGCGTCGTGGCCGCACGCTGGATGCCGTGCTGCCGCTTGTAGTCGGTCTCGGCCTGGAACTCCTGGCCCTGCGAGACCAGGAGCTGGCCACGCGCCTGCTCGAGCTGGGCGGGAAAGGTCTTCTGCGCGACCTCGGCCGACAGCTTCGCGCCCTGGACGTTCTGCTGCGCCTGCTCGATCTGCGCCTGGTCGCCGTCGACGGTGGCCTGGTAGTTGCGCGGATCGATGCGGGCCAGGATCTGACCCTCATGGACGAACTGGTTGTCGTTGACCGCGAGCACGACGGCGTAGCCGGCCACGTGGGGCGCGATGGTGAGCGTCCGCCCGGCGGTGAACGCGTCGTCCGTGCTCTCGACGTTGCGCGTGGTCCAATAGAGATAAAAGCCGCCGCCGAGCACCAGGATGATGACCAGCACCAGCATCACCCGGACGAAGGGTTTGGTCCGCTGCCGTTGCGCCTCCTCCTTGCGCTGATCGGCATCGCCGCCGCCGCCGTCCTTGCCCTTGCCCTCCGGCGCGTCTGCCTTCTTGCCCTGCGGCGATGCCTCGCCCTGCTCGCCGGGCTGGCCGGGCTCCTGCTCTTCGTCCGCCATGCTCACGCACCTCCGGCGCCAGACCTCCCCGCGCTGCCGTCAGCGACGCGAATGACCGATCGGTTCGGTCATTCTTGGCATGATCGCGGCGGTCCGGCAATCGCGCCGCACTGCGGCAATTCGGCAGGCGCGCCGCGGTCAGACCCCGAGCGGGGCAGGCACGTCGGCCAAAGCCTGGGTTCGCACCAGCCGCGCGTAGAGGCCGCCCGCCGCCATCAGTTCGTCATGGTTGCCGGTCTCGATCGCCTCGCCGTCGGCGATCACCACCACCAGGTCGGCGGAACGCACGGTGGCCAGCCGGTGCGCGACGATGATGGTGGTGCGGCCACGCCGCAGGCTGGCGAGCGCCCCCTGCACGGCGGCCTCGTTTTCGGCGTCAAGCGCGCTGGTCGCCTCGTCCAGCAGCAGCACGCGCGGGTTGCGCGCCAGCGCCCGCGCCAGCGTCACCCGCTGCCGCTGGCCGCCTGACAGACGCTGCCCTCCTGGCCCGACGCCGGTGTCATACCCGTCCGGCATCACGGTGATGAAGTCGGCCGCGGCGGCGGCGCGGGCGGCATCGCGCACCTCGTCGTCGGACGCGTCGTGCCATCCCATCCGGATGTTGGCGGCAATCGAGGTGTCGAACAGC
>CAXTPV010000115.1:3616-6845 GCA_964246135.1 uncultured Acetobacteraceae bacterium | reverse complement strand
GGCCGAGCTGATCCGGACGGAGCGCCTGTCCTGAACGACGCGGCACGCCAGGATCCGATCCGCCGCTTCTCGTCGCGTCGGCAGCGGCTCGATCACGCGTTCCTGCGCGAGCGGCTGCGCGATGCCGCGACCTACGACCGCATCGCCGGCTACTTCCGCAGCTCGATCTTCGAGGTCGCGGCGGAGGAGATCGCGCGCATTGATCGCGTGCGGATCGTCTGCAATTCCGACCTCGATCCGGACGACCTGCGCACCTCCCAGGCCGTGCGGGACCAGGCGCTGGTCGCGCGCTGGTGGGAGGGGGGACGCGGCGAGCTGCCGCTGGAGATCGAGAGCCTGCTCCACCGGACGCGCTAGCGCCGCGGCGCCGTGAGGGTGGCGGCTCGCGAGGGCAACGGCGCGGCGAAGGTGCAGGGGCGCGTCGTGGACCGCACCACGGCGCCGCTGGTGCACGGCAAGGCCGGCATCATCACCGCGCGCGGCGGCGGACGCACCTGCTTCATGGGATCGGTCAACGAGACGCTGGACGCCTGGCGCAAGCATTACGAGATCTTGTGGGAGGACACGTCGGACGAAGGCATCGCCTGGACCCAGGAGGAGTTCGATTTCCTATGGGGGAAGGCCGTGCCGCTGCCGCAGGCGATCATCCGCGAGGTCGAGCGCTGCGCCGGCCGCGAGGAGGTCTCGGTCCCGGACTGCACCGCCTGGCAGTTGCCGGCGGCGGCGATGGCGGAGGCGCCGATCGTCCGCGCCGGCGAAGGCCTGCAGCCCTGGCAGAAGGCGTTCGTGGCGGAGTTCCTGCGCCACCGCGATTGGTATGGCCGCGCCCGCCTGCTGCTGGCGGACGAGGTCGGCGTCGGCAAGACGCTGTCGCTGGCGACCTCGGCGCTCGTCGCGACACTGCTCGGCGACGGGCCCGCGCTGATCCTGGCGCCGGCGTCGTTGTGCGAGCAATGGCAGACCGAGCTGAAGGATCGGCTCGGCATCCCGTCGGCGCGCTGGCTGTCGGCGCGGAAGGACTGGGTCGATCAGGACGGCAACTTCATCCGCGGGGGCGACGCGGAGGGCGTCGGGCGCTCGCCGTGCCGGGTCGCGATCGTCTCGACCGGGCTCATCTTCAAGCGGGCTGCCGAGGCCGACGTGCTGCTGCGGCGGCGCACGCGGCGCGGTGACGCCGCCGCCTTCGGGACGCTGATCCTCGATGAGGCGCATCGCGCCCGCATGAGGACCGCTAGCAACGGCGAGCGCACGGCGAACAACCTGCTCAGCTTCATGGCCCAGGCGGCGACGAAATCGCGTCATGTGCTGCTCGGAACGGCGACGCCGATCCAGACCGACATTCGCGAGCTGTGGGACCTGCTCGAAGTGCTCGACGCGGGGGCCGGCCACGTCCTCGGCGGGCCGATAAGCCCTTGGCGAAAGTTCTCCGGCGCGCTCGGCGTCGTCACCGGCCGGGTCCGCCCCCGGACACTCGAGGAGGCGTGGGAGTGGCTGCGCCACTGCATCCCGAGCCGGCGCGAACAGGACCCGATCTTCGGCATGGTGCGGCAGGACCTCGGCCTCGACGATACGACGTTCGCGACCGATAGATCGTGGACCACACTCGATGCCGGGCTCGTGCGCGAGGAGCTGGAAGACCGGCTTGCGCACGACCGAAACGGCATGGGGTTCCTGCAATCCAACAACCCCATCGTCCGGCACACCATTCTCCGGCGACGAACGGATCTGGAGCAGGCCGGTCTGCTTCGGCCGATTGCGGTCGATCTGTACCCGAACGATGTGGAGGTTGAACCACGCACCCGCGCGTTCTTCGCGGATGGTGGCCGGGGAATCGCGACCTCGGCAGGCCTGGAGCAGGCGCTCGCGGCCGCCACCCGGTTCTGCGAGGCCCTCGCCGCGCGCAAGCGCGGCGCCGGCTATATCAAGAGCCTGCTCCTGCAACGGATCTGTTCGTCCGCCGCGTCCGGGCTCGCAACCTGCCGCGCCCTGCTCGGCGACGATCAGCTTGGCACCGTCGCTGCCGTGGGATTGCCCGGCATCGCCGGCTTTGAGCGCCTCGGCGAGGGCAACTCGATGCGCGAGGACGACAACGAGGATCTGCTGCCCGAAGAGATCGCCGCGCTCGGCCGCGAGATGACGGATGAACGCGAAGAACTGCGCGAAGCGGTCAGTGTCCTCCAGGGTATCGTCGCGGAGCGCCGGGACAGCGCGGCGGCCGATCCGAAGTGGCGGGTGCTTCGGCACTTCCTCATCGAGCGCGACTGGCTCCGTCGCGGCACCATCGTCTTCAGCCAGTTCTTCGACACAGTGTTCTGGGCGGCAACCGCACTGGCGGCCGAGTTCCCCGCCGAGGCGGTCGCGGTCTACGCGGGTGCCGGCCGGTCTGGCGTGTTCCGCGACGGCCGGCTGGTCACCTGTCCTCGCGACGACATCAAGCGCGCCGTCCGCGAGGGCGCGGTCCGGCTCCTGGTCGCGACCGACGCGGCGTGCGAAGGACTGAACCTGCAGACGCTCGGCACGCTGATCAACCTCGACCTGCCGTGGAACCCGTCGCGTCTCGAGCAGCGGATCGGACGCATCAAGCGGATCGGCCAGAGGCGCGATTCCGTCGACGTCTTGAACATGGTGTACAGCGGGACGCGCGACGAAGTCGTCTACGAACGCTTGTCCAGCCGGATGCGCGATCGCTTCGACCTGTTCGGCCAGCTTCCGGACGTGATCGAGGACGAGTGGATCGACGATGCCGCGGCGCTCGACCGCGAACTGGACACGTTCATCGAGAGGAAGCGGGCGGCGAACGCCTTCGCGCTCCGTTGGGGCGGCACGGCGACCGGCACGGAGCTGACCGCGGAGGAGCGAGCCTGGCAGGACGGGTGGGAATCGTGCTCCCGCGTCATCTCGCGCCGGGATGTGTCGAAACGAATGTCAGAGGGGTGGTAGCGTCGAGGTCGCACCCACCGCTCCGGGTCGAGACGCTCCGCTGCCAATGCCGACCCGCATACCTCGGCGCTCCCGTCTGGCCCCTCCTGGCGGGCTGACGAACGTCGTATCCTATCCATCACGACGGATTCGGTGCGGGGAGAAGGCGTGACGCGGCGGCCGACCATCACCGACGAGGAGATCGCGCTGGTCAAGGCGATGGTCGCACGCGGCATGAGGAACCGGGACATCCGGTTCTTCTTCAACACGCCCGGACGGCCAGTCGACGGCGCGCTGCTGCGCAAACCGC
>CAXTPV010000115.1:0-3606 GCA_964246135.1 uncultured Acetobacteraceae bacterium | reverse complement strand
GTCGGCCTGCGACCCTGCACGGGGCACAGAGGCGATTTGTGAAACGCGCGACGACCATGCCGCCCGAGGCCGGCGGCGACCGGGACGGTTCATCACCCGGGTCTGCGACGAGGTGCTGCCAGCGCTCGCCGCTGAGGGCCTCCAATGAGGCCGCGGCCGGGGAGATCGCCTCCCGCATCCGCGGGATGGTGGACGGGATGCGCGACGGCGGCATCCCGCGCGAGCTGGTGTCGGCGCTACCGAACGGTATCGACCCGGACCGACGCGCCAGGATCAACGAAGCCTTGTCGCGTCTCGACGAACTCACGGCCACGACGATCCACGGCTTCTGCCAGGGGCTGGTCCGGGCATACGCGATGAAGGTCCGCGTTGACCCGGGCTTCATCGTCATGGACGACCCCGGTCCCGCGCTCGGCACCATCCGCGGACTGGCCGAGCTCAGGCGGAGGCATCCCGTCGCCCGACCGGCCCGATGGCCGAGTTCCCGGCCGGAACTGGCCTTCTCCCTTGGCGGGGACACGCCAGCTTAACGCACCACCCGCCCCGCCACCTCACCACCGTCAACCTGCCCAGACTTGGCCAAAGTCGAGCTAAGACCGGCCCCGCGCGACCGATCCGCGCACGAACAGCCTCGTCGCCGCGTCCAGCACCTTCGCCATGTAGGCATCGTGCAGCGGCGGTGTATGCGAGTGGTAGTCGCCCACGGCGCGCATGAGATCGCCGCCCGCCTCGTCGAGATAGAGCCTTAGGATCGCGCCCGCCGCCGCGATGTTGAAGCACGGGCGCAGGGTCAGCCGCTCGCGGACCGTTGCCTCATCGAGCCGCGTGTAGCGGGCGAGCGGCGCGAGCCAGAGCGAGTTGATCTGCATCACGCCCAGATCCTCCGACCCGTTCGCGTTGCGGCTCACCACGCCCGGCGCCCCGCCCTCGACCGCCTGGATCGCCGGCAGCACGCGCGGCGGCAGGGCGTAGAGCTGGGCGACCAGCGCCATGCAGGCAAGGTAAGGCACTGCCATCAGCTTGCCTCTTGCCGGACCGCCTCGTGTCCCGTCATGTGCGCCTCCGTCGCCTCTCCCGGGAGCAGTGTTGAATGAACCGAGTGCTCGCGCAACTGTGTCATGCCCTCGCCATGCGCGACGAGCGGCCGCGCCAGCGCGCCGCGCGCGAGGCTACCCCGGACGCGGGCTTCACCCTGCTCGAGATCCTCGTCGTGGTCGCGATCCTCGGCCTGCTGATCGGCCTCGTCGCCCCGGCCGTGCTGCGCCAGCTCGGCGGCGCGCGGGTCAGCATCGCGCGTCAGTCCGTCGAGCGGATCGGCTCCGTGCTCGACCTCTACAAGCTTGACGTCGGCGGTTATCCAACCACTGAGCAGGGCCTGCAGGCGCTCGTCACCCAACCCGGCGACGTCACGACCTGGAACGGCCCCTACCTCAAGGGCGAGGGACTCCCGAAAGACCCGTGGAACCGTCCCTACGTCTATCGCGAGCCGTCAACCCGTCCCGGGCACGAGTACGACCTCTGCTCGCAAGGTCCCGACCCGCAGGCGGGCGAGGGCGGCCTGATCTGCAATCCCTGACCTGACCTACGCCGCCGGCACGCCCCAGTCGAGAACCTGCACCGGGTCCGCGCCGGACTGACCGCCGACCCGTAGGACGGCGTGCCGGGCGAAGCGCGTCCCGTTCGGCCCGGCGGCGACCGCGGTGACGGCCACGACGGCCGCGTTGCGGCTGTTGGCATTGTCGCCGTTGGCGCCCTCGGCGCCACCCGCACCGGCGGCACCGGCATCGGGCAAGTTGCCGCCGAAGGCATCCTTCATCGCCGCGAGCACGGGTGGACTCGCCTGCGCCGGGTCCGGCACGGCGCTGGCGTAGATCGAGAGGTAAGGGCGGACGCGCGCGAGCAGCGCCGGCGTCATGCCGAGCACCGCGCCGACCTCGTCCAGGCTGCGGAACGGCGCGCCGGGCGGCCCGTAATTCAACCCGGCGGCCCGGTAAGCCTTGAGGCCAGGGTTGTTCGCGCCTGGCTGCGTCCACGGGAAGCGCCACTGCAGGATGCTGTCGGCGACCAGCCCGGCGGTGCGCGAATCGGCGCCGGCCACGTGCAGGATCGAGACCAGCAGCGGGCCGGCCACCGCGTTCGGGTTCACCTTGCCGCTCTCGCTCTCGACCCGCACCACGACCGTAGCACCCGGCATCGCCAGCCGCCGCGGCAGGTTGTCCGCCGCCCAGCGCCGCACCGTCGGGTCGAGCAGGTGGAAGGCGGCCTCCTGCACCGCACCGTCCGCCGCTGCCTCGGTCACAGCGGCGTCGCGCACGTTGGCGGCGAGCTGCGCCTCCGCCCGCCCGCTCGCCGCGATGCGGCTGCCGATCAGGGCGAGCAGCACCATCGCCCACAGCACGAGCAGCAGCGCGAAGCCGCGCTCACGCTCGCGCCTCACGGCGTCAAGCCGAGCTTCCGCCGCAGCGGCCGTGCCGGATCCGAGGAACCATCGGGCGGCAGGTGCCCCAGATCGGCCGGCACCGTCGCCGCGTTGATGACCTGGTCGCGGAGGTCCTCCGTCAGCGCGCGGGCGTCGCGCTGGTCATGGACCACGTGCGGCGTGATGAGCACCAGCAACTCGGTACGCTGGCGCTGGTTCACCTGTTGCCCGGCGAGCAGGCCGATCAGCGGGATGTCCTTGAGGAACGGGATGCCTTGGTTCTGGCGCGACGAGTTGTCAGTGATGAGGCCGGCCAGGCCGATGGTCTGGCCATCCTGGACCACCACGCGCGAGGTTACGTTCCGCTCGGCAAAGGTCGGCGAGTTGATTCCTGGCGTCGTCGCGGCGCCGGGCACGACGCTGCTCACCTCTTGCGAGATATCGAGCGTGACCAAGCCGCCGCTGTTGACCCGCGGCGTCACGTCCGTGATGACCCCGGTCTCGCGGTAGTCCACCGAGTTGACGATCGGCGCCCCGCTCGTGATCGTGCTCTGCGCGCTCGCCGTGAGGAAAGGCACGAGATTGCCGACCAGCAGCCGCGCCGCCTCGTTGTCGAGCACCATGAGCTGCGGCGAGGACAGGACCTTGACGGTGGTCACGGACTGGAGCGCCGCCAGCGCCGCGTTGCCGCCCCCCGGCCCGCTCAGCACGAAGCCCGGGAAGCCGCTGGCGAACTGCGACGCGCTCGCGCCGAAGGAGAGCGCGCCGTTGATGCCGGCGTTGAAGAAGAACTGCGTCCCATAGCTCAGATTGTCGTTGAGCGTGACCTCGGCGATGATCGCGTCTATGCGCACCTGCAACGGCAGGATGTCTATCTTGCGCAGCATCGCCTCGACCGTGTCGGTCTCGCGCGGCGTGGCATAGACCAGGATCGCGTTGTTCTGCGGGTCCGGGATGATGCGCAGCGCATTGAGGTCGGCCTGGCCGCCGCCGGCACCGCCGGGCGCGCCGGGTTCGAGGCCGCCGAAGAGCGGGTTGGCGGAGCTCTGCGGCCCCGCGACCTGGGTGCCGAGCGCGCTGGCCGGGCCGGACGAGCCGGTCCCGCCTATGTTGCCACCGCTGCCGCCGAGCACGCCCGCGAGCGTGTTGCCGCCGATGCTTCCCGATGCCGCGTTGTAGCCGCCGCC
>CAXTPV010000114.1:2369-6905 GCA_964246135.1 uncultured Acetobacteraceae bacterium | reverse complement strand
GTCTGGGGCCGATGGCCCCAGCGGGTCGAGGGCAGAGCCCTCGCCTTGCTTCAGCGTCCGGCTAGCCCCAGGCAGCGGCGGCCTCGTCATCGGCCGCGCGCGCCTCGACCCAGGCGGTGCGGCCGTCGGCGAAGCTCTCGCTCTTCCAGAACGGGGCGCGGGTCTTCAGCCAGTCGATCAGGAAGCGGGTCGCATCCAGCGCGCCCGCGCGATGGCTGGCGCTCGCCACCACGAGGACGATCGGGTCGCCCGGCGCCAGCCGCCCGACCCGGTGGATGATGGTGCAGGATGCGAGCGCGAAGCGGCGCTCGGCCTCGGCGGCGATGTCGTCGAGGCAATGCTCGGTCATGCCGGGGTAGTGCTCGAGGGTGAGTGCGACCAGGCCGCCCGGACCCTCGCCCCCGCGAACGACGCCGACGAAGCAGCCGATGCCGCCGGCGTCGCCGGACCCGACCGCGCGGGCGATCTCGGCGCCGACGTCGAACGGCTCGGCCTGTATCGCGATCCGCCTGGTCATTCGCCCCGCCTGGTCATCCACCGGTCACGGGCGGCAGGAACGCCACCTCGTCGCCCGGACCGATCAGGGTGGACGCGGTGGCGAAGCGCTGGTTGACCGCGACCCGTAGTGCCGCGGTCGCCAGCGCGGCCGCCTCCGGACCGCCGCGGGCACGCAGCCAGTCGAGCAACGCCTCGACCGAGGCGACCGCGCGCGGCGGCCGCACGAGCTCCTCGCCCCGGCCGGCGCGCTCGCGCAGCCAGGCGAGATAGACGATGCGGATCGCGTCGCCGGGGTCGGCGCGGCGGCCCGGTTCTGGCATCACCGCGCCCTAGCCGCCGCCATCGGTCTTTGTGGTCGGCACCATGCCCACGCTGCCGTGCTGGTGCCGTCGCCGTTGGGGATGACGATGGTGCTGGCGGCGTTCGGGTTGGCGTGCATCTGGAAGCGTCCGGCGGTCACCGACCCCGAATTGCCCTGGGACGCCGAGCCCTGGGACGCCGAGCCCTGGGATGGCGAGCCCTGCGGCGCGGCCGACGCGGCGGGGCCCTGTGGCGGGTCGCCGTTTGGTCCGCCGCCCTTCTGCTGGCTCTCATGCTCGACCTCGCCCAAGGTGGGGAACGGGGTCGGCGCGCCTGGCCACACATTGCCACCCTCGGGGGTCAGCGACGGGGCGTCGTACGGCTTTGCCTGGACTCGGAGCATCGTTTCGCTCGCGCCCGACGGCAGCGCCGGGTTCGCGCCCGGCAGGGTGAAGCTGTCCTGCTCGAACCGGCCTAGGCCCGAGCAGCCGGCGAGCATGAGCAGCGCGATCAAGGGAGGCGCGAGCCGGCGCATGAACAATCCTCTGGCGGCGATCCGCCTCAGTTGCAAGGTCAAAGCCCGATCGGTGTCGGGCCGGCGCCCGCACGCCCGATCGGGACGCGAACGAGGCGGACGACGCGGCGGCGGAATGTGCAAGCTCGCGCGACTTTGCTCAAGCCGCCCCGAAACCGCCTCAGCGTGCGGGGCCGGTCCTCGCCGCGCCCACGCTCACGTGGCGCAGGCCAACTGTGAGGTAGTCCCAGCCGGTGATCAGCGTCAGCACCGCGGCGATCCACAACATCGACGCCCCGAGCGTCGCCACATGAAGGGCGCCGAGGTGCAGCACGCGGGCGCCGTCATCGCCCGCCAGCAGCAATCCGAGCGCCACCATCTGGGCGCCGGTCTTCCACTTGGCCAGCCGCGTCACCGGCATGCCGATCCGCAGGCCGCCGAGATATTCGCGCAGCCCGCTCACCAGGATCTCGCGCAGCAGGATGACGATCGCCGGGTAGAGGCCACCCAGCGGCATCCTGCCGGCGCCGACCAGCACCATCAGCGAGGCGCCGATCAACAGCTTGTCGGCGATCGGATCGAGCATCCTGCCGAGATCGGACAGCTGCGCCCGCGAGCGCGCGATCTGGCCGTCGAGATAGTCGGTGACGCCGGCCAGCGCGAACACCAGCGCCGCGCCCAGATGCGCGCCCGGCCGATCGATCATCACCAGCGCCACCAGCAGCGGGATGGCCGCGATGCGCGACAGCGTGAGCATGTTCGGCAGGTCGGTCAGCATGGCGGCAGCATAGACCGCGACGGGCCGCCCGGTCAGCTTCCTTTGCGCGTCCAGCCTCCTTCACGCATCCTGCCGCCAGTCGGGATGGAAGTGGCCATAGACCCGGCGCGCCATCTCGCGCGAGATGCCAGGCGCCTGCTCCAGGTCGACCAGCCCGGCCGCCCGCACCCCGCGCGCCGAGCCGAAATGGTTGAGCAGCGCCCGCTTCCTGGCGCCGCCGATGCCGGCGATCTCGTCGAGCTCGCTCCGGACCAGCGCCTTCGAGCGGCCGGCGCGATGGGTGGTGATGGCGAAGCGATGCGCCTCGTCGCGTAGGCGCTGCAGGTAGTAGAGCACCGGATCGCGCGGCGGCAGCTGGAACGGCGCCCTCGTCGCGGTATGGAACCATTCGCGCCCGGCATCGCGATCCGGGCCCTTGGCGATCGCGACCAGCATCACGTCGTTAACGCCGAGATCATCGAGCACGCCGCGCACGGCGGAATACTGGCCGGCGCCGCCGTCGATCAGCAGCATGTCCGGCCAGTCGGCCGTGCCCGATCCGGCTTGCGGGTCGGCGCCCTCCGACACGGCGCTCGATATGGCGTCCGCGCGCGCGCGGACCGCCTTGCCGAAGCGGCGCTCCAGCACTTCGCATCATCGCGAAGTCGTCGCCGGGCGCGACCGGGCCGCGGATGCCGTATTTGCGGTAGCTGTTCTTCCGGAAGCCCTCCGCGCCGGCGACGATCATCACGCCGTAGGCGCTGGTGCCCATGATGTGGCTGTTGTCGTAGACCTCGATCCGTTCCGGCGCCGACGCGAGGCCGAACATCTCGGCGACCCCCACCAGCAGCTTCGCCTGGCCGGCGCCCTCGGCCAGCCTGCGTTCGAGCGCCTCGCGGGCGTTGGTCACCGCGTGCTCGACCACGGCGCGCTTCTCGCCACGCTGCGGCGCCGCGAGCTCGACCCGGCGCCCGGCCTTGATCGCCAGCGCGTCGGCGATCAGCGCCGCCTCCGGCACGTCGTGACTGGCGAGCAGCAGCGGCGGCGGCGGCTTGTCGTCGTAGAACTGGGCGATGAAGGCGGCCAGCACCTCGCCCGGCTCCTCGCCTTTGGTGTGGCTCGGAAAGAACGGCCGGTTGCCGTTGTTGCGGCCGCCGCGGACGAAGAACACCTGCACGCAGCTCTGCCCCGCGATCTGGTGCACCGCGATCACGTCGGCGTTATCGAGGCTCGCCGGGTTGACCACGCCGCCGCCCTGCACGTGGGTGAGGCCGCGTATGCGGTCGCGGAGTGCCGCGGCGCGCTCGAACTCCAGGTGCTCGGCCGCCTGCTCCATCTCGGCGGCGAGCTCGCGCTGCACCGAGCCGGCGCGCCCGGACAGAAAGGCCCGCGCCTGGGCCACCAGATGGCCATATCCGGTCTCGTCGATCAGCCCGACGCAGGGCGCCGAGCAGCGCTTGATCTGATGCAGCAGGCACGGGCGCGAGCGGTTGGCGAACACGGTGTCGGCGCAGGAGCGCAGCAGGAACACCCGCTGCATCGCGGTCACGGTCTGGTTGACCGCCCAGGCCGAGGCGAACGGACCCCACAGGCTGCCACGCCGCGCCTGGGTGCCGCGATGCTTGGCGATCTGCGGGAACGCATGGTCCTCGGTCAGCGCCAGCCAGGGGTACGACTTGTCGTCGCGCAGCACGATGTTGTAGCGCGGCCGCAGGCGCTTGATCAGGTTGGCCTCGAGCAGCAGCGCCTCGGCCTCGGTGTGGGTGGTGACGATCTCCATCGCCGCCGTCTCGGCCACCATCCGGCGCAGGCGCTCGGGCAGCCGCGCCGGCTGGGTGTAGGCGACCACCCGCTTCCTCAGGCTGCGTGCCTTGCCGACGTAGAGCGCGTCGCCGCGACGGTCGAGCATCCGGTAGACGCCCGGGCTCAGCGGCATCGTCGCGAGCGCCCGGATGATGATGTCGGCGCCAGCGGCGTCGGTGCCGCCCTCGGCCGCCGCCTCCGGCGCGGTCAGTTCCGACACCTGGCGCGGCTCAGCCTCGTCCGCCGGCGCCGACGCGCTTATCCACCAACCTTGTGGACAAGTCTGTGGAACACGGCGTGGCAACAGGCCGGTCGCGGCGGTCTTCCGCCAATTGTGTCCGATTGCTCATCTTCTAGGCAACCCTCCGTAAGCCATTGAGCCTGCTGCAAAGCCGCGCGCACCGCCCGTCATCGAATGAACACAAACGCGGACGCCGTTGATATGCCAGGGTGTCAATCCTCGCGGGTGGACAAATCAGCCGCGGCGGCGCTCGATCGCGACCCCGGCGGCGGCCGCGTCGTCGAACACGTCGAGCTTCTCGATACGGACCCGCACCGTCCTGATCCTGGCGTCGAACGCGCAGGCCGATGCGATCCGCTCGGCCAGCGTCTCGACCAGCTTGACGTGTCCGGCGGCCACCGTCTGGCGCACGCGCTCGGCAAC
>CAXTPV010000114.1:1480-2359 GCA_964246135.1 uncultured Acetobacteraceae bacterium | reverse complement strand
GTAATCGACCACCGCCGAAAGCTCGTCGCGCGGCGGGCCGCCGTCATCATCAACATCGAGCTCGATGTTGATGCGCAGACGCTGCGTGCGTCCGTGCTCGTGGGCGAGCACGCCGATGCGTCCCGCGAGCACCATGTCGCGCAGGAACACCAGGCGCAGTCCCGGCGCGGGGCCGCGCGGCGTCACTCGTCGGGCTCCATGCCGGGCGGCGCCGGGTGCCATTGCAGGTGCTGGCCGCCATCGACCGCGATCATCTGGCCGGTGACCGATGGCAGCAGCAGCAGCGCCAGCACCGCGGCCGCCACCTCGTCTGGCGTGGTGCCGCAGCCGAGCGGCAGCGACGCGCACTGGCGTGCGAACTGCGCCTCGCTCTGGCGCGGGCTCGGCGCCGCCGGGCCGGGCCCCACCGCGTTGACGCGTATGCGCGGCGCCAGCGCCAGGGCCATCGAGCGCGTCAGCGCCCACAGCCCGGCCTTGGACACCGTGTAGGACACGAAGTGCGGCGTCAGCGACCAGACACGCTGATCCAGCATGTTGATCACCGCGCCGTCGGCGTCTTCCGCCAGCAGCCGCGCCAGCTGCTGCATCAGCACGAACGGCGCCCGCAGGTTCGGCTCGAGATGCGCGTCCCAGCTCGCGCGGGTGGCGTCATGCCACTCGTCGCGCTCGAAGGCGCTCGCGTTGTTGACCAGGATGCCGACCGGCCCGAGTGCGTCGGACGCGCGCGAGATCAGCGCCATGGTCTCGTCCTCGCGGTCGAGCGCGGCCCGCAGCACCGATGCCCGCACTCCGAGGCGGCGGCAGTCGGACGCCGTCGCCTCGGCGGCATCGACGCCGTGCCGGCAGTGGATCGCGACCGAGACGCCGGCGCCGGCCAGC
>CAXTPV010000114.1:0-1470 GCA_964246135.1 uncultured Acetobacteraceae bacterium | reverse complement strand
GGGGGGCGCGCCCCCGCCCCGCGGGCGCCGCCCCGCCCCCGCCCCCCCCCCCCCCAACCCGGGCCGCCGCCGCCGGTCACCAGCGCGTTGCGCGGCAGGCGGTCCGGTAAGTCGTGGTTTGGCAGGCTCATGCGGTGGTGCGGCTCCTGAGCGCCGCCCGCAAGGTGCCGTCATCGAGCACGTCAAGCGCGCCGCCCATCGGCACCCCCTGACCGACGCGGGTGATCGTCACCGGCTGGCGATCGGTGATGCGCTCGGTCAGCCAGTGCGCGGTGGTGGTGCCCTCCACGGTCGCACCGAGCGCCAGGATCACCTCGCGCACGCCCTGATCGAGCCGCGCCAGCAGCGGCGCGAGGTTGAGCTCGTCCGGCCCCCTGCCGTCCAGCGCCGACAGCGTGCCGCCCAGCACGTGATAGACGCCGCGATGCACCCCGGCCCGCTCCAGCGCCCACAGATCGCCCACGCCCTCGACGACGCAGACCAGTCCACGGTCGCGACGCTCGTCGCGGCAGATGGCGCACGGATCCGCGCTGTCGAGGTTGCCGCAGCTGCCGCAGCGACGCACCGCGCGCGCCGCCTCGGTCAGCGCCGCGGCCAGCGGCAGCATCCGCGTTTCCGGGGCCAGCAGCATCCGCAATGCGGCGCGCCGGCCCGAGCGTGGCCCGAGTCCCGGCAGCCGGCTCAGCAGCCCGATCAGGCGCTCGATCTCTGGTCCGCCCATGGTCGTCGCGACCGTGTGGCGGCCTCAGAACGGCAGCTTCAGCCCGGGCGGCAGGTTCAGCCCGCCAGACACCTTCTGCATCTCGGCCGCGGTCTCGGCCTCGAGGTGGCGGCGGGCCTCGGCGTGGGCGGCAACGATCAGGTCACCCAGCATCTCGGTCTCGGCCGGGTCGGCGAGCTTCGGATCGATGGTGATCCGCTTGAGGTCGCCCTTGCCGGACAAGGTGAGGCGCACCAGCCCGGCGCCGGCCTCGCCCGGGATTTCCATCCGCTCGATGCGCTCCTGCATCTCGCGCATCTTCTCCTGCATCTCGGTCGCCTGCTTCATCAGGCCGGCCAGGTTCTTCATCGGTCGGGCTCCAGTTGTTCCGGGTCATAGGGGACGATCTCGCCCGCGAGTTCCGCGTCCGGTGGCGCGAACGGCGGCACGCCCGCGTCCGAGCCGTTCGCCTCGCCGCCAAGCGAGACCACCGGCACCGGCGGCAGGCCATAGGCGTCGAGCGCGTGGTCGCACACCTCGCCGATGCTCGCGTCCGGGAACACCCGCAGGATCTCCAGCACCAGCGGGTGCGAGGCCGCCTCCTCGAGCCGGCTGCGCCGGACCGCGTCACCCTGCTCGGCCAAGGTCGGTTCGCCGGCCTCGGCCGACAAGGCCACCGTCCAGCGGGTGCCGGTCGCCCCCGTGAGGCAGGCGGCGAGCCGGGCGGCGAGGTCACGCGGGGTGCCGGCGAGCTGATGGATGTCCAGCAC
>CAXTPV010000113.1:0-7159 GCA_964246135.1 uncultured Acetobacteraceae bacterium | reverse complement strand
CCGTGCTCGACCGACGGTGGAAGCGGCTGCGGCGCGGGCTGGGCGGCGTCGACGCGATGCCGACGGACGCGCTGCACGCGACGCGCAAGGCGGGCAAGACGCTGCGCTACGCGCTCGAGTTCTTCGCTTCCGCCCTGCCGCGGGGCGACACCCGCCGGCTGCTGCGGCGGCTCGGCCGGCTGCAGGAGCAGCTCGGCGCGATCAACGACGCGAGCGTGGGCGCGGCGCTGCTGGGCGGGCTTGCGTCGGGCGGCCGGCACGACTTCGCCGCGGGCGCGGTGACCGGCTGGCTGGCGGCGATGGCGTCCCACGCCCGGGCGCCGCTGGTGGCGACCTGGTCGGAGCTGCGCGACCAGGAGCGGTTCTGGCGAGGCTGAGGCCGACGCCGCCAAAGCCCGGGGGGCCGTGTTGCCACCGGCTGACCGGCGCGCCTATGTAAACCGGTCTTCGTCGCGGCGGCGCGATCCGCGCGCATCAGAAGGACCTGGCATGAGCAGCACCCGTAACGACGCCGTCACCGTGACGCTTGATGGCGGCGGCAAGAGCGTCACGCTGCCGCTGATCTCGGGGACGATCGGTCCGGCGGTGGTCGACATCCGCAAGCTGTATCCGGCGCTCGGGCTGTTCACGTTCGATCCCGGCTATGGCGGCACCGCGGCGACCGAGAGCGCGATCACCTATATCGACGGCGACGAAGGGGTGCTGCTGCACGGCGGCTATCCGATCGAGCAACTGGCCGAGCGGGCGACGTTCCCCGAGGTCGCCTACCTGCTGCTGCATGGCGACATGCCGGACGAGGCGGCGCGCGCGGGGTTCGAGGCGGAGCTGCGTGGCAACGCGATGGTGCCGGAAGAGCTGCGGCAGATCCTTGGCGGGTTCCGTACCGATGCGCATCCGATGGCGATGATCTGCGCCGGGGCGGCGGCGCTGGCCGGGTTCTACCACGCGGAACTCGACCTCGCCGATCCGGAGGCGTGCCGGTTGGCGGCGGTCAGGCTGATCGCGAAAATCCCGACGATCGCGGCGTGGGCCTACAAGCATTCGGTCGGCGAGCCGGTGATCTACCCTCGGGCGGACCTGACGTTCGCCGAGAACTTCCTGCACATGCTGTTCGCGGTGCCGACGGCGAGCTACCAGGTGAGCCCGGTGCTGAGCCGGGCGATGGACCGCATCCTGATCCTGCACGCCGATCACGAGCAGAACGCGTCGACCAGCACGGTGCGGATGGTGGGCTCGACCGGGGCCGACCCTTACGCCTCGATCGCGGCGGGGATCGCGGCGCTGTGGGGGCCGGCGCATGGGGGCGCCAACGAGGCGGTGCTGCGGATGCTCGACGAGATCGGCGACAAGAGCGCGATTCCGGACTTCATCGCCAAAGTGAAGGACAAGAACTCGGGCGTGCGGCTGATGGGGTTTGGCCATCGCGTCTACAAGAACTTCGATCCTCGCGCCAAGATCATGCAGGCGACCTGTCATGAGGTGCTGGGCGAGCTCGGCATCACCTCTGATCCGCAGCTGGAGATGGCGGTCGAGCTTGAGCGGATCGCGTTGGAGGACCCGTATTTCCGGGATCGCAAGCTGTATCCGAATGTCGACTTCTATTCGGGGATAATCCTCAAGGCGATGGGGGTGCCGACCAGCATGTTCACGGTGCTGTTCGCGATCGCGCGGACCTCGGGGTGGGTCAGCCAGTGGCTGGAGATGAACCGGGATCCGCTGCACCGGATCGGGCGGCCGCGACAGCTGTATGTGGGGGCCGCGAAGCGGGATTTGGGGTGAGACCGGAGCTTGACTGAGGCTGAGGACGGGTGGGCGGGACACTTGAAATTTAATCAAGATTTTAGGTGTTCAAGGCAAGGCGGTCACGTCCGACAGACGGTATTGTAACGTATGGCTGCGATGCCGCCAACGTCGTAGCGCGTCGGCGGGCTTGATGTAGGCTCGCTAACAGCCTGCTCGCTCGAGAATGGGACGCGCACTGTTCTGTCGGGACCCCTATCGTATGCGCGGCAGCGATTACGCGGATCTCAGGGCTTTCGCGGCGGTTGCCATGGAAGGCAACTTCGCCCGTGCGGCCGGGCGTCTGAGGTTGTCGCCCTCGACGCTCAGCCAGACGATTCGCGAGCTGGAGCAGCGACTGGGCGTGCGGTTGCTGAACCGGACCACCCGCAGCATGTCGCTGACCGACGCGGGCACGCAGTTGCTGGCGCGACTGACGCCCGCGCTGGAGGCGCTGGACGCCGCCGTGCAGCACGCGGCCAGCTTGCGCGACCGGCCGGCCGGGCGGTTGCGGGTGAGCGCGCCCCGCCTCGCCTTCGAGCTCCATCTCGAACCGTTGCTGGGGCGGTTCCACGAGGACTATCCGGACATCGTTCTCGACCTCACCATCGACGACGCGGTGACGGGGATCGCGGCGACCGGCGCCGATGTCGGCATCCGTCTCGGCGAGCTGCTGGAACAGGACGTGGTCGCGGTCAGGCTGGGCGGCAGCCTGGTGCAGGTCGCGTTCGCGTCGCCGGCGTATCTGGAGCGGCATGGCTGCCCCGACACACCAGCCGATCTGCATGCCCATCGCTGCATCAACTGGCGGCAGCCGGGCAGCACCGGCGTCTACGACTGGGAGTTCCAGCGCGGCGGCGAGTGGTTCGCGGTCGCCGTGAGCGGACCGCTGGTGGTGTCTGACCGGCGCGCCGCCGTGAGCGCCGCCCTCGCCGGCGTCGGCATCGGCTTTTGGATCGAGGAGCGGATCAGGCCCTGGGTGGCGCAGCGCCGCCTGACCATCCTGTTGCAGGACTGGTCGGCGCCGTTCCCGGGCTTTCACGCCTACTACCAAAAGCAGCGGGTCACGCCGGCGACGGTCAAGGCCTTCATCGACTTCCTGAGGACGTCGGTCCCTGACGAGGCCGATCCTGCCAGGATCATGCGGGCCAGCCCAAGCACTGTGTGCGGATAATCGTGGATTATCCGAGGGGATTTGGCCTGCCAGGTAGGGGTCACGCGACACGATCCTGGAGGCGAGACCCTGTCATGACACCCGAAAGCTGGAGCCTTGCCGGCAAGGTCGCCGTGGTCACGGGCGCGGCCCGCGGCATCGGACGCGCGACGGTCGAACTCCTGCGCGCCCGCGGCGCCCGGGTGGTGGCGAGCGACCGGAACGAGGCGGTCGGCGGACTGGCGGCAGACGACGTCGCCACCCTGGTGGGCGACGTGTCCGAGGAGGCGACGGCCAAGCGCACCATCGCGCTGGCGGGAGAGCGCTTCGGCAGGCTGGACATCCTGGTCAACAACGCCGGCCGCACGCTGAACGCGACGCTGACCGAGACCAGCGGCGCCGACTGGGATTTGGTGATGACGGTGAACGCGCGGGGCAACTTCCTGCACTCGCGCGAGGCGGTCCGGGCCATGCTGCCGCAAGGCGGCGGCGTCATCGTGAGCGTCGTCTCCATAGTCAGCGTGGTGGGGATGAAGGAGACGGCGGCGTATGCCGCCTCGAAGGGCGCCATCGCCCAGCTCACCAAGGTGATCGCGGTCGAGCATGGCGCGCACGGCATCCGCGCCAACGCGGTGGCACCTGGCGTCGTGGAAACCGACATCCTGGAGGGCATCGTCGAGGACAGCCGGGGGACGCTCGCCGGCTATGCCGACGCCCACCCCCTCGGCCGTGTCGCGCAGCCGGGGGAGATCGCCGAGGTGATCGCCTTCCTGGCGGCGCCCGCCTCCAGCTTCATGACCGGGGCCCTGGTCATGGCCGATGGCGGTTACACCGCGCTCTGATGCCGCCCCGGGGAGACGCGCGCGTGCCGAAATCCATCCTGATCGTGGCCGCCGAGCGCGGCCTGGGCCTCGGCCTTGCCGGGCAGTTCCTCGGCCGGGGCTGGAGCGTCGTCGGCACGGCCCGGACGGGTGCCGACACCAGCGCGCTGCGGGCGCTTGGGGCGCCTGACCCGGCGCGGCTGGCGACCGGCGCGATCGACGTCACCGATTCCGGCCAGATCGGACCCTTCGAGGCGTGGCTCGGCGAGCGGCGGTTCGATGCGATCTTCATGAACGCCGGCATCTACGGGCCGCTGCATCAGAGCGTGCTGGCGGCCACGCCGGCGGAGTTCGCCGACATCATGATGGTCAACACGTTCGGCCCCATCCGGTTGGCGCGCCGGCTGCTGGGGCGACTGGTTCAGCCAGGCGGCACATTGGCCTTCATGTCGTCGCACCGGGGCAGCATCGCCATCAACGTCGAAGGCGGGCTGGAGCTGTATCGGGCGAGCAAGGTGGCGCTCAACATGCTGGCGCGCGGCATCCACGCGGAGACCAGGGATCGCGGGCTGACCGTGCTCAGCATCCATCCGGGCTGGGTGAACACCGCGATGGGCACCCTCGACGGCACCGTCGCGGCCGAGATCGACGTCGAGACGAGCGTCCGCGGGGTCGCGGACGTCGTGGAGCGGCACATGGGTTCGGGCGAGAACCTCTACCTCGACTACGAGGATCGGCCTCTGGCGTGGTAGCGAGGACCTGGGCGCGTCCGACGTTCGGGCGGCTGTCAGGTCGCGTCGGCGCGTTCGAGGCGGCGCTTGATGCGGTCGAGGACCCGTGTTTCCGGAATCACAAGCTGTGTCCGAATGTCCACTTCTATTCGGGGATCATCCTCAAGGCGATAGGGGTGCGGACCAGCATGTTCATGGTGCTGTTCGCGATCGCCCGGACGTCGGGGTGGGTCAGCCAGTGGCTGGAGATGAACCGGGACCCGCTGCGTTGGATCGGGCGGCCACGGCAGCTTTATGTGGGTGCGAGGAAGCGGGATTTGAGCTGACTTATACTGAAGACGGATGGGCGGGAAACTTGGAATTGAATGAAGATTCTGCGTTTGGCATGGCGGCCGTACGATAAGTGCAGGCGGGCGGGCACGTCCTCTTCCGATGAGTGCCAGCTGAGCCCAGACCTTGCGTGTGTCTTCAGCCAGATAGTGATAGCGCCTAAAGGTCAACGTCGCTCGTGATGATGTCTGCCACGACGGCGGAGTTCTTCGGCAGCGTTCAGATCGCACTGATCGCCGGAGCCGAGAGAGTGGAACAGCGCCTGTCAGAGCCCCACTCCTTCAGCTCCAAAGGTTGCACGCCTGGTGCGTTTTGCTACCGGAACGGTCTAGACAAGGCGCAAACTCGGCTCTAACGCACTCGCCCGATCTGGGAGGAACCGATGCGTGAAAACATGCTAAAAGTGCTGCTGGCAAGTGCTACAGCGTTGTTCATTGTTACCTCTGCACGCGCTCAAACCTCCAACGGCGTGGTCACCATCGTGAATGGAAGTAGCGGTCCCGTTCAGGTACAGAACTCTCTCAAAGCCGATTCGGGAAACCAAGTCACATCCTTCTCTTACACAATGGCGCCAACATCGCCAGTTAGCTCCAACTCGATTGCAAATCCAGACTTTGAGATTTCCTACGCTGCAGGCGAGTCGTTAGCGGTGGAATTTGATGTCATGTCGACCACCGTCACGAATGTTGGTTGCGCGTTCAGAATAGTCTTTGTATACCAAGGAGTGGTTAGCGGCAATAACGTGTATCTACCAGGCTACTATGCCACTCCGATCTACCCTCCCGACATGAGCACATTGCCGACGTGTACAGCAGGGAGGGCACCAGGGGCAGACTACGCCGGCTCTGGAGGCGGCTACTTCTCAGCTGAGTTCGGGATTTCAGGCTTCTGATTGATGCCCTGACAGCGACTGGGTGGAACCGCGGGTTGGCCCGCGGTCCCCACGAGTGCTCGTTAACTAAATATTCATAGGCGAGCTGCCTTATAGCGATATTCCTTGTCGAGGAGCCGTCATGTCCGCATCGATCGCGACTGACATCACGTATTCGTTCGCTACGAGCGGCGTTATGACTGTCTGCGTCAACTCTTCAGATCGCAGCGAGGCGACAGCGGATCCGAGAGCCGGCACTGACGCGGCTGCGTGCGTCGTCTCCCTGGCCGACGGTGAGACATCGACACAAGTCGCACAGACCTACAGCCAGCTTGCGGCAACAATCAACGCTAATTCGACTACGGACGCGCAGAAAGCGGCCGCGTTTACAGCAGCGGAGTTGATATCCGACGTCCGGAACTTTCAGGTCGGCATGGCAGCTGCGGACACCACGCAGGTCAATTTCTGGAACAGTATCAGTCACTCGGCTTTTGCAAAACAAGTCGGCGACGTCGAGCGTGGAGAACTTGCAGCTGGAAACGCGTATACCGCCTCATTGGGCGGGCGGGAGTTCGATGCAAGCGGTTACCGCGCAGCCACTGAGTCTTACGTAGATAGTCTAAATGGGGTCGGGCAGTCTATCGCTGAGGGTTTGTCTGCTGTCTCTTCTATCGCAGGGACGATCGGGGAGGCCGAGTTCAAGCAGGATGTGGGCATCGGCTCGCCGTTGATGTCGATCGCGGACATCGCCAAAGCCTTACCGAGCACGTTACAAGCTGCAAACAATACTGCGAGTGACGGCTCCGCCGCGAGTGACGCTGGTCACGCATCATCTGCCGATGTCGCAGTTCGCGTATCATCTGGTCGAACAGTCGCGTCCTCGTTGGATGCGCAGATTGCGGCGATGCTCAGGAACAGCTTCTCGCAGGACGAAAGTGGTGTGCAACTGGCGTCAGTAAGCATCCTCATCTAGGTGCGGTAAGGCTCACCCGGTTGTCGAGCTCAGCCTCACCGAACGGTTTATGAGGACGGTTGGACACATCCTGCGATCTGCCCTGCTTGCAGAACAATACATGCTCGCCGTCGCTGCCTGGCGAGGCTAAATTGGCCGTTCATGAGAAATCACGGCGTTTGGGTGCCCTAGATCACCTGGCATCCGTCCGTCAGGTCGCGTCGGCGAGTTCGAGGCGGCGCTCGATGCGGTCGAGGGAGTCTAGGACGCGGTCGAGGCGGGTGCCGGTTTTGGCGGCGGTCAGGTCCATGTGCGCGAGGTGGCGCTCGATGGCGCCTAAAGGCTGGCGTTGCTCGCGTTGCTCGGCTCGGATCTCGGCGAGGTCGGCGCGGATCGCATGCAGTGTCGCAAGAACCAAGTCCGCAGTCTTGGTCATGGGGGCGTCTCGCCGCGTGGCATGGAGGATGTCGCGTGAAAACCGGCGAGCGGCGAGCTAGTCGGGGGGGCACTCGCAGCCGGGGG
>CAXTPV010000112.1:683-7173 GCA_964246135.1 uncultured Acetobacteraceae bacterium | reverse complement strand
GGATGGGGCAGGATGATGAGCGGATGATCGAGCCGGAACAGGCCCTGAGCGCGATCGGCCAGCTGGCTGACGTCGAGACCGCCATCGCGGACGCGGCGCTTCAGCTCGGCCGCGCCGCGCGCCCCGATCTCGACGCCGACGCGGCGTCGTCGCATTTGAGCCTGCTGGCGCGCGAGGCGGCCGAGATCGGCCGCGTGCTGGACGGCCGCTCGCTCGAGGCACGCGCCGGCGCGCTGGCGGCCCTGATCCATGCGCGGCACCGCTACGCCGGCGACACCGAGAGCTATGACAGCCTCGACAACGCCAACTTGCTCTGCGTGACCGAGCGCCGGCTCGGCCTACCGGTCTCGCTCGGCATCGTCTGGCTGCATTGCGTCCGTGCCGCCGGCTGGCAGGCGCGCGGCATCGACTTTCCCGGCCACTTCCTGCTGCAGCTGGAGGCGTCCTCGGCGCCGGCCGCCGGCCGCCGGTCCGGACGCCGTGACGGCAACATCCTGCTCGACGTCTTCGCCGGCGGCATCACGATCGGCATGGGCGATCTGGTGGCCCTGATGCGTCGCCAGGGCGGCAACGAGGCCGAGCTTCGGCCCGGCATGCTGCGCCCGATGTCTAACCGCGAGGTGCTGCTGCGGCTCCAGCGCAACATCGTCGAGCGCCAGCGCGCGACGGGCGACCTCGACGCGGCGCTCGAGGTGCTCGGCACCATGCTCGCGGTCGCGCCCGATCAGCCGACCCTCTGGCGCGAGGCCGCCGGGCTCAACCAGTTGCTGGTGCGGTTCACCACCGCGATCGAGTGCCTGGAGCGCTTCGTCGCTTTGGTGCCCGAGGGCGACGAGCAGGCCCGCGCACGCGCCAGGATCGAGGCGATGCGGACGCGTCTCGCATGAGCGGGTTGCGCGTCGCGGTCCAGATGGACGCGCTCGAAGCGGTCGACATCGACAAGGACAGCAGCTTCGCGCTGATGCTAGAGGCCGAGGCACGCGGCCACGCGCTCTGGCACTACGACGTGCGGGCGCTGGCGCTCTCCGAGGGACGGAACGCCCCGGGCGCACCCCGCACCGAGCGATTGGTCGCGATGCGCGCCCTGCGGGTGCGGGTCAGGCGCGAGCGCGGCGCGCATTGGCGCTGGGGCGAGGCGACCCGGCTCGACCTCGCCGCCGATGTCGACGTGATCCTGATGCGTCAGGACCCGCCCTTCGACATGGCCTACATCACCGCGACCCACATGCTGGAGCACGTGCAGTCGCGGACTTTGGTGGTCAACGACCCGCGCGCGGTGCGCGAGGCGCCGGAAAAGCTGCTGGTCACCCACTTCCCCGAGCTGATGCCGCCGACGCTGGTCACCTGGGACTTGCAGGCGATCGCCGATTTCCGCGCGACCCACCGCGACATCATCGTCAAGCCGCTGTTCGGCAATGGCGGCGCCGGCGTGTTCCGGATCAGGGAGGACGACGAGAACCTGGCGGCGCTGCTGGAGATGCACTGGTCGCGGTCGCGCGAGCCGCTGATGATCCAGCGCTACGAGCAGGCGGTCAGGCGTGGCGACAAGCGCATCGTGCTGGTCGATGGCGAGGCGGTCGGCGCGATCAACCGGGTGCCGGCGGCGGGCTCCGCGCGCTCGAACATGCATGTCGGCGGCCGCGCCGAGGCCGCGACGCTGACCGCGCGCGACCGTGAGATCGTGCGCGCGATCGGACCCCGTCTGAAGGCCGACGGTCTCGTCTTCGCCGGCATCGACGTGATCGGCGACTGGCTGACCGAGATCAACGTCACCAGCCCGACCGGCCTGCAGGAGATCGACCGTTTCGACGGCGTGAACACCGCCGGCCTGATCTGGGACGCGATCGAGGCGCGGTTCGCGGAACGGTGAAGGCGCTGTTTACGCCCCGATCCCATCAAAGGCTCGCCTTTGAAATCCTCTACTTCAGAACTGGGGTCCGGGGCCGATGGCCCCAGCGGGTCGAGGGCAGAGCCCTCGCCTTGTTCCTTGCGGTCCCCACGGCAATTTCAAGCCGATAATCAAGTCGATCGGGGCTCGGACCCCTGATCGACCATGCAAGCTGAGGCTTTCCAAGAGTGTCGTGCCCGCTTGTCAGCGATCGCTGACACAATCAAATGCGCTTTCAGGCGCCGCCAAGCGCCTCGCGTCTGAGCTCAAGCTCGAGCCAGGCCTCCTCGGCCGTCGCAAGGGCGGCTTCCGCCGACGCCAGGGCTTGGCTGCCGGCCGAAAAGCCCCGCGGGTCGTGACGGAACAAATCCGGATCGGCGAGCAACGCCTGCAACCGGGTGACATCCCGCTCCAGCCCCTCGATCGTGCGCGGCAATGCCTGCAGCGCGTGGGTGTCCTTGTAGGAGAGCTTGCGCGCGGCCGGAGTGTTGGCCACACCGGCGACCTGCCGGGCGCCGCGCCTTGGGGCGTCCTCCGTTGCAGCCGCCGGAGCGAAGGGGGAGCTGCCGCGCTGCGCCAGCATGTCGGACCAGCCGCCGGCATATTCGGTCCAGCGTCCATCACCCTCGGCGACCAGCAGCGAGGTCGCGACGCGATCGAGGAAGTCGCGATCGTGGCTTACGATCATCACCGTGCCGCGATAGGACGCGATCAGGTCCTCGATCAGGTCGAGCGTCTCAAGGTCGAGATCGTTGGTGGGCTCGTCCAGCACCAGCAGGTTCGACGGCCGGATCAGCGCGGTCGCCAGCGCCAGCCGGCCGCGCTCGCCGCCCGACAACGTGCCGACCGGGGTGCGCGCCTGCTCGGGCCGGAACAGGAAGTCCTTCAGCACGCCGATCACGTGCCGCCGCTCGCCGCCGACCGCGACCGTGTCGCCAACGCCACCGGTGAGCGTGCCCGCCAGCGTCGCCGCCGGGTCGAGGCTCTGGCGCATCTGGTCGAGCGTCGCCGGCTGCAACGCCGCGCCAAGCACGATGCGGCCGCCAGACGGCGCGAGGGTGCCGGTCAGCAATCCGAGCAGGGTCGACTTGCCGGCACCGTTGGCGCCGACGATGCCGAGCCGGTCGCCACGCAGCACACGCAGGTCGAGCCCGCGCACCACCTGCCGCTCGCCGCCGTCAGGGGCGGGCCAGGCATGGGTCACGTTCTCGGCGACCACCACCAGGCGGCCTGACATCGCGGCCTCGGTGCTGGCGAGGTTCAGGGTCTGGCTGGCGCGCAAGCCGTCCCGGTGACGCTGGCGCAGCGAGGCGAGCTCGGCGACGCGCCTGACGTTGCGCTTGCGTCGGGCGGTCACGCCGTAGCGCATCCAGTCCTCTTCGCGCGCGATCTGGCGCCCGAGCCGGTGCCGCTCGGCCTCATCTGCCTCCAGCACCTCGTCGCGCCAGTCCTCGAACCGTGCGAAGCCTTGATCAAGCTGCCGGGTGCGGCCGCGATCCAGCCACAGCACCGAGCGGGCGACGCGCTCCAGCAGCCGGCGGTCATGGCTGATCACCACGATCCCGGCGCGCGACGCGGCGAGCGCGCGCTCCAGCCACTCGATCGCCGGCAAATCGAGGTGGTTGGTCGGCTCGTCGAGCAGCAGCAGGTCGGGCGAGGGTGCGAGTGCCCGCGCCAGCGCCGCCCGGCGGGCCTCGCCGCCAGACAGGGTCGTGGCCGATGCCTGCCCGTCGAGCCCCAACTCGTCGAGCAGGGCGCGGACGCGATGGGTGTTATCGCCGGGTCCGAGACCCGCCTCGACGTAGCCGCCGATGGTGGCGTGGCCGCCAAGGTCGGGCTCCTGGGCCAGCACCCTCAGCGTGGCGCCGGGCTGCACGAAGCGGGTGCCGCGATCAGGCGCGATCTCGCCGGCGGCGATGCGCAGCAGGGTGGACTTGCCAGAGCCGTTCCGCCCGACCAGGCAAATCCGGTCGCCGGCGCCGACGCTCAGGCCGGCGCCGTCGAGCAGGGCGCCGCTGCCGAGAGAAAGACCGATATCCTGGAGCGACAGCAGCGGGGGCGGCATCGCACCCGTTCTGCGACCAGATCGCCCGCCCGCGCAAGCGCCCGGGAGAGGATGGCGCCGGGCTACGCCTCGGTGTCGGCGAGCTTGGGGGTGGGTGGCAGGTCATCGGCGGTGCCGCCATGGCCGATCGAGTGCAGGATGCGCGGGATCGGCGCCGGCGCGGCGGTGCCGATCCGGGTCAGCGCGCTCACGAACGACCGGCCCCAGCCCAGCGTCGAGGTCTCGGCCAACGCCTTGGAGAGCATCTTCCAGCGGTCCTGCCGCTCCGGGCGGGTCATACCCAGCGCGGTGTCGAGCGCGTCGGCCATCTCGTCGGCGTCGTAGGGGTTGACCAGCAGGGCGGCGCCAAGCTGGCGCGCGGCACCGGCGAAGCGCGACAGCACCAGCACGCCGGGATCCTGCGGATCCTGCGCCGCCACGTACTCCTTGGCGACCAGGTTCATGCCGTCGCGCAGCGGCGTCACCAGGCCGACGCGGGCTTCGCGCATGTAGCCGGCGATCGCCTCGCGCGGGCAGCCGCGCGCGAGCAGACGGACCGGCACCCAGTCCGCCTCGCTCCACTCGCTGTTGATGGCGCCCGAGCTCTGGTCGAGCTCTTCGCGGAGCGTGCGGTAGGAATCGACATCGGTGCGGCTGGACGCGGCGATCTGCAACAGGGTGGTGCGGCGCCGCCAGTCCGGCCGCGTTTCGAGCAGGCGGCGGAAGCCCGCGAGCCGGTGCGGCAGGCCCTTGGTCGGGTCCATCCGCTCGGCACCGAAGATCAGCGTCTGGCCCTGCAGGCTGCGTCGCAGCCGCTCGGTCTCGGGCGAGCGCCAGCCGTTCTCGGCGGCCAGCCTGAACTCGTCGAAGTCGATCTCGACCGGAAACGCGCCGAGCCGCACCCGCCTGCCGCCATAGAGCAGGCTGCCGCCAGGCGGCTTGCTCGCGCCCGCGAACCGGCTGGCGGCCGACGCGAAGTTCTCGACGTCGTTGATGGTCTGAAATCCGAGCAGGTCGGCGGCGAGCAGGTCACGCACCAGCGCCCCGCCTTCAGGCACCGAGGACAGGATGTCGGGCGAGGGGAACGGCACGTGCAGGAAGAAGCCGATCGGGCCGCGAAAGCCGCCATGGCGCAGCGCCGCGGCCATCGGGATCAGGTGGTAGTCGTGGATCCACAGGATGTCGGTCGGACGCAGCAGCGGCATCAGCGTTTCCGCCATGCGCTCGTTGACCATCCGGTAGGTCTGCAGATTGCGGCGCTCGTAGCTCATGTATTCGAGCAGCGAGTGCAGCAGCGGCCACAGCGTCGAGTTCGAGAAGCCGTTGTAGTAGCGCTCGTGTTCCTCGCGGGTGAGGTCGACGGTCGCGAACTGCACCGCGCCCTCGTCCCTGGTGCTGACCTGATGCACGATGCCGTCGTCCGACACGTTGCCGCTCCAGCCGAACCAGAGGCCGCCACGCTGCTCCATCAGCGCCCGCAACGCCACCGCGAGGCCGCCGGTGTTGGCGCCCCCGGTCGGCGCGGGAACCCGGTTCGAGACCACGACCAGCCTGTCCATGTTACCTCCGGGCGTGGCCGGACCTAGTCGCTCACGCCGTCACCTTGACCGAAACCCGTGGGCAAACGCCCGCCCGCGAGACCCGGTTGCCCGTGTCGACTTTGCGCAAACTTCCGTCCCTCGCGCCATGGTTTTTCGAGGCGGCCTATGACGCCGCGCGCCGCTCATCGAGCTGCTTTAACCGCGCCTCGACCTGTTCGTCGTCGAGCAGGGCGCCGGCGTCGCCCGGCAGCCGCCGGCGCCAGTTCGGGTGCTGATCCGTCGTGCCCGGCAGGTTCGGCGCCTCGTCGAGCGCCAGCGCGTCCTCGAGCGGCAGCATCACCAGCTCGGACGCGCAGGCCCCGACATGCGCGGTCGCGGCATCGGCGAAACGGTGGGTGTCCCAGTCCGCGGGCTGGTCGCCGGTGGCGACGCCGCTGTCGCGCATCGTCTGCCACAGGGCGGCGCGGTCGCGCGCGCGCTCGTCGCGGGCGTCGGCGCCAGCGCGGCCGAGGCGTTCGTTCCAGTCGAGATCGCGTCCGCGCCACCAGCCGGCCAGGGTCGGCAGATCATGCGTGCTGGTCATCGCGGACGCATGCCGTCGCCACTGCCTCGGCGCCTCGAAACGCGCGCCGTCGCGCTCGAACCACAGCACCCGCATGCCGTCGATGCCGGACGCCTCCAGCCGGTCGCTGAACCCGTCGGGCACGGTTCCGAGGTCTTCCGCGAGCACGATCGCCTTGTGGCGCGAGGATTCGAGCCGCAGCAGACGCAGCAGGTCGCGTTCGGGCATCGCGAGGTAGGTGCCGTGCGCCGAGGAGGCGCCCGTTGGCACCACCCACAGCCGGCTCAGGCCCATGGCGTGATCGATCCTGACCCCGCCCGCCGGGCGCAGCGCCGAGCGCAGCATCTCGACAAAGGCGCGGTAGCCATGCGCCCGCAGTCCGTGCGGCGAGAACGCGGTGATGCCCCAGTCCTGGCCGTCGCGGGCGAGCAGGTCGGGCGGCGCGCCGATGGTGA
>CAXTPV010000112.1:0-625 GCA_964246135.1 uncultured Acetobacteraceae bacterium | reverse complement strand
CTCCAGCTGTGCGAGCCGCCGGAATCCGCACCCACCGCGAGGTCCGAGATCAGCCCGACCGCCATGCCGGCCTGCCGTGCCGCGTCCTGCGCCGCCTCCAGCCCGATCTCGATGCGGTATTGCAGCCAGGCGTGCCAGCTCACCTCGCCGGCGTGCGCACTGGCGAACACCTCGACGGCGGCGGACGCGCAATCGGCATGGCCGCCCGGCCAGTCGCGCCAGTGCCACGGCCCGCGTCCGGCGTCGAAGTGGTGCTGATGCAGGGCCTCGAACCGCGCGTGCAGCTCGACCCCCTCGTCGGCGTCGGCGCGCCAGGCGGCGAACGCCGGGTCATCGCGGCCGCCGGCTTCGAACGCACGCCTGAGCGCCGCCAGCCGCAGCCTGCCGGCACGCGGCCAATCGACCAGCTCGGCGTCACCGAGGGCGGCCGCCTCGTCGCCGCCGGGGTCGATCGTCGCGTGCAGCGCGTTGCGCATCGTCCGGCTCGACGGCGCGTAGGGGCTGAAACGGTCGGGATCGGCGGAGAACTGGGCGTGCACCGGGCTGATCGATAGGGCGTCGGCGCCATGCCGCGCCGCCGCGCGTGCGAGGTCGGCGAGCGAGGCGACGTCGCCCAGGCCGCCAT
>CAXTPV010000111.1:0-7248 GCA_964246135.1 uncultured Acetobacteraceae bacterium | reverse complement strand
GTCGCCGACGGCCATGCCGACCTGATGCTCGGCACTTCGCCCGATCCGGGGCTTGCGTCCGTCCGGAAAGATCGCGGCGGCAACCGCGCGGCAGAGATCGCCGCCGAGCGCCGCGAGGTTGCCGTGGCCGTCAAACAGCGAGAAGTCGTCGGTGTCGTTGCTGACGGCGCAGGTGAGCGCGCCCCGATGGCGGATGTCGTCGAGGGTGTCGGCACGGGCACGGTGCACGCCGAGGACGGCGATCGCCAGCAGCGACAACGCGAGGCATGTCCTGAGCATCGGCGTGCGGTTCCAAACAGCGTGCGACATGAAAAAGGGACCGGCCGAGCCGGTCCCTTTCCATTCGCGCGGGATTGCAGTGGGGCGGGTGTCGATCAGGGCGTCCAAATGCCGCTGGTCGGAATGCCCGGGTTGGTGCCGGGACGCGGGTTGAAGTCGGCCGGCGCCGGATCGATCACGCCCTTGCCGCGGTAATCGGTCGGCTTGATCTCGAGCGCCCTGCAGCCGCCGATCGGTGCGTAATGCGGCAGCGCGTGGACGATGAACGGGTTGATCTCGGCGTAATCGGCCGGGATCGGCGTCGCCTCGCCGAGCAGGCGCTCGTTGTCGAATGCCGGGAACAGATCGCCAACACCAGGCACGTTGTCGTCAGAGGGCGAGAGATAGGGCTGGCCGAAATTGAAGTAGCCCTCGACCTGGCCGAGCTCCTCGTCCGGCAGGTCGGCGAGCGGTGTCAGGCCGAACACCTCGTCGATGAACTTGATCACCGAGCCATGCTCGGACTTCTGATGCACGATCACGTGGGCGCGGCCGTAGGGCGAGATCACCAGCGCCGGGATGCGCGGGCCCTGCTCGACCGGATTACCCTCCGGATCGAGCGCCCGGATCGCGAGCTGCTGATGGTCATACAGTCCATCGGTCTCGTCGTAGGTGATGATGATCGCGCTGTTCTTCCAGTATTTCGACTTCGCGATCGCGTTCACCGTGTCGGCGACCGAGGCCTCGCTGATCTGGGTGTCGGAGTAGCCGGGATGATCGTCATTGCCGGTGAAGTCGGCCCGGACGGTCGGGTTCGGATCGACCGGCTTCAGCCCATCGAGGTTGCCGTAACCGCCGCGGACGTAGAACACGCCGCCCTGTGGCGACAACCTGCCGTTGGCGATGTCGTCGTAGAACTTGCCCTGGCCGAACAGATGCTGTTGCGCGACCTTGGCGTTGTCGGCGACGTAGCCGAAATATTGCGGCCCCTCGTGATGCACGATGAAGTCGCTGTGCGGGTTGCCGGCGACGTTGTTGGAGGGATCGTTCGGCTCATTGGCAAAACCGAGCTCGTACCAGGCCCAGTTGGTCGGCGGCAGGTTCTCGCCGGCGATCAGGGTGATGTCGTCCTGCACGTCGGCCAGATCCATGGTCGGGTTCTGATCCGATGCCACAGTCGCGTTGATCCTGTCGCCCATGAACGAAAGCGGCAGCGACGCGTAGGTCTGATTGATGTGCGGTGTCGCCGGGCTGGAATCGTCCGGGTTGTACGGCGGCTTGATCGGCGAATGGTCAAGGTTTGAGCCAGGGAACGGACCGCTGTCGTTGACCAGCGGCACGCCGCTCGACGCGGTGGCGGCATTCGCGGTGCTGACGTTCGGATGCAACGCCCACTGCGTGAGGCCCGACTGGCCGGCGATCATCGCGACCGCGTTCGGCGTCGACGGTCCGATCACCGTCTGATGGAAGCCGTCGAACAGCGCGAAGCGGTCGGCGTACTGCCACAGGAACGGGATCGTGTTGCAATCAACATGGCTCATGTCGAGCTCTGCCATCTGCTTTTGCGCGAGCGTCGGATGGCTGGTCGGTGCCTTGCGCGTCGAGGTCGAGATAATGTTGCCCGACGCATCCGTCGTCAGCTTCTCCTCGTTCAGCGCGTAACGATCATTCGCCGCCTGGAGGTTCGCATTGACGTCGAGCGCCACGTTGTAGCCGGCCTGCGAATGATCGGTGCTGGCGGTGTCGGCCGGGTAGAGCGGCACCGTCTTGCCGTTCGCCGCCGTCACCGTCTCCGGGATCAGGAACGGCGAGATCGTGCCCACCGAGCCGTCGGTGTTGACGATCTTCTGCGTGAACCCGAGGATTTGCGACGACGGCTGGTTGAACAGGCCGTCAACGCCCGGGAAGGTGCCGAACTCGAAGTCGAACGAGCGGTTTTCCTGGTAGATCACGAACACGTATTTGATGTCGTGCTTGATCAGCGCGAGCTTCTGCGCATGGCTCAGATGCGGCTCGCTCGCCGGATCGATCGCGTAGGCCTCCGACGCGGCGCTCGTCTTGGTGCCGAGCACCACCAGCGGCAGCCTTGCCGCGAGCACCGGCTGCGCCGTGAAGGAGCCGAGCGCGACCGTCGCGCACGTCGATTTCCAGAACTGCTTCCAGGACATGGATCCGCCTGCCTTTTTGCATCGTGAACGACGTCCCCGGAAGTGGGGGTCGTTTGCGGGCCGGACACTGCCCCGGGAAGCGGTTCCATTGTGATGATCCTTTCATGAAACGCGCGACCCGCTGCGCGGCAACGAGACGCCCGCCCGGAGCGAGGCAAGCAGGCGCCGTATCCGGCGCGCGCTCTCGTGCCGTGACAGGCCGGTCGGGATCACGACATCCGCGCGTCGGCGTCGCTCGGGATCGGGGAGCTGCCGCGCGATCAGGCGAACGGCTTCCGCATCGGCCATCAGCCGCCGTCGCCGCACCCGGGCGAGCTGCACCGAGCTTGACGCCGAGACCACGACCACCAGATCGCAGGCCGCGTCGCCGCCGGTCTCGAACAGCAACGGCACGTCGAGCACGACGACCCCAACCCCGGCGCGACGCATCCGGCCCAAGAACCGCTCGCGCGCGGCGCGCACCAGCGGATGCAGGATGCGCTCCAGCGCGCCGAGCAGGGCAGGGTGGTCGGCGATCGCCTGCCGCAGCCGCGCCCGGTCGACTCGGCCCTCGATCACCACTCCCGGCGCGATCAGGCGAATGGCGGCAACCGCCTCACCACCGCTCTCCTGCAGCCGATGCACCGCGGCATCGGCGTCGAACACCGGCACGCCATACGCCCGAAAGACTCTGGCCGCGGTGGACTTGCCCATACCCATGCCGCCGGTCAGCCCGATCACCCGCGTCCGGCGCGGGCGATACCGACCCCGCCGGCGAGGGCGGGTCAGCGCGGCGGGATGTCGGCCGCGATCCGCTCGCGCAACGCGGCATCGATCACCGGCTCGACCCCGAACCAGGCGGCAAACCCGGGGCGCGCCTGGTAGAGCAGCATGCCGAGCCCGTCGACCGTCCGCAGCCCGCGGGCGCGCGCATCGGCCAGCAGCCGGGTCTCGAGCGGCACGTAGACGATGTCGTTCACCACCAGGCCGGCGCCGGCCTGGTCGAGATTGATCGGCGAGCCGGGCGCACCGTCCTCGGGGTCGGTCGCGTTGCCGCCGGACCAGCCGATCGAGGTGGTGTTGACCAGCAGCGCCTGGTCACGCAGCGCGTCGTCCCGCCGCGCCCAGGGGATCACGCGTATGCCGGGCAGCGAGGCCGCGAGTGCCTCGGCTCGCTGCTCGGTGCGGTTCGAGATCGACACCGCGACGCCGATCGCCAGCAGGGCGGCGGCGATCGCGCGCGCCGAGCCGCCGGCGCCCAGCAACAGCGCCGGGCCGCCGGCGGGATCGACGCCGGCGGAGGTGAGATTGCCGAGGAAACCCTCGCCATCGGTGTTGCTGCCGAAGATGCGGCCATCCTCGGTGAAGGTCAGCGTGTTGGCGGCCCCGGCGCGCGACGCGGTCTCGTCGTGCTCGTCGCAGAGCGCGAGCGCCGTCTCCTTGTGCGGTATGGTGAGGTTGACTCCGGCGAAGCCGCTGTGCAGCAGCCCACGCAGCGCGACCTCGAGCATGCCCGGCCGCACCGCGAGCGGCAGGTAGGCGCCGTCGATCCCGTGGCGTCCGATCCAGTAATTATGCAGGCGCGGCGAGCGCGAATACATCACCGGCCAGCCGACCACGCCGGCGAGCCGGGTGCGGCCGGTGAGGTGATCCGGTTCGGTCGCGGGCTCGATGCCAGAGGCCGTCATCGTCATACGCTCCGTCATTCCGCCGCCCCGAGCACGCGCGCGAGCAGCATTGACCATTCCGCCTGTCCCACCTGGCCGGCGATGAGATCCTGCCTGACCTCAAGCTCGACATGGTCGAGCGCCGCCGGCCAGGCGTGCAGCGGCACCGTGTAGTCCGAGACGGCACTCAGGCAATAGGGCTCGTTGTCGCCGATGACCAGCCCCGGCTCCCGACGCAGCAGCGACAGCACCGCGAGCGCCAGGCCGCCGCGCCCATCGTGCAGCACGCCCGCGTGCCAGGGCCGCGCGCGCCCCTCATAGACCGGCGTGAAGCTGTGCAGTGCGATCAGCACGGTCGCGCGCCCGCGTTCGCGCCGGCGCTCGATCATCGCCGCGATCGCCCGCTGATAGGGGTGCAGGATCGCCGCCTCGCGCGCCGCGCGGTCGCCGGCGCCGAGCGCCTGGTTGCCGGGGACCGTGGTGCGCTCGCTGATCACCGGCACCGAGGAGGGATGCCCAGGTGGCCGGTTGCAGTCGATCACCAGCCGCGAGTAGCGCTGCTCGATCAGGGCGGCGTCGAGCTCGCGCGCGAGCATGCCGCCAAGCCCCCGGATGCCGATGTCGACCGCGATGTGACGCTCCCACTCGCGCGCTTCCAGCCCGAGATCGCCGAGCGCCGCCGGGCAGCGTCGCCCCGCGTGATCCGCCACCAGCAGGAAGCGCGACGCCCCGTCCGGGTTGGAGACGCGCACCGGATGCGGGTCGAGCGGCCCGAGCAGGCTCACGCGGCCGCGCCGATGCGCGTGATGATCGTGGCATGCAACCTGCTTGCCTCGGAGTGGCGTCTCGAACGCCTCGCCGGACGGCCCAGTCGCGGAGTCCCATGCCGATCCTCGCCGTCCAGCACCTCACCACCTATCGCTATCGCCGCCAGGTCTCGTTTGGCGAGCATCGCATGATGTTCCGGCCGCGCGACAGCCACGATCAGCGCCTGCTCGACCACACGCTGCTGGTCGAGCCCGAGCCCTGCGCGCTGCGGCACGTGTTCGACGCGTTCGGCAATTGCGTGACCATCGCCGGTTTTGACCGGCGCGCCGACACCCTGCGGTTCCTCACCACGTTGCTGGTCGATCATCGCGCCGTCGGTCACGCATCGCTGCCGGCGCTCACCGGCCCCGGCTACGGCGAGGACGAGCGGATCGATCTCGCAGGCTTCCTCGCCCCCGGTTTCGATGACCGGAACGGCAAGGTGCGTGACTGGGCCGAGGCACTCGGCCGCGCCTCTCCGGACGCTGGACCCAGCGCCAGCTTCGACGCCATGCGCGCGATCACCCATGCGATCCACCAGCGCTTCCGCTACGCCGGCCGGCGCGCGGCCGGCGCGCCGCCCCCCGCCCCCCCGCTGTCGCGCGGCGCCGGCTGCTGTCGCGACTTCGCGGTGCTGATGATCGACGCGGCGCGACGCCTCGGTCTGGCCGCCCGCTTCGTGTCCGGCTACGTGCTGGCGGGCGGGGGCAACCCGCAGCACTCGGGCGGCGGCTCGACCCATGCCTGGGCGCAGGTGTTCCTGCCCGGCGGCGGCTGGATTGATTTCGATCCGACCAACGGCATCGTCGGCTCGCGCGACCTGCTGCGGGTCGCGGTGACGCGGGCCGCGCGCCAGGCGGTGCCGCTGGCCGGCACCTATCTCGGCGATCCGTTCGACTGCCTCGGAATGGACGTCTCGGTGCAAGTGACGCAGGCCTCGCCGTCCCGCCTGCCTGAGGGCGCGTTCATCGCGGGACAGACATCAACGCCAGGGGAGTGCCGCGCATGCTGATCAGGACCGGGTTTCACATCGAGCTCGAGGTGCCGCAACCGACGCCGATCATGATGCTGCTCAGCGTCCACCCGAGCCGGCTGCCCGATCTCCGCTCGCCGCACGTGATTGGTTTCGGCCCCGAGGTTGCCGCCACCGACTTCACTGACGGGTTCGGCAACACCGTGACGCGCGTGGTGGCGCCCCCCGGCCGCTTTCGGATCAGCACCGATATCCTGGTCGAGGACAGCGGCGAACTCGACGCCATCGCGCCCGGCGCCGAGCAGGTGCCGGTCGAGCGTCTGCCGGACGCGACCCTGACTTTCCTACTCGGCAGCCGCTACTGCGAAACCGACCGGATGTCGTCGATCGCCTGGTCGCTGTTCGGCGGCATCCAGCCCGGCTGGGGCAGGGTCGATGCGATCTGCGACTACGTCCACCGGCGCATCCGCTTTGACTACCAGCTCGCGCGGCCCACCCGCACCGCGTTCGAGGCGCACGAGGAGCAGGTCGGCGTCTGCCGCGACTTCACCCACCTCGCGGTCACGCTCTGTCGCTGCATGAACATCCCGGCGCGCTACTGCACCGGCTATCTCGGCGACATCGGCGTGCCGCTCGCCGACAGCCCGATGGACTTCTCGGCCTGGTTCGACGTGTTCCTCGGCGGCCAATGGTACACCCGCGACGCCAGGCACAACGCGCGGCGGATCGGACGCATCCTGATGGCGCGCGGCCGCGACGCCACCGACGTGGCACTCACCACCAGCTTCGGCTCCTCCTGGCTGCCGGTGTTCGAGGTCCACACCGACGAGGTCAAGCCCTGACCGCGTCCCGCGGCCTCATGCCCTGACCAGATCGAGCCGGCGTATCAGCAAACCAAGGTGCAGCACCGGCCAGAACCCGAGCACCGCGCACACCAGCAGCGAGGCCCTGAGCGCGCCTTGATGCAGGCTCGGTGTCAGCGCGTCGCTGATCGCGCCGAACAGCGGCGGCCCGAGCGCGCCGCCGATCACCGTGCCGGCCAGGGCATAGAGCGCGTTCGCCGACGCCCGCTGTCCGGGCGCGACCATGCCCTGCAGCGCCGACATCACTGGCGCCACCGTGAACGCGCCGCTCACCGTGGTGACCGCGAGCGCCGCCAGCGACAGCGCACGATCATGCGTCGCGAAGGCGACGATCTGGAACGGCTGGCCGATCAGCAGCAGCGCGAACGCGAAGCGGAGATCGGCGCGGGGACCACGCCACCGCAGCAGCAGGTCGGACGCGGGGCCGCCCGCCAGCGTGCCGATCACGGTGCCGATGCCGACCACGATCCCGAGCCACAGCCCGGCCCAGGCCGCGGTCATCGGGCGGGCGCGCGAAATGGCGGGAGTTGAGG
>CAXTPV010000110.1:0-7276 GCA_964246135.1 uncultured Acetobacteraceae bacterium | reverse complement strand
CACCGGCGCCACCGGCTTCATCGGCGGCCGGCTCGCCGAGCGCCTGGTCGAGCAGGGCGCCGCCGTCACCTGCCTGGTCCGTGGCGAGGCCGGCGCCCGCCTCCGCGACCTCGGCGTCACCATCCGCACGCTCGACCTCGCCGACCCCGAGATGGTCAGCCCGGCGCTGGCGGGCGTCGCGGTCGTGTTCCACTGCGCCTATGACTGGCAGGACACGCTGTGGAACCAGGGCGCCCTGCGCGCCCTGATCGGCGCCTGCCGCGCGCATCAGTGCCGCCTGGTGCATCTCAGCAGCTTCGTCGTCTACGAGTCGCCGCAGGACGGCGAGGTCACGGAGCACACCCAGGCGACCACCGCCACCTCCGGCTACGCCCACACCAAGCTCGATCTCGAACGCGACCTGCTCCGGGCCGTGCGCGACGAGGGCATCGCGGCCACCATCCTCCAGCCGACGATCGTCTACGGCCCGCACTCGCGCCCGTGGACGATCGAGCCCGCCGACATGCTGCGGCACGGTACCGTGATCCTGCCCGACGCGGGCGAGGGCATCTGCAACGCCGTCTACGTCGACGACGTCGTGAGCGCGATGATCCTGGCCGCCGTGCACCAGGCGGCGCTCGGCCAGCGCTTCCTGGTGTCCGGTCCCGCGCCCGTCACCTGGAAGCAGTTCTACGACGGCTTGGCGGTCGCCGCCGGCGCCAAGGGGCCGCAATTCCGCCCGTCCGGCACGCTGCTGCGCAACACCGGCGCCGCCCGCAAGCTCGTCGCGTTCGCCGCCGATCCCGAGCGCCTGCTCCGCCGCGTCGCCGTGATCGGACCCTGCCGCAAGCTGGTATGGACGCTGACTGGCCGCCTGCCGGGCAATGTCCGGCAAGGCATCCGCGACCGCCTCTACGGCCCGATCTCCCGCCGCCCCGGCCAGGTCCACGTGCCTGACCCCGGCCGCGTCCGCTGGCTGCAAGGCCGATCGACCATCCATGCCGGCAAGCTGCGCCGCGCGCTCGGCTACGAGCCCCAATTCGATCTCGCCAACGGCATGGTCCCGACCGCCGAATACCTGCGGCGTGCCGGCGCGGACCTCTAATCGGTTGCGAACGAATGCAAGAGGTGCCCCATCGCGGGCGAAAACCATGGCGTGAGCTCACCTGCCGCACTGTCCCGCCTGGCTGAAGAAGCTGTCAGCGTCGTCCAACTGCCACGTAACCGGGCCTTCGAAGGTTTTTCGGGTAAAACGAATATTGCCGATGCTCGTACCGGCACCGCCATAAACCATGCCTCCACATTCAGCGCCATCGACCGAAAGGAGTCGAAGGGAGCCGTCTTTTTCCCGAGTGATCCTTACGTCGCAACGTCTGTCTTGTTCGGTGTCACTCATGTTGTCCTGATACTCCCACCCGGCGCCAGACCGGCGAGCAACCCCCCAGAGCCCGAGATGGTTGCCGGTCGACTCCCAGTCACTGAGGCCGAACCGCAACCCGCCATTCGCCGTCACCGCGCCTGCGAAGATTTTCAGATCAGGCTTCGTCTCGGGAAGGCAGTAGAGAAAGCTGCTGGGAAGTCGCGATCGGGGGATCACGTGCGCGGTAACCGTCAGGAACATCGACGTGGCACTGACAACAGCCGCGCCAGAAAGGATTCGGCGCAGGTTATCGCGCCTCTTCTTTTCGAGCGAGAGCACGAAGGGCCTCCTGGAATTGCGCTACGCGAGCAGGCGTCTGCCTGGCCCAATCGGATCGGCCAGCTTCTAGCGCTGCCTTCTCGTAGTTGCGGCGCCTGATGTCCCCCCAGGTCTCTACGAACTGCTTGTTCCAGCTCGAACCGAGCTGAAGGTTGACCGACGCTAGAGCGTTAAGAAAGTCCGGATCGGTGATCCCAGCCTCTGTCATTTGGCGACAGGCGGCATCGAGCGCGACCTCTCCGTCCTTCCGGAAGAAGTCATCGATTCGATCCATCCCGATTTTGTCTCCAAGCTTGAGGTGGTCTTCTGTGACCACCTTGTGGCCGATCCCGACTGTAGGGAACTGTCGGCTGTCGTCATAGACGTCCTTGTGGAATCCTTCCCGCGTCACGTCTGCGGAATATTCTTCGAATCTCTTCAACTCCTCCTCGTCTGCAACTGAGCCCGTCCGTGTCCAGTTTGCGAACTGCGCCGCGCGCGTGGCAAGGCGGTCGCTCCCGTCGTCCGTCATCCCCGACCAGGCATCTGCAGCTCTCACCTCTATTGGATAGGAGGAGAGATCGAGTGCCTGACCGAGCGCCAGCGCGCGATCGATGTCGGCTTGTGGAATCACCACTTGGACTCGGATCACGATATCGTGCATGCCAAGAGGGCGTGGTGCAGACGAGCTTATCCGATCCGCCTCTTCCTGTGAGGCGCGCCGAGCACTCTCAACATGCAGATCAAAGTGCAGGTTGGTGTCTTCGCTCATCGCCATTTCGCTCCTCTGACGGCAGCGAAGCATTGTCTTTAGACGACGGAATGCTCCGGCTAGATCCCGGGTTCTCCTGCCGCACGCCTTCGAAGCACTTGCGACAAAGTCGAGTGGCGCGTGTATCGGCGGAAGGTCGGTTACCTGTGGAAGATCAAGCCGACTGCCGGACGCCGCCCGCCAGACCATCCGCGACCGGCTCTACGGTCCGGAGACCCGCCGGCCCGGCCAAACCCACGTGCCCGACCCCGGCCGCGTCCGCTGGCTGCAATCCCGGTCCACCATCCATGCCGGCAAGCTGCGCCGCGCGCTCGGCCACGACCCCAAGTGCGATCTCGCCCACGGCATGGTCCGACCACCCATTATTTGGGGCGCCGGGACACCTCAGACCGCCGCCCGCACCGGCACGACGTAGGGCCCGTCGGGGATGACCGCGACGTCCGCATCCCCCATGCGCGCGATGCTGCGTGCGACCGCGGCCTCGATGTCGTCGACGATCGTAACCCCGGTGCAACGCCGCTCCGCCTTGTCGAGCCCGGTGGTGTAGAGGAACACCTGGCCCGCGCGCATCGATTTCAGCTGCATCTCGGTCTGCCACTCGTCGATGTCGGCGAGGCGCTTGCGCACGATCGCGTCGAGGAACCCGTCGGGCCCCAGCGCCAGCAGCCGTGACTGCGACGCCCTGAACTCTGCCGACCCGAGACCCTCGGCGCATTCCGACGCCATGATCAGGCTGCCGCCGGGTGCCAGGATGTCGAGCGGCGTCACCATTCCCTTGACCGTCTGGTAGTAGGTCCGGTCGAGCGGATAGCCGGCCGACGAGGTGAGGACGGTCCCGAACCGGCGTCCGACCGGCACCCTGCTGTGCCCGGACACGAACCGCACCGCCGCGAGATGGCTCTCGATCACCTCGCCGAAGCTGACGAAAGCGAGCGCGCGCTGGTCGTCGAGCACGACGTTGAGCGCATGAACCTCGCCGATCCGGCGGATGATCTCGAGCTGTTCCTCGTGCAGCGGGTTGCCCGCGAGGTTGCACTGGACCGCGAGCGGGTCCTCCATGAACCGCGCCGAGTGGAAGGTGCGTATGGTCTCGTGATGCGCGATGCCCGGCGCCACCACCTTCCGCCCGCCTGACCAGCCCGCCATGAAGTGCGGCTCCACCAGCCCGGTCGCGATCCTGAGCTCGGCATCGACGAAGCGGCGATCGATCCGGATCGGCGTGCCGCGTCCCTCGGTGACGCCGAGATCGGCATGCGCCCCGTCGTCGCGCGCGAAGTGGTTCTCGACCCGGACGTTGGCGAGCACCCACGGGTCGCCGATCACCTCGGCCAGCTCTTCCCCGAGGTTCGGCCGGTGCAGCCCGGTCGCGACCAGCACGGTGATGCCGTCCTGCGCGATGCCGGCGCCGGTCAGGACCTCGATCATCGGCCGCAGGAAGGCGCCGTTAGGCACCGGCCTGGTGATGTCGCAGACCAGGATGCAGGCGCTCTTGCGCCCGGCCGCCAGCGCACGCAGCGGAGCCCCGCCATAAGGGGCCTCGAACGCGTCCCGCACCGCGCGCGCGGGGTCGGGCAGCTTCGGCAGCGCCGGCTTTCTTATCACCATCGGCCGCGCGCCCGGCGGCAGCCGCACCGAAAGCCGGCCGCGTCCAAAGGCGAGATCGACCACCGTGTCCATCCGTCACCAACCCATCCTCGACGCCCGCCGTTAACGCGCGGCAAACGTTCCCGGCCCATAGTGTGCCTGCCGACAGGACGTCGCGCGAGCCCGCATCAGGAGGGTGGATTGGAGGACGAGATCGATCCCGCCCTCGGCTGGGATTTGCCCGAGGCGCCCAAGTTCCCGGACGCACCGGTCAGGGCGATGACCCAGGAGGAGATCGACGACCTGTTCGGCGTCGCCACCCAGGCGACCGACCAGACCGCGATGAGCCGCATCCTGAGCGCCGGCCTGGTGCTCTACGAGCGCCTGCCGATGCTCGACGTCGTGCTGGACCGGCTGACCCGTCTCGCATCCTCGACGCTGCGTCACCTGCTCGGCGTCAACGTCGAGCTGTTCATCGAGGGCGTGTCCACGGTCCGTTTCGGCAGCTACCTCGACTCCGTGCCGCTGCCGGCGGTGCTCGGCGTGTTCCGCGCCAACGAGTGGGACGGGCAGGGGCTGCTGGTGGTCGATCCCGGCCTGGTCTACTCGATCGTCGACATCTCGCTTGGTGGCCGCCGCGCCGCCGCGGCCCGGATCGAGGGCAGGCCGTTCACCTCGATCGAGCGCGTGCTGGTGGAAAAAGTGCTTGACCGCCTGCTCGGCGACTTGTCGATCAGCTTCCTGCCGCTCTGCAGCGTCACCTTCAAGTGCGAGCGACTGGAAACCAACCCGCGCGCGGCCTCGATCTCGAGCGTCAGCAGCGCCGCGGTCAACGTGCGCCTGCGCATCGAGGCCGGCGACCGCAGCGGCACCATCGAGATGCTGCTGCCCTACGCGACGCTGGAACCGGTGCGCGAGATCCTGATCCAGCAGTTCATGGGCGAGAAGTTCGGCCGCGACTCGATCTGGGAAAGCCACCTGCGCGAAGAGCTCTGGGCCACCGACGTCGAGCTCGAGGCGATCCTGGAGGAGCGCTCCATGCCGCTCGCCGCGGTGATGGCGCTGAAAGTGGGTGACCGCATGGAGCTCGATGTCGGCATCAACGAGCCGATCGTGCTGCGCTGCTCCAACGCCAAGGTGTTCACCGGCCGCCTCGGACGCAAGGGCAACAAGATGGCGGTGCGCCTCGAAGGGCGCGCCACCTGATGCTCGCGCTAACTTTTCCGCAACGATGACGGCGTAAGGTCAGTGCACGAGCTTGGCTGATTGATGGGGTTGAACGTGACGCAGCAGACGATGTCGATCGAGGCCGCGATTTCCAGCATCCGTCATCACAGCCCCGAGACCCAGGTCGAACGCCTGATCGATCTCGTTTCGGACACGATCAGGACGATGGACCGCGAGCTGATGGCCATGCGCAAGGCGCTGCTCGACGAGGTGCAGGCGCTCGGCAGCACGGTGTCGGCCGCGCGTGACGAGATCGCCAAGCTCAAGGCCGACAAGGATTTCGGCGTGAGCCCGATTCCCGGCGCCACCGACGAGCTCGACGCGATCGTCGATCACACCGCCGCCGCCACCGAAACGATCCTGACCGCCTGCGAGGCGCTCGACGAGTTCGCGGGCGGCCTTGCCGAAGCGGAGTGCAGCTTCATCCAGGCCCATACCATGCAGGTGTTCGAGGCGTGCAGCTTCCAGGACATCACCGGCCAGCGCATCAGCAAGGTGGTCGCGGCGCTCAAGCTCATCGAGGCACGCATCGAGCGCATCGCCGGCACCTACGGGGTGTCGGAGGCCGATCCGGCCGAGCAGGCGCGCGACCCGCTCCTGAACGGCCCGCAGGCGCCGCACGCCGCCATGGATCAGGCCGAGATCGACAAGCTGCTGACGTTCTGATCGCGCAACCCGACCGCATCCAACGAGAGGCCGCCATGCTGACCGACAAATCCATCAAGATCCTGATCGTCGACGACTACAAGACCATGCTGCGCATCATCCGCAACGTGCTGCGCCAGATCGGCCTCGTGAACGTGGATGAGGCCAATGACGGCGCCGAGGCTCTGGCGATGCTCCGGGTCAGCGATTATGGCCTCGTCATCAGCGACTGGAACATGCAGCCGGTGACCGGCCTCGACCTGCTGCAGCAGGTTCGCGCCGACGCAAAGCTCGCGCGCCTGCCGTTCATCATGGTGACCGCCGAGAGCAAGGTCGAGAATATCGTCGCCGCCAAGCAGGCAGGGGTGTCGAACTACGTCGTCAAGCCGTTCAGCGCCGATACCCTCCGCTCCAAGATCGACGCCGTCTTCGCCACGGCCTAGCAGCCTGCGAAATGAAGCAAGGCAAGGGGCCTTGCTCCTTCGATCCGCTTCGCGCCATCAACCCGCTCTGCGGCTCGATTCCATCAAAGGCAAGCCTTCGAAATCCTTCACTTAGAAAACGGGGTCTGGGGCCAATGGCCCCAGCGGGTCGAGGGCAGAGCCCTCGCCTTGCTTTTCCAACTTCCGACTAGCCAATGGGTCGCAGATCGCGGCCCCGGCGCTCACCGCGCCCCCCGGAGATGCCGCTCGATCAAATCGAGGTTCCGCAGGTTCGCCTTGAACGCCATGTCGAACACGTCGCCGAGTACCGGGATCGCCCCGCCGGCCGCCTCCAGCCCGACATTGCCGAGCATCCGCAGCAGCACCGGCCGCGGCACCCCGAGTTGATGCGCCTGCCAGACGATCACCAGCGACAGCCCCGTCAGCACCGCGTCGCCCCCGCCGGGAACCAGCCCGAGGACGCTGTTCAACCCGAACCGGAACTTCGTGCCAGGAACCCTCGCGGCACCATCCAGCAGCCAGGCCAGCCGGCGAAGCTGCGCCAGCCGCTTCGCGCTCGCGGGATCAAGTCCCGGTCCTTCAGCATGGCGTCTGATCATCGCTGTTCTCCCAAGCAACGCGACGTGTCGCCCGCGTCCGGCACGCCCGCGATCTTGCTCCCAGTTGAACCGCCGACCACCGCCCATGTTCCCCGACGATCAATCCGGCAGGATGGCCGATGACCAGGGGAGGGCAGGATGCCAAGGATCAGGACCATGGGCGGGCTGGCGCTGCTGGCGGCACTCGCCGGCTGCGCCACGTCGCCGGAGACGGAAACAACGCGAACCACGGCATCAATTCCAAAAGCGGCCGCGGCGCCCACCGCGCCGTCACCGCCGGCATTGCCACCGGCGTCGCCCGAGGGCAGCACCGGCGCCGAGGCCGCCGCCGCGCCGCCGCGTGCGAACG
>CAXTPV010000109.1:0-7294 GCA_964246135.1 uncultured Acetobacteraceae bacterium | reverse complement strand
CGTGACGCGCGATCGATATCCCAGCCTCGACCTCAAGCACGCGCAGCGTCGCGAGCGACGCCGCCATCAGTGCCGGCTGGGCGTTGGCAGTGAGCGTCAGCTGCTCGATCGGGCCGGCGAACATCAGCTTCGACAGGCGCTGCGACAGGGCGTCGTCGACCTCGTCGAACACGGCGCGCGCCGGCGCGAAGGCCGCCGCCAGGTCACGGCCCATCCCGACGGCCTGGCTGCCCTGGCCGGGGAAGATGAATGCGTGCACGGGCATCCTGATCGCGTCCTGTCGAGCAACGGCCAACGCTTGTGTGGTCAGCGTCCGGCAGGTGTCAATTCTGACACGTCGCCTCCATGAGGAGGCGGCGCTCGCCGGGCGGCGTCGGTCCGGTCTAGCGGACCTTTTGCAGCACGATCAGCGCTTGGGGCAGCCGCACGGCGTTGTCGACGAAGTCGATCAGCCGGAACATCGAGCCCCAGGCCCTGGTCACGAAGCCGCGCGGGATGATCGCCTCGCCGTAATGGGCACCGACATGCGGCGCCTCCTCCGTCGAGCTGTGCAGGAAGGCGCCCGCCTCGTAGCGCGAATTGGCCGCGTGCTCGTCGGTAAAGCTGTCGGCGCAGACCTCATACCAGGGATGCTCCAGCCGCACCCCCGAGATGCGCCGGACCCGCATCTCGGCGCAGAACTGGATGAAGCGACGGCTCTGCGTCGTCAACAGCACCAGGCCGCCCGGCTTGAGCAGGCGGTGGAATTCCTCGACCCAGCGCGTCGCGTAGAACTCGTCGAGATGGCTGAACACCGACCACGAGATCACGTAGTCGAGCGTTTCCGGCGCCAGCACCATCGGAGGCACCGGGTCGCAGGGCAGGAACGAAAGCGCCGGGTTGCAGCGCCTGGCGTCGAACAGAAATCGGGACGTGCTGTCGGTGCCGAACAGGTTCGACGGGTGGATGTCCTTCATGAACAACCGCAGAACCCGTCCCCAGCCGCAGCCGAAATCAAGCAGCTTGCGGTGCGGCGCGATCGGTCGTCCCGCGTAGTCGACATAGGCCTTTACCTCGCGAAAGAAGGTGTGCGCCTCGTGCAGCGAGACCTCGCCGGCATGGCCGTGGATTTCGCGCTGCAATTGTTCGTCCGGAAAGCCCGGCATCAGCACGCCGTCGATCTCGGGCACCCGTAGAGAGGCGACCAGGATGTCGAGCCAGGCCTCGTCGCTGCGTTCCCGGAACGTCGTGTAAAGCGCGTCCGGGCTCGGCTGCGGGGGCTGCATTATAACTAAATCGTATCGACCCCGCCGCAGGGAGTCAAACTCGGCGAGACAACGACCTAGCAGGAAGCTGACAAAGCAAGGCAAGGGCTCTGCCCTCGACCCGCTGGGGCCAGTCGGCTCCAGACCCGGTCCCTGTAGTGCGGGATTTCAAAGCCTCCGCATTTGATGGGGTCAAGGGGCAAAGCCCCTTGCCTTGCCTTTGTTACGATGCAGGTAACGCTTTCGTTGTTTCGCAGCCGGCTACGGGATTTTTGTGGTCCCGCGCACCTTGCGCTTGACCCGGCCGCGCACCGCCCGCTTGACGCCGCCGCGCCGTGCCCGCGCCGCGGTGGCGCTCATCCGCGCCGAGAGTTCGCCGAACACGTCCGCTGGCGCGAGTCCGGCGCCGGCCAGTAGCACACACAGATGATAGAGCAGGTCGGCGCTCTCACGTACCAGGCCGTCACGTTGTCCGAGCACCGCCTCGATCGTGCACTCGGCGGCCTCCTCGGCAAGCTTCTGCGACGGCTTGATCGGATGGCGCGCCAGCAGCGCCGCGGTGTAGCTGGTTTCGGGATCGGCGCCCCGCCTTGCCTCGATCGTCGCCCATAACCGGTCGAGCACGGTCGCCGAACCCGCACCATCGGCTGCCGCGCTGGTTTGATCCTCGGGGCGAAGCGCCATATGGCGGACTACCATGTCGCATTCGCTCTCGCGAGGGCGGCCGCAATCACTCCGACGAAAGGGTTTTCCATGCTCGACTGCATCGGCTTCGCCGCGAGAGACGCCGCCACACCGCTCGCGCTCCTGCGGTTCACGCGGCGTGACCCCGGCCCGACCGACGTCGAGATCGAGATCACCTATTGCGGCGTCTGCCATTCCGACCTGCACATGGTGCGCGACGAGTGGCACGGCACGCCATATCCGTGCGTGCCGGGGCACGAGATCGTGGGCCGGGTGGCGCGCGTCGGCGACGCGGTGCGCGGGTTCAAGCAGGGCGACTTGGCCGGCGTCGGCTGCATGGTCGATAGCTGCCGCGAGTGCGCCTCGTGCCGCGAGGGATTCGAGCAGTATTGCGAGGTCGGCTTTGTCGGCACCTACGGCGGCAAGGACCGCCGGCATGGCGGCGGGATCACCATGGGCGGCTACTCGAACCGTATCGTGGTCGACCAGTCATTCGTGCTGCGCATCCCCGCCAACCTTCCGCTCGAAGGCGTGGCGCCGCTGCTCTGCGCCGGCATCACCACCTACTCGCCGCTGCGACACTGGAAGGTGTCGAGCGGCCACAAGGTCGGCATCGTCGGGCTCGGCGGCCTCGGCCACATGGGCGTCAAGCTGGCCGCGGCGATGGGCGCGCACGTGGTGCTGTTCACCACCTCGCCTGGCAAGGCCGAGGACGCCAAGCGCCTCGGCGCCGCCGAGGTGGTGCTGTCGAAGGACCCGGATGCGATGGCGGCGCATGCGCTGAGCTTCGACTTCATCCTCGACTGCGTGTCGGCCCGCCACCCGATCGACGATTACCTCAAGCTGCTCAAGCGCGACGCGACCCTGGTCCTGGTCGGCGCGCCCGAGGACCCGCTGCCGGTGCCGGCATTCTCGCTGATCGTCCAGCGCAAGCAGCTCGCCGGCTCGCTGATCGGCGGCATCGCCGAGACCCAGGAGATGCTTGATTTCTGCGGCGCGCATTCGATCACCGCCGATGTCGAGGTGATCCCGATCGCCGAGATCGAGCAGGCCTATGAGCGCATGCTCCGGAGTGATGTGAAGTATCGCTTCAGCATCGACATGAGCACGCTCAAGGCCGATTGACGAAGGCCTAAGCCCCGGTCGCCGGACTTGCGTCGGCGGAAGGTTCCGTCCCGGACCCCTCCGCCTTCGCTTCCGGCGCGTCGCGCCGCAATCGGGCAGCGATCGGATAGGCGGCCGGCAGCACCAGCAGCGTCAGCAGCGTCGCGGTGATCAAGCCGCCGATCACCACGGTGGCCAACGGACGCTGCACCTCCGAACCGGTCGAGGTCGCGAGCGCCATCGGCACGAAGCCGATGGATGCGACAAGCGCCGTGGTCAGCACCGGCCGCAGCCGCTTCTCGGCGGCCTCGCGCGCGGCGTCCACCGGCTGTTTCCCGTCGTGTCGCTCGCCCTCGATGTAGGTGACCAGCACGACGCCATCGAGGATTGCGATCCCGAACGTCGAGATGAAGCCGATCCCCGCCGAGACGCTGAACGGCATCCCGCGCAGCACCAGCGCGAGGATGCCGCCGGTCGCCGCCATCGGCACGTTGAGGAACACCAGCGCCGCCAGCGGCAGGCTGCCGAAATCGAGGTAGAGCAACAGGAAGATCACCGCCAGCACGGCCGGCACCACCAGGGCCAGGCGCGCGCTGGCGCTCCTGAGATTCTTGAACTCGCCGCTCCACTCGAGCGTGTAGCCGTCCGGCAGATGCAGCTTTTGTCCAACCATCTTCTGCGCATCGGTGACGAAGCCGTTCATCGAGCGGCCCTGGACGCTGATCTGCACCGCGATCCGGCGGCGGAGACCATCGCGCTCGACCTGCGCCGGACCGTCCGCCACGTTGACCGAGGCGACGGTGGAGAGCGGGATCGAGCCGCCACTCGGCAGCCCGACCGGCAGGTTGCCAATCGCCGCCGCGCTGGCGCGGCCTGCGGGCGCCAGCCGCACCACGATCGCGGTCTCGGTGCCATCCGAGCCATAGACGGTGCCGGACGGGCGGCCGCCGACCGTCTGCACCAGGTCGAGCACGTCGGCCGCGGTAAGTCCGGTGCGAGCCAGCGCCGCGCGGTTGACCTTGATGGTGAGGTCGGGCAGCCCGCCCTCCCGCTCGGCACGGACGTCGGACGCGCCGTGGACCTGATCGAGGATGCGCACCGCCCGGTCGGCGAGCGTGGTGAGCTCGCCGAGATCCTGGCCGTAGATCGTCAGCGCGACCGGCGAGCGCACGCCCTGCAGCAGGTCGTTCATCCGCATCTGGATCGGCTGCGAGAACTCGAACTCCACGCCTGGGATCGCCGCCTTCAGCTTCTTTTCCATCGCGGCCCGGATTTGGCGCTGCGTCGTGCCGCCGTGCCACTGGCCCTCGGGCTTTAGGATCGCGTAGCTGTCGGTGCTCTGCACCCCCATGGGGTCGGTCGGCACGGCGGCGCTGCCGGTCTGCGACACCACCGTTTTGACCTCGGGGCACGTCCGGATCACCCGCTCGATCTCCGCCACGGTGCGGATCGAGGCGTCGAGGTTGATGCTCGGCAGCTTGTTCGAGGTCACGACAATCGCGCCCTCCTGCAACTCCGGGATGAACTCGCCGCCGAGTCCGGTCGCGAGCCAGGCGCTGCCCGCGAACAGCAGCGCCGCGGTCCCGAGCGTGAGCCAGGGATGGCCCGACGCGAGGCGCAGCGCCGGCGTGTAGGCGCGGCGCGCGGTCCGCACCACCAACGTGTCCTTCTGGCCTGCCTTGGCGCGGAGGAACGTCGCGGCGAGTGCTGGCATCACCAGCATGGTCACCAGCAACGAGCTGCCGAGCGCCAGCATCACGGTCAGCGCCATCGGCTGGAACATCTTGCCCTCGACGCTCTGGAGCGTCAGCACCGGCAGGTAGACCACCGTGGTGATCAGCACCGCGAACATCACCGGCCGCGCCACCTCGGTCGCGGCACCCGGCACGATGGCGATCGGATTGCCGTCCGCCTCGCCGGCGGCCTGCCGCCGCAGCACGTTCTCGATCAGCACGACGGCGCCATCGACGATCAGCCCGAAATCGATCGCGCCGAGGCTCATCAGGTTGGCCGGGATGCCGAACGCCCGCATGCCGGCGAACGCCATCAGCATCGAGACCGGGATCACGGCGGCGACGATCAGCCCGGCGCGCACGCTGCCGAGCATCAGCAGCAGGATCACCACGACCAGGCCCGCGCCCTCGACCAGGTTATGCGCGACCGTGTGGATCGCGCGCTGCACCAGCCCCGAGCGATCATAGAACGGCTCGATCCGGATGCCCGGCGGCAGCGTCTTCTGCACCTCGGCGATGCCGGCCTTGAGCTTGGGCAGCACCTCGCTTGAGTTCAGGCCATACTCCATCTCGGCGACGCCCAGCACCGTCTCGCCGGCCGCGTCATGGGTGACCGCGCCGAGCCGGACCTTCGGCGCCAGCAGCACGTCGGCAACATCGCCGATCGTGATCGGGACGCCGCCCGGCGTCGCCCTGATCACGATGTCGGCGAGGTCGCCGCGCGACTGCACGGTGGCCATGCCGCGCACCACCTCCTGCTCGTCGCCGCGCTCGATATAGGCGCCGCCACGCGCCGTGTTGTTGCTCTCGATCGCGCCGAACAATTGCGGCATGGTCACGCCGAGACCGCGCATCCGGTCAGGCGAGACCCGCACCTCGTAGGTCTCGAGCTGGCCGCCGTAGATGTCGACGTTGACGATGCCCGGCACCAGGCGCAGCCGCGGCACGATCCGCCATTGCAGCAGTTGGTACAGCTGCATCGGCGTGTAGCCGGGCCCGCGCAGCTCGAACTCCAGGATCTCGCCGAGCCCGGTGGTGAGCGGCCCTTCCTCTGGCGTGCCGACACCCGGCGGCATCAGTTCCCGCGCCTGCTGCAGCCGCTGGAACACCCGCGCGCGCTCGACATCGACGTCGACGCCATCGTCGAAGGTGACATAGACGGCGGACAGGCCGAACCGCGACTTCGAGCGCACGTCCTTCAGGCCGGGCAGCCCGGTCATCTGGGTCTCGATCGGCGTGGTCACCAGCCGCTCCACTTCGAGCGGTCCCAGGCCGGCGGCTTCGGTCAGGATCAGCACCTGCTTGGGCGAGATATCCGGCACCGCGTCAACCGCGAGCTGGCGCATGTTCCACACCCCAGCGACCACCACGACGCATGCCAGCACCAGCGCGAGCCAGCGACGCGCGACGATGGCGGCGAAGAACCGCGCCATGCTCAGCCGCCGCCCGCGAGCAGCGCCTTCTGCATCACCGCCTTGAGCTGGAAACCGCCATTCGTAACCACCCGGTCGCCAGGCGACAGCCCGTGCCGGACCTCGACCCAGTCCTGACGCCGCACCCCGAGCGTCAGGTCGTGAACCTTGAAGCGATCGGCGCCTTCCGCCGTGAACGCGATCCGCCGATCGCCAACCAGCTGCACCGCGTCGGGCGGCACGACCAGCCCTTGCCGCCCGAGATCGTCGAACACGTCGACAGCCACGAACATGCCCGCCCGCAGCCGCTCGCCCGGGTTGGCGAGCGCGATTCGGATCGGCAGCGTGCGTGCCTGCTGATCGAGCGCCGCGCCGAGCGCCACGACCCGGCCCGCCCATGGCGGCGTGCCGGCCTCGGGCAAGGTGATCTCCGCCCGGTCGCCGACCCGCACGATCAGGGCATCGTTGGCGCCGACCTCGGCGAGGGCGACGACGTGCGACAGATCGGCGATCGTGAACGCGTCCCTGCTCATGCCCGGATCGATCACGGCGCCGGCGGTGATGCCGATGTTGGCGACCACGCCCTTGATCGGCGATGCCAGCACGGCGCTGCCGCCACCACCCGATGCGCCGAGCGACACCAGCTCCGCCGTCGCCGACGCGACCTCGGCCCGCGCCGCCACCGCCCTGGTGTTGGCCTGCACGAACAGCAGGCGACGGGTCTCGGCCTCGGCTCGCGAAAGGGCGCCGTCACGGGCAAGAACCTGCCCGCGCCTGAGCGAGGCGCCGGCGACGATGACGCCGATTGCCGCCTCGTTCGCAGTGGCGCGCGCGGAGACGAGCCGCTGCTCCAGAGTGGCGACACCGATCGAGTTCAGGATCGCGAGCCCTTGTCCGGCACCGACGTTGTCGCCTGGAGACACCAGGATGCGGACGATGCGCGCCTGACCGAGCGGCCGCAGGCTCGCGAGGTGCGCGGGATCGAACGCGATCAGGCCGGGGAAGGTCAGCTTGCGCACGATCGGCTGGCGGCTGACCGTTGCAGTGCGCAAGCCAATCGTGTGCTGCTGCTCGGCGCTCATCGTGACGAGACTTGGCGACTTGGCCGGTCCGGCAT
>CAXTPV010000108.1:0-7306 GCA_964246135.1 uncultured Acetobacteraceae bacterium | reverse complement strand
TCCGCGGACGGCGTCGGCGCGATGGTCGAAGTCAACGCCGAGACCGATTTCGTGGCTCGCAACGAGCACTTCCAGCGTTTCGCGGAAACCGTCGCGCGTCAGGTGCTCGCGCACGGCGACGACGTCGAGGCCTTGCGGGCGTTGCCTTACGCGGACAGCGGACATTCCATCGCCGAAGAGCTGACCCAGCTGATCGCGACCGTCGGCGAGAACATGACCATTCGCCGGGCTTGTCGCCTTGAAGTGACGGCCGGCGCCGTCGCCACCTACGTCCATCAGGCGCTGCGGCCCGGCCTTGGCCGCATCGGCGTCCTGGTGGCGGTCGAGGGCGAGAGCGAAGCCGAAGTCTTCGAGACTCTGGGCCGGCAAGTCGGCATGCACGTGGCGGCGACACGTCCCGAAGTGCTCGATGTGTCCTCGGTCGATCCGTCGGCGCTCGAGCGCGAGCGGGCCATCCTGCTTGATCAGGCGAGGGCGTCCGGAAAGCCCGAGGCGATCCTGGAAAAGATGGTCGAAGGCCGCATCCGCAAATACTACGAGGAGGTGGTTCTTCTCGAGCAACTCTGGGTGCATGACGGCGAGAGTCGGGTGAGGGCCGTCATCCAGAAAGCCGGTGCGAGGCTGTCGGGCTTTGCTCGCTTCCAGCTCGGTGAGGGTGTCGAGAGGGATGATGGCGACTTCGCGGCCGAAGTTTCCGCCGCGGCTGGGGTGACATCGTCCGTCGGTGACTGAGCAAGGCGCGGGATGGTCGAGTGGGAAGCAATCGGCGTCGTCCTCAGCGCCGCCGAGTTCGGCGACATCGATGCCGTGATCACGGTCCTCACCGAGGAGCATGGTTCCCACCGCGGCTTCGTTCGTGCCGCACGCACCGTCAGACAGCGCGCGACGTGGCAGATCGGCAACGTCCTGCGGGTCCGTTGGAATTCCAGGATCGGCGAGCAGCTCGGACACTTCAGCGCCGAGGTCTTCGAGATGCCGCACACGCGTCTGGCGGACGATCCGCTCGCGCATGCGATTCTCGCCGCTGCGTGCGCGGTCGCGTGCGGTGCGGTTCCGGAACGACAGGCTTGTCCCCGGACCTATCAGGGATTGCTGCTGTTGCTGGCGCGGATGATGGACGGGCAGGGCGGTGTGCCGCCATACGTCCGTTGGGAACTGACCCTTCTCGAGGAACTGGGCTTTGGGCTTGACCTGTCCCGTTGCGCCGTGACCGGCGACACCGAACAGCTTGGCTATGTGTCGCCTCGAACCGGGCGGAGCGTCAGCGACGTGGTGGCGGGAGACTGGCGCGACCGCCTTTTGCGTCTGCCGCGGTTCGTCAACGGACCAGACCACGACGCTGACACCGCGGGGCAAGACTGGCTGGAGGGGCTTGCGCTCACCGGCCACTTCCTGCGGCGGGACGCGTTTGGCCAGTATCACCGCCCGCTGCCGGCGGCGCGTGACCGGCTGGTCGACGTGACCACGCGGGTCGCCAATCGTCACACGCTTTGCGCGGGGCACGCGTAGATGAGCGCGGTCGCCAGCCGAGTTGCCCTCCTTCTGATCGTCGTCGCGTGCCCATGCCTCGTGATGGTGCCGATGGTACGAGCCGATGACCTGGAGCGGGCCGCGCCGTCGCAGAACGAGGTCAACGCGATCATCGACGTGCTGAACGCCGCCAAGGCGGGAATCTCGCCGCCATGCTTCGCCGCCATCGACGAGATGCACACCACGGAGCATCAGCTCAACGAACTGGATGGAAACCTGGAGGAGGGCGGTGAAGCGCCTCAAGCCCTCGCCTCGCAGGCCAACGAAGTCGGCGTCGCGAGGGACGTGCTGGCCAACGACATCGACACGGCGGCATCCACCTGCCGGCCGGAGGCGGAGAGGACGTGCGCCGCGAGCGACTCGCCCGATTGCGTGAAGCTTCTGGCGGCGACCAAGGCGGCTGAGCCCAGTCACTAGCCGTGGTACGCGCCCGTCATGCCACCCTGCCAGGAGCCGCGCTGATCGCGGGCAGCGCCTGCGCCGTTGCGGCCGCGGCTCTCGGCGCAGCCGCCGTCGTCGAGCACGGACTCGGCATCGCGCCCTGCGAGCTCTGCCTGGTCGAGCGCTGGCCTTGGCGGGTGGCGATCGGGCTGTCGCTGCTGGCCATGCTCCTGCCGGGCACCCCGAAGCTCGCGGCGCTCTGGCTGCTGGTGCTCGATGCCGCCGGCTCCGTCGCGATCGCGTTGCTGCATGTCGGCGTCGAGTGGCATCTCTGGCCGAGCCCGTTCGCCTCCTGCCGCGCGCAACATCTCGCGTCGGGATCGATCGCCGATCAGCTGCTGGCGATGCCGCTCCGCGCCGCCAAGCCCTGTGACGGGCCGACCTTCCTGCTGCCGGGCCTGCCGTTGTCGATGGCGGCGATGAACCTCCTGCTGTCGCTTTCCTTTCTCGCGTTCCTCGCCATCTCGGTGACGAGGCTGCAGGTGGGACGAGGACGATGAACGAGATGCGCGGGCCGATGCCGGGCGATCCCAGCGATGCCGAGCGCATCGAGCGGATGATACGCGTCGACCATGCCGGCGAGTATGGCGCCGAACGCATCTACCAGGGCCAGCTCGCGGTGCTCGGACGTGGTCCGAAGGCCGGGATCCTGCGCCACATGCTCGACCAGGAGACCGCGCACCGCGCGACTTTCGAGCGTCTGGTCGGTGAACGCCAGGTGCGGCCGACCGCGCTGCTGCCGCTCTGGCACGTCGCCGGCTTCGCGCTCGGGGCGGCGACCGCGCTGATCGGCGAGCGTGGCGCGATGGCCTGCACCGTCGCGGTCGAGGAGGCGATCGACGAGCACTACGCGGCCCAATCGGCCTCGATGTCCGACAACGAACCGGAACTGCGCGACACCATCGAGCGGTTTCGCGCCGAGGAGCTCGAGCATCGCGACATCGGGCTTGCCCACGAGGCCGAGCTGGCGCCGGCCTACCGGCTGATGTCGGCGGTGATCAAGATCGGCTGCAAGGTGGCGATCGCGGCGAGCGAGCGGATCTAAGCCCCGTTCAGGCAATGCAGCGTGCCGCCAGCAGGGCCGCGAACAAATCGCGTTCGTTGAACGGCTTGTTGCAGCGCGGGTAATCCCGGTAGGCCGCGTCCACCGCGTCGGCGCTGTAGCCGGTGGTGAACACGAACGGCAAGCCGCGGGCAACCAGCGCGTCGGCGATCGGGTAGGATTTCTCGCCGTGCAGGTCGACATCGAGCACGGCGAAATCGATCCCGCCTCGGCTGGCGGCGAGGAAGCGCAGCGCCTCGTCAACCTGGCCGATCGGCCCCAACGAGACGGCGCCGATCGCCTCGAGTGCGTCGCACACCGCGCCGGCGATCAGAAAGTTGTCCTCGACGACCAGGACACGACGGCCGCGCAATTGCGTAAAATCGTTCATGGCCGCGACGCTCCCGCCAAGGGCTCCCCTGGTGTCAGGGCCGGACGCGACCAACCAACGGCTTTCACACGGCCCGGTTCTCGTGCTGGGGCGATTTGCCGCCCGGCATCGGCCTGAATGCAACATCGTCGGCCTCGTCGCCCTCCGCCGGATCGGGCGAGAACGGCATCTCGATGCGGCAGCGGACACCATCATCGCCGAACTCGATCCGTGTCGTCGCCCGCAAGGTGAAGCTCAGCGCCCGCTCGATCAGCGCGCGGCCATAGCCCCGGTGCTCGCGATCGATGCCGCCCATCGGCACGTTGCGCTCGCGCCAGTCGAGCACCAGACGCCTGGTGCTGCCGGCGCCCTCGACGCTCCAGCTCACGTCGAGCGCCCCCGCTGGTGTGCCGAGTGCCCCGTGCTTGACCGCGTTGGTCGCGAGCTCGTGCAGCGCCAGCGCCACGATCTGCACGCGTTCGAGCGCGAGCGAAACCGGCGGCCCCGTGATGGTGATCCGGCTGTCCCCGACATCGCTGCCATGGGCCAGCAGTTCGAGACGCACGAGCGTGCCGAGGTCAACCCGGTCGGGCGCCACCTCGCCGAGCAGGCCCTGGACCCGCCCGAGCGCCCCGAGCCGGGCCATGAACGGCCGCAATCCCTGATCGTCGGCAAGGGTCTGGCGGGCGATCGCCTGGACGATCCCGAGCAGGTTGCGGGTGCGATGCTGCAGCTCGCCGATCAGCAGCCGCAGCCGGTGTTCCGCCCCACGCAGCGTCGTGACATCGACGAACGCCACCACCACGCCCTCGATCTCGTCGCCCGCATTGCGATAGGGCGAGACCCGCAGCAGATAGTGGCTGCCCGTCACCTCGTGATCGGCGTGCCGCTCGGCAGGCGCGCCGGTCCGAAGCACGGTCTCGATCGCGGCGGCGAAACGGTCGAGGCGCAGCCTGGTGGAGAAATCGGTGATCGGCCGACCGCGATCGCCGGGCAGGATGTTGAACACCTTCGTCACCGCCGGCGTGAAGCTCCGGATCACCAGGTTTCGATCGAGGAACACGGTCGCGATGTCAGTGCTGTCGAACAGGTTCTGCAGGTCGCTGTTGGCCAGATCGAGCGCCTCGATCTTGGCGTTCAGCTCGGCGTTGATCGTCTGCAGCTCCTCATTCAGCGATTGCTGCTCCTCCTTTGCGGCCTCCAGCTCCTCATTGGCCGATTGCAGCTCCTCGTTGACCGAGACCAGTTCCTCGTTGGAGGCTTTCAGCTCCTCTAACGCCGTCTCGTACTCCTCGATCAGCGATTGCAGGCGCTCGCGGGTGTCGCGCAGCTCGTGCTCCAGCTGACCCGCGACATCGGTGCGCGCGACGTCCACGTCGCGGGTTTCGTCCCGCGACAGGCTCGGACCGTCATCGGCGAACAGCACCAGGAACAAGCGATCCTCGCCCTCCCGGTCGGGCATCGGCGCCACCGTCAGCGTGATCTCCTGCACCCGGCCGTCATCGCCCTCGACCGGGATGCGCTCGCGCGTCGCCACGTGGTCCCGCTCGACCGCGCCCTGCAGCAGCGCGCGCAGGTCGAGCCGCAGCCACTTGCGTGCCAGGCTCAGCAGGTGACGCGTCGGCTGGCCGCTCGACGCCTCGAGATACTTGCCCGTCCGACCCGAGTAGTGGACGATCTCGCCCTCGGCGTTGACCACCACGTGCGGCGGCGCGAACCGCTCCAGCACGTGTGCTCCGACTTTCTCCCGCAGCGCCGAGGCCGACGCGCCGCCTTGGGCGAACCGGGTCGCGGCGGCCGCGCCCGACGGCCCAGGAGCCAGCGAACGCCGCACCGGCATGTGATGCGCGCCGGTCTCGCGCGCCCGGAAAATCCGGTGCGCCTTGTCGACCGGCGCGAACAGATCGCCGAACTGGCCCACGTTCTCCGACGTGCCGAGAAACAGGTAGCCGCTGGGGCGCAAGGCATAGTGGAAAATCGGCACCACCTCGCGCTGCATGCCGTTACCGAAATAGACCAGCAGGTTGCGGCATGAGATAAGGTCCATGCGCGAGAACGGTGGGTCTCGCACCACGCTGTGCGGCGAGAACACGCAAAGATCGCGGATGTCCTTTGCCACCACCGCGCTGCCGCCATCCGGCACGAAGAAGCGCCGCCGTTCCGGCGAGACCGCGTCAAGCAGCGTCAGCGAGTAGCGCCCGGCGCGCGCGATCGACAATGCGTGCTCGTCGATGTCGCTCGCGAACACCTGCACTCGCGGCATCGCGGTCAGACGCTCCATCTGCTCGCGTAGCAAGATCGCGATCGAGTAGACCTCCTCGCCGGTGGCGCAGCCCGGTACCCAGACGCGCACGGCGTCGCCGGCGCCGCGCCCCTCGAACAACTTGGGCATCACTTCCCGGGTGAGGGCCTCGAACGCCTCGGCGTCGCGAAAGAAGCTGGTGACGTTGATCAGCAGATCCCGGAACAGCGCGTGGACCTCGGCGGCCTCGCGTCGCAGGACCTCCAGGTAGGCATCCTCGGAGCCCGATTGCGTCACCTGCATCCGCCGCCGCACCCGGCGTTGAAAGGTGCTGAGCTTGTAGCCGCTGAAATCATGCCCGGTCTGATGGCGCAGCACGTCGATGATCGCGTGATGTGCCGTGGCGCCACGGCCCTCGTCGGCCGAGGCAATCTCGTGGCCCATCCCGAGCCCGTGCGTCGCGAACGCCGCCAGCCGCTCGCCCATCTGCCCGACCGGAAGCACGAAGTCGACCAGCCCGGTCCCGATCGCGCTGTCGGGCATGCTGGGCTGGCTTGGCCCGAAGCCGTCGGCGGCTTGCGCGAAGGCGATGCCGCCATGCTCCTTGACCGCCTTGACCCCGAGCGTGCCGTCGCCGTCGCCACCCGAAAGTACGACCGCCACCGCGCGCTCGCCCTGATCCGCCGCCAGCGCGCTCAGGAACACGTCGATCGGCTTTGGCTCACGGCGGCCGGCGAGAATCGTGATCACCAGACGCCCGTCGCGCATCCCGAGCGTCGCTCCCGCGGGCATCACATAGACATGGTCGACCTCGACCAACGCCCCGTCGGTCGCGACGACCACCGGAAGCGTGGTGTGGCCGGCGATGATCTGCGGCAGCAGGCTTTCCCGATCCGGGCTCAAATGGGTCACGATGACCAGCGCCACGCCTGGAGACGCGGGGAGGCCACGGAAGAAGCCTTCGAGCGCCTCGATGCCACCGGCCGATGCGCCGATGCCGGCGATCGGAAAGCCGCCTTCGTCCGCCATGCCGTCCTCCCGCTCCACGCCCGTGACACGATCCAGCCTTCACGATTGGCTAGCCTGCAAGGTTGGGGCTCGGCGAGAACGTCTCATCGCTCACGGCGTTCACATGTCGAGCAGGCGGAGACCAGGATGATGACGCAGCGCCTCGTGGGCCAGGTCGCGGTCGTGACCGGCGCCAGTTCCGGCATCGGGTTCGGCTGCGCACGCGCGCTCGCCGCCGACGGTGCGGCGGTGATTGTGAATTATCGCGCCCGTGAGGCCGAGGCCCACGCGCTCGTGGCCGAGATCGAGGCCGCCGGCGGCAGCGCCCACGCCGTCAAGGCCGACGTCGCCCGTGAGGACGAGGTGCTGGCGCTGTTCGCCGCGGCGAACAGCCGGGTCGGTGGCATCGACATCCTTGTCGCCAACTCCGGCATGCAGAAGGACGCGGCGATCGCCGAGATGTCGCTCGCCGACTGGCAGCGCGTCATCGATGTCAACTTGACTGGACAGTTCCTCTGCGCGCGCGAGGCGATACGTTGCTTTGATCGCCAGGGCGACCGCCAGGTCTCGCGGGCGCGTGGCAAGATCATCTGCATGAGCTCGGTCCACGAGGTGATCCCCTGGGGCGGGCACGTGAACTACGCGGCGTCGAAGGGCGGGATCGCGATGATGA
>CAXTPV010000107.1:0-7316 GCA_964246135.1 uncultured Acetobacteraceae bacterium | reverse complement strand
GTCCTAGGATGGCGACCGGGGACGCCGCCGACATGGCCAGCCGGCAATACGCGGTGTTGCCGTCGCGATGGTTCCCGTCGCTGGCCGAGGCGCCGATCCTGAACGGGATATTGTCTGGCGTCGGCCAGGCTTGGTCGTTCATCTTTTCGCTGCTGGCCTATGCTCGCCTGCAGACCCGCATCGCCACCGCCACCGGCGCGTTTCTCGACATGACCGCGTTGGACTATGAGGGCAGCAGCCTCGGGCGCCGCCCGCAAGAATCCGACGCCAGCTTCCGCGCGCGGATCAGCGCCGAGTTGCTGCGGGAAAAGGCGACGCGCGCCGCCATTCTGCTGGCGGTCACGCGGTTGACGCAGGCTGGCGCGCGGGTGTTCGAGCCGATGCGTCCCGCCGACACCGGCGGTTACGGCACGATGGCATCGCCCGGTTGTGGCGGCGGCGCCGGATACGGCGCGCCAGGTCAGGGCTATGGCTCGCTGACGATGCCGTTCCAGTTCTTTGTTGACGCCAATAATCCCGCCCAGGGTCCGTTGCAGCTCTCGATCATGGGCTATGCCGAGCTGCCGGCCGCCTTCGCGGGGGGTTCGAACCTGCTCGGCGGCTACGGTGTCGGCGCCATCGAGTACGGAACCACGTCGCTGTTGCAGGACATGGTGACCAGGGAGGATATCGACAACGCGATCCTCGGCACCATGCCAGTTGCCGCCACGGCGTGGGTCCGGATGGTCTGAGCCATGTCCAGCGGCCTCAATGCTCACGCCACCCGAGGGCAGGACATGGCGATCGAGCGTGGCGATCAGTGGAAGGACGAGCGGGAGGAGGCCTGTCGTCGCCTCGTCTCGGAGCTGTTCGATTGCATTGGCATCGACAACGCGACGTTTGTCGGCCGCGAACGGATGCGCGCGAACCTGGCCTTCCTGCAGGCGCTGCGCGAGCAGCACGAGGATCGTGGACGCGAGTTCCGGCGAGGGTTGTTCCAGAACACCGGCAACCTGGTGGCACTCGGGATCGTATCGATGCTGCTCGTGGCCGGCGGCTATCTGATCGGCCACGGCTTCATTCTCAAGTGATCGCCTGGGCCGTCGTATTCGGAACAAGCTGCCGCGACGATCATGTCCCCAAGCGTGAGGCCGGGTTGCCTGCGAACTCGCTCATGCCGTTATGGGTGAGGCGAACCGAGGGATCGAGCCAGACCTCACCGCCGATCGCGCGCCAGCGGGCGCAGAACGCGTAATCCTCGCTGAGATAGGTCCGGGTGTCCGGATCGATCATGCAGTCAAACAGCGCGTGCAGCTCAAGCGCCGCATCGCGCCCGGCGACATGACCGAGCAGGCATCGTGTCTCGGGATAGGAGGCGATCATCCGCGTGATCGCCGAGCGCGCGATCAGCAGGAAACCGGTGCCGGCATAGCGGCTCCTGAGCAGGCCGCCCTCGACCGCCGGCGTGACCGGCTCGCCCACATAGTTCAGCGCCGCCGTCGCGATGTCCTCTCCCGCGGCCAGGCGCGCGCGGGAGAGGCCGTCCCAGCGCGATGCCCTAATCGGGTAGAGGCCGCCAATGATCTCCTTGCCGCTCGCCAGCAGGCGGGTCACCGCTTCGGTTTCAAACCCGATATCCGCGTCGATGAAGAGGAGGTGTGTCGCGCCGCTGTCGAGAAAGCGGGCCACGAGAGTGTTGCGGCTGCGGGTGATCAGCGCGTCCTGACCCAGCATCCCGAGCGAGAGGGCAAGCCCGAGCGAGGCCGCGTCCACCACCAGCGAGAGCACCGACTCCATGTAGGCCTGGGTCACCAGGCCGCCGTAGCACGGGGTCGCGACGAACAGGTGGGTGGCGCTGAAGCGATCCATGGTGGCCTACACGAGAGACCTCACGATCGCCCACGGCGATGAACACGACGTTAAGCGCCTCAATCATGCGGCCGGTCTCCCATCCCGGCGGCGACCAGCGGCTCGATCAGGGCGGCAATCCGTGCCTGGCTCTGGGCATCGGGATGCAGCGCCGGTTCGGGCGGCGACAGGTGCGGATCGATGAAGCGGGCCGGATCAGGCGTTCCGTTCCTCTCGAGCACGGCCGAGGCATCGACGAAGGTCGCGAACGCCGAGCGCGCGAGATCGGCGCGCAGATCGGCGTTGAGCAGGCGGGTGTTCGCCGTGATCCACGCCGTCCTGAGCGACGGCAGCACGCCGATGACGACGATCCGCGTGTTCGGCAGCCTCGCGTGCATGAGGTCCAGGATCAGCTTGATCCCGGAAAAGGTCTCGGCGGCATCGGTGTGCACATGGCCGAAATTATTGGCGCCGATCAGCAGGATCGCGACCTTGGGGTGGATGCCCGAGAGCTCGCCATGCTCAAGCCGCCACAGCAAGTGGCAGGTGCTGTCACCCTTGAACCCGAGATCGATGCTCCGCCGGTCGCCGTAGAAACGTTGCCATACCGGGGCGAAATCCCGCCACGGTGGAGGACCGGCCAGCTCCCAGTCCTGGGTGATCGAATCACCGTACCAGACGAGATCGATCGGCCGTGCGGCCAGCTCCGCCTGCTTGCGTTCGAACCGCTCGCGCCACCAGGGCGTCTGCATGCGCGACACCGGCTCGGTCGCGATGCTGGGCGGCCGGATCGGTGACGCCGCCCCCGCCAGCAGGATCGCCGCGAACGGCAGCAGCCGCCGGAGCATCAGGCCGCGACGAGGTAGGCGATCGAGCCCACGCCCGCGACGATGCAGTAGGCCGCGAACGGGCCGAGCGCCCACCGGTCATGCTGCTTGAAGTAGCGCATCAGGATTGCCGTGCTCACGAAGGCGACCACGCCGGCGACCGCCGCGCACAGCACCGAGAGTTCAAACGTGCCGGCGGCGATGTCGGCGTGCAGCAGCTTCGGCACCTCGGCGACGGTCGCCGCCAGGATCACCGGAAGCGCGATCAGGAACGAGAAATGCGCGGCGTTGGCATGATCGATCCCGCGCAGCAGGCCACCGATGATGGTGACGCCGGAGCGCGAGATGCCCGGCAGCAACGCTAGGCACTGCCACACGCCGATCACCAGCGCATCGGTCGGGCGCAACGATGACAGCGGCCGGTCGCCGGTCGCCGGCCGTGACGCGCGCAGCCGCTCGCCCCCGATCAGCAGCAGCCCGTTGATGGTCAGGAATACCGCGGCCAGCAGCGGAGTGCCGAAGATCGCGCGCAGCACATGCTCGGCCAACCCGCCGATCAGCACCGCCGGGATCGTCGCGACCACCAGCAGGATGATGATGCGTCGGCTTTCCCGCGCCTGCCATTGATCGCCGATGCCGAGCGCGCCGGTCGCCAGCGCCCACCACTCGCGCCAGAAATAGGCGAGCAGGGCGGCCGCGGTGCCGACATGGAGCATGACCAGGAACGGCAGGAACGCCTCGCCTCGCTGATCGAGGTTCCATCCGAGCAGGCGCGGCAGGATCACCGCGTGGCCGAGGCTGCTCACCGGGAACAGCTCGGTGGCACCCTGGATGGCCGCGACCGACAGGGCCTGCGATGGAGTCATGCGGCGATTGCTCCTCTGGACGCGCCCTCGTGACGCATTCCGGCGGGTGCCGCAATCGCCCGCAAGCTGCTATCGCGTCGCGCGGGATCGGGATCGACGCGGCGAGGCGGGTACCTGGCGAGCGGCGGCGTGTTGCTGGTGACCGCCGGGTTCCTCCTCTACGCCGAGAGCGGCCTGCGTCGCGGCTCCCATTCCGAGCAGGTCTTCCGCGCCACCTTCACGTCGAGCGTCGGACTTGCGGTTGCGTCCGACGTGACGGTCGCCGGCGTCCCGGTCGGCCGGGTCCTGTCGATCCGGCTCGACCCCGCCACGATGCTGTCCCGCGTCGTGTTCACGATCCGCGCCGACATCGCGCTGCCGGCCGACTCCACGCTCGCGGTGGAGGCGGCCGGTATGTCCGGCGCCGACGTGCTCAGCGTGCGACCGGGCACGTCGCATGACCGGCTCGCGAGCGGCGGCACGGTGCGCCGGACCGTGCCCGCGTTGGGACTGGAGCAGGCGGCCGGCGAGTACATCTTCGGCGCGGGCGGCCTCTCCGAGCCGCCATGACAGGGCGCCGCCTAGCTGATGAAGCGCGCCAGCCTGACCGCGGTGTGGCCACGGGCCGGGCGAAGGTTCGGCATGATCAGCAGGCAGTCATCATAGGGCGTGCGGATGTCGCGGTCGCCCTCGGTCGCGATCAGGGTGCCAGCGGTCGCGATCACGTCGCCGCCACGGAAGGCGCGCACGAAGGTGAGGTGCCCGGTGCTGGCGGTGACCGCCTCCGTGACCTCGGCGCAGAGCGGCGTGGCCGACGCGAAGGTGGGGCCGGCGCCGTTGATCATCCCGACCTGCCGCAGCAGCGCCAGCACCGCCCGCCTGGTGGTCTCGACCGTCGCCTGCTCCCAGTGCTGCCCGGCCTCGACCAGGCAGGCGGTCGCCAGGCCGCCGCCGCTAAAGACCGGGTAGTCGATCAGCCGCTTGCCGCCCGCATGGCCGTGATCGGTCACGATGAGCGACGGCACGCCGATGCTGCAGGCAAGCGCGCGTCCGCGCGGCGTGCCGCCACACAGGATCAGCGGGTCGGCTGCCCAGAGCATCGAATGCAGATCGAACAGGATGTCGGCCTGGTCCATCAGGCAGCGCATCTGCCGGCCGCGGGTCAGCTCGGACGAGACCCGCGGGCCCTGCAGGACACGCGGATCCCAGACCCGGTTGAGATCCTCGTCGACGAAGCGCGAGCTGGTCGGCTGGCCGGCATCGAAGCGATCGAACGCGGCGAGGTTGGCGAATCCGAGGGTCAGGCGGCCACGAAGCGGCCGCACGCCATCGCGCAGCAGCCGGTCGAGCACGATCGCGCCCGCGATCTCGTTGCCATGCACCAGCGATACCATCACGACATGCGGGCCGGGTTCCGGACCAAGGACGCTCATGAAGCCCGGCACGCCGGTGTTGCCCTGCCGCCACGGAGCGAGGTCGGGCGCTTCAAGCCCGACCTCGAAGCGAGGCAGTTCCGGCGAGGCGGGATAGGATGGATTGCTCGTCACATAGGCTCCGCGAGGGCGGCGGCACGCCTGATGAAGGCGTCGGACGCCTCGAGTTCGTCACGCCCGATCCACTCGTCGGCCTTGTGGGCTCTCGCGATGTCGCCAGGACCGCAGACGACGCTCGCGATCCCCGCGTCCTGATAAATCCCCGCCTCGGTGCCGTAGCTGACATAGCCCGCGCGGTTCGAGCCCGAGGCGCTGGCGGCGCTGGCCAGGCCTGCGAGCGGATGCGCCTCGTCGAGTGCCAGCGGCGGCAGCTCGTGCAGCACCTCGAGCGTGATGCCGGCGTCGGGATCGCGCGCGCGCATCGGCGGCTCAATCACGCTTGCCGTGTAGTCGGCGAGGCGTCCGAGCAGCGCGTGGGCATCATCGCCCGGCACGGTCCGCCACTCGACCTCGAAGCTCGCCTGCTCTGGCACGATGTTCAGGATCGCGCCGCCTTGGGCGAGGCCGCACTGGGTCGTGCTGTGGGGCGGGTCGTAGCCGTCGATGCGTCTGCCCTCGCGTGCCAGCCGGTCGGCCTCGTCGGCGATCCAGGCGATCGCGCGCGAAGCGGCATGAACCGCGTTGACGCCGGCGGTCGGATCGGCCGAATGCGCTGCCCGGCCGCGCACCGTGCCCCGAACCGACAGCCGGCCCTTGTGGCCGATGATCGGCCTCAGCGCCGACGGCTCACCCACGATGCAGAACGCGGGCTTGCACCCGCTCTCCTCGATGTCGCGGACCAGCCTTCGGGCGCCGTCGCAACTCACCTCCTCGTCGAACGTGATCAGGAGGTGCACCGGGGTCGCGCGTGGCGCGGCCGCCAGGTCAGGAACCGCCGCCAGCATGCTGGCGACGAACCCCTTCATGTCGGTGGCGCCACGGGCGTGCAACCGACCCTCGATCTCGTGGAGCGCGAACGGATCGCTGTGCCAGCGCTGGCCGTCGACCGGCACCGTGTCCACGTGGCCGGAGAATGCCAGCCCGCCGGCGCGGACCGGGCCGATGATGGCGTGCAGGTTGGCCTTGTCGCCTTCGGCGTTGCGGCTCTCCCGGCAGGTGATGTTCCAGCCGGCGAGATAGTCGCGTATCCAGCCGATCAGCTCGAGGTTCGAGTTCCGGCTCGTGGTGTCGAACGAGACCAGGGTCGCGAGGATGTCGGTGGTGGAGAGGCGCTCGCCGTGGACCATGACGGCAGTCTATACGCGGCTGTCCTGCCGACAACTCCCGGCCTTGGACGGCGCCGTTTCGGGACATCATGCTGTCGCTGACGCATCGCGTCTGGCGGTCGCTGCCGGCGGGACCGCGACGGCTCGCGGCGTTCCGCGCCGCCAGCATGCTCGCAGCCGGGCCCGACCGTGCTGCACCGTTGAGGTCCGACGGCCTCGTCGTGGCGGGAGAAATCGGCCGCGCCTCGGGGCTGGGCGAAGGTGCCCGCGTCATGATCGAGGCCGCGACGATGCTGGGCGTCCCGGTGGACGCCCTCGACGTGAGCCTCGCGCCCATAGCGGAACACGGCGAGGTCGCGGTGCCGGCCGGCCTCGCGGCCTCCGGCGGGCGGGCGGCGATGGTGCTGCACGTCAACCCGGCGCTGCTGCCGCTGGTCTGCCTGCGGCTCGGCCGGCGGGCACTGCGCGGGCGTCGTGTCATCGGCTACTGGGCCTGGGAGCTTCCGGTGGCGCCACCACACTGGCGTCACGCCACGCGCTTCGTGCACGAGGTCTGGGCGCCGTCGCGCTTCACCGCAGCGGCACTCGAGACCTTGCTGCCCGGGCGGGTGCGGATCGTCCCGCACGCGCTGCTCGCGCGGCCGCCACGGCCGAGCGCGCTTGACCGTGACGCGTTCGGACTGCCGGCCGCGGCCGTCGTCGTGCTGGTCTCGTTCAGCCTTGCCTCGAGCTTTGCGCGCAAGAACCCGCTGGCGGCGATCGCCGCCTTCCGCCTCGCCTTCGGGGATCGTCCGGATCGTGTCCTCCTGCTCAAGATCGGTCACGCGGCGCACGCGCCGGCCGACATCGCGTTGCTGCGTCGGGCGATCGGCGAGGCACCCAATATTCGCCTCGATACGCGCATCCTGCCGCTCGCGGACGCGCATGCGCTGACGCGCGCGGCCGATATCGTGCTCTCGCTGCATCGCAGCGAGGGCTTCGGGCTGGTCCCCGCCGAGGCGATGCTGCTCGGCCGCGCCGTGGTCGCGACCGACTGGTCCGGCACCACCGACTTCCTCGATGCCAGCTGCGGCATGCCGGTCGCCTTCAGCCTGCGGCCGGCGCGCGACCCGCGCGGCG
>CAXTPV010000106.1:0-7395 GCA_964246135.1 uncultured Acetobacteraceae bacterium | reverse complement strand
CAACGTGCGCGAGCCGCAGAACCGGCGCGTCGAGATCATCCTGCACTGATCTCCGTCACCGCTTGCCTCAGGTGGGCGCCGCAAGACGCTATCTTCGCCATGGTCGAGGCACCGAGCCGAGGCTGATGGACGATGGACCGGTCGCCTGCTAACGTTGTCTCAATAAGAGAATGGGAGGCAACGTGGCGGCGGCATTCCTCTGCCTGACAGTCAACATCGACGGCTTTACGGCGTTGTCACGGCGATGAGCGCCGTGGCAGAGAGCGGCGCCACGCCGCGCCGGACGCTCGGCGGCACCACGCTGCCGCTGATCGCACCCACCGTGTTGCTGCTGCTCGCCTGGGCGATCGTGCCGCTGGTGATGACGCTCTGGTACTCCTTCCAGCACTACAACCTGATCGACCCGACCCTGACCGGCTTTGCCGGCTTCGACAACTACCGCTACCTGCTGTCCGACCCTGATTTCTGGACCTCTATCTTCAACACCCTGTTGCTGGTCGGCGGCGTGTTGCTGATCACCGTGGTGGGCGGCACCCTGCTGGCGGTGCTGTACGACCAGGAGTTCCCAGGCCAGAAGATCGCCCGCCTGCTGGTGATCGCGCCGTTCTTCGTCATGCCGACGGTGGCGGCGCTGCTTTGGAAGAACCTGATGCTGAACCCGATCTACGGGGTGGTGTCGTGGGCCTTCCGCGCGGTCGGCCTGCAGCCGATCGACTGGTTCTCGAACATGCCGCTTCTCACGGTGATCGGCATCGTGTCCTGGGAGTGGCTGCCGTTCGCGGTGCTGATCCTGCTGACCGCGGTGCAGTCGCTCGACCACGAGCAACGCGAGGCCGCGCGCATGGACGGCGCCGGCGCGATCGCGAGCTTCCGCTACATCACCTTGCCGCATCTCCGGCGGGCGATAGGTGTGGTGATCATGATCGAGACTATCTTCCTGCTCAGCATCTTCGCCGAGATCTACGTCACCACCTCGGGCGGACCCGGCGTCGCCAGCACCAACCTCGCCTACCTGATCTATGCGCGCGGGTTGCAGCAATTTGACGTCGGCGGCGGCTCGGCGGGCGGCGTGATCGCGATCGTGCTCGCCAACATCGTCGCGTTCTTCCTGGTCCGCTCGATCGCACGCAACCTGGAGATCTGAGATGCGACGCAGCGCGGCCCAGCAGGCGATCGTGACACTGGTGGGCTGGCTGATCGCGCTGCTGGTGTTCTTCCCGCTGTTGTGGATGTTCCTGACCAGCTTCAAGACGGAGATACAGGCGGTCGCGAGCCCGCCGCTGTTGTTCTTTACGCCAAGCCTGCAGGCGTTCGCGGAGGTGCAGAGCCGCGCGAATTACTGGCTGTTCGCGGCCAACAGCGTGATCATCTCGCTTGGCGCTACCCTGATCGCGCTGCTGCTCGCCGTCCCCGCCGCTTACGTGATGGCGTTCTTTCCCACCAAGCGCACACGTGGCACCCTGCTTTGGATGCTGTCGACCAAGATGCTGCCGCCAGTCGGCGTGCTGGTGCCGATCTACCTGCTGGTGCGCAACTTCGGCCTGCTCGACACCAGGACCGGGCTGATCGCGGTCTACGTGCTGATGAACCTGCCGATCGTGGCATGGATGCTGTTCACCTTCTTCAAGGAGGTGCCGCGCGATATCCTGGAAGCGGGCCGGATGGACGGGGCGACGCGTTTTGGCGAGTTGTGGCATGTGCTGCTTCCGCTCTCGCTTCCGGGCGTCGCGTCGACCGGATTGCTGTCGCTGATCCTCTGCTGGAACGAGGCGTTCTGGTCGCTGAACCTGACCTCGTCGCGCGCGGCGCCGCTGACCGCGTTCATCGCCTCGTTCTCGTCGCCGGAAGGCCTGTTCTTCGCCAAGCTGTCGGCGGCTTCCACGCTGGCCGTCGCGCCGATCCTGGTGTTCGGCTGGCTCAGTCAGCGGCAACTCGTGCGTGGACTCACCTTCGGCGCGGTCAAGTGACCGTCGCGCCGTCCAACCCATTCGGAGTGTCCCATGGCAACACTCGCGCTTCGTGAATTGCGGAAAAGCTACCCGGGCGGCGCCGAGGCGATCAAGGGCGTCAGCCTCGACGTCGCCGACCGCGAGTTCACCGTCTTTGTCGGTCCGTCAGGCTGCGGCAAGTCGACGCTGCTGCGCATGATCGCGGGGCTGGAGGAGATCACCAGCGGCGACCTGCTGATCGATGGCGCGCGCGTCAACGATCTCGGGCCGGCGCAGCGCGGGCTCGCGATGGTGTTCCAGTCCTACGCGCTCTACCCGCACATGACGGTCGAGCAAAACATGGGCTTCGCGCTCAAGCTCGCCGGCCTGCCGGCAGCCGAGCGCAAGAGCAAGGTCGCGGAAGCCGCGCGCATCCTGCAACTCGGCCCCTACCTCACGCGCAAGCCCGGCCAGCTCTCCGGCGGCCAGCGGCAGCGTGTCGCGATCGGGCGCTCGATCGTGCGCAACCCTAAGGTGTTCCTGTTCGACGAGCCGCTGTCGAACCTCGACGCGGCCTTGCGCGGGCAGATGCGGATCGAGCTCGCGCAACTGCACCAGCAGCTCAACGCGACGATGATCTACGTAACGCACGACCAGATCGAGGCCATGACCATGGCTGACAAGATCGTGGTTCTTCAGGCCGGCGTGGTCGAGCAGGTCGGCTCGCCGCTGGAGCTCTACCATCATCCGCGCAACATCTTCGTCGCCGGCTTCATGGGCTCGCCGCGGATGAACCTGATGACGGCCTCCGTCACGTCGCTCGACCGCGCGGGGGTCACGGTCGATGCCCCCGGCGGCGTAAGGGTCACCGTCCCGGTCGATCCCGGCCGGCTCGCCGTCGGCCGCGCGGTCACGCTCGGCGTGCGGCCGGAACACGTGATGGTGACCGCCAACGGCCCGATCGCCGGCCACGCCCTGATCGCCGAACGGCTTGGCGGCCTCACGCTGCTGCACGTCGAGCTGGCGAGCGGCGGCACGCTGATCGTGCAGACCGACGGCGCGGACGCGACCCGCGTGAACGAGAACGTGCGTCTCGCGATCGATGGCGCGCATTGCCACGTGTTCGACGAATCCGGCGTGGCGGCGGCACACGTGGAGCGGCACGCGCTGGTGGCCTGACGTCAGTCAACCGCCCAGGTTGAGCGCCGCCTCGACCGAGCGGCGCTCAACCGAGGCGAGATCGCCTTCCAGCACGTCGTGGCGGGTGGCGTCGCCCTCTCGCCAGAAACGAAGCGAGAAGTTCCGTTCACCCACGGTCAGGTCGCGAATTGTAATGTCGGGCAGCCAGTCCGGCAGGTCCGGATCGACGAACACCTTGCCCTCGGTCGCATCGACCACGAGGCCCAGCATCGCCTGCAACAGCATGAACGCCGAGCCCGCGGCCCAGGCCTGCGGCACGTTGGCGCCGAGATACTGGACCGGGAAATCGGCCGATCCCTTCTGGGTGCCGGCGTAAAGCTCGGGCAGCTGGTTGGCCTGGAAGTGCTCGGCGGCGCCGCTGATGTCGCGCGCGATCCGCGCCGCCTCGGCGTGAAAGCCGTAGCGCTTGAAGCCGAGCGCGATGATGCCGTTGTCGTGCGGCCAGACGGCGCCGAGCTGATACGCGTAGGGGTTGAACGAGACATGATCGGCCGAGAGCGTCCGGATGCCCCAGCCGGACCACATGTCGGGCGCCATCAGGCGAGCCACCACCTTTCCCGCGCGATCGGGCGGCACGATGCCGGACCAGAGGCAATGTCCGATGTTCGAGGCGACCGAAAGGACCTGCCGCTTGTCGCCATCAAGCGCATAGGCGTAGGTGCCGCCGGCCTCGTCCCAGAACGCCTGGTTGAAGCGCTCGAACAACCGGGCCGCCTTGGCGCGCAGCTCGGCCGCGCGTGACGGGTTGTCGAGCGCCTCATAGACCTGCGCCATCCGCCGCCAGGCGTCGTAGACGTAGCCCTGCAACTCGCAAAGCGCCTTTGGGCCGCGCACCTTGCTGCCGTCGGGATACATCACGGCGTCGCCGCTATCCTTCCACCCCATGTTCTCGTAGCCGGCCGACGACCGCGTCTGGTATTCCTGGAAGCCGTCGCCGTCACTGTCGCCCGACTGGTCGATCCAGTCGAGGCACGCCTCGGCGGTCCTGATGTGCTGCTCCAGCAATGCCCTGGTGCCGGTGGCGCGCCAGGCGGCGTGCAGGGTGATGAGCCAGAGCGGGGTCGCATCCGCGGTGCCGTAATAGGGCGTGTGCGGGATCAGCTTGAAATAGGCGAGCTCGCCATAACGGAGCTCGTGCATGATCTTGCCGGGCTCGGCGTCGCGGTAGTCGTCGCGCTCGGTCGCCTGCAGGTCGCCGAGCACCTTGAGCGCGCCGCGCGCGAACCCCGGGTAGATGGTGATGTTCTGCAACGAGACGATCAGGCTGTCGCGGCCGAACGGCGCCATGAACCATGGCAGGCCGGCGGCCGGCATGAACACCATGTGGTCGCCATCACCGCTCGGCAGCCGGAGCGCCGCCATGTCGGCGATCGCCTGATGGAAGAAGCGGTAGTACTCCTCGTTCGAGGTGGTGATCTTCAGCGCCTGGCGCTGCCAGTCGCGCAGCTCGACATCGTTGCGGCGCTCGTGCCCGGAGGTCGAGCAGTGATCCGGTGCGCGGATCAGCGTCTGCCCGTCGGCGAGGTCGTAGCGCAGGCAGCAATGCCAGGCACCGCCTGGCGGCAGCTCGATGGTGAAGCTGAGGCGGCCGTTGGCGTAGAGCGCGGTGCCACGCTCCGGCGCCGCGGCGATGATGACGGCACGCGAGAAGTCCTGGTTGCGATAGGTGTTGGACAGAGACTGTTTGTCCTGGTCCCACTGGGTGCTGATCTGGCCGCGCCGGACGATGCTGCCGGACTTGACCTCGAAGGTGTCGGCGAAGTCGCAGCGTAGCGCGATCTCGAGGTTGAAGCGGACCCGATCGCGCCCGTAGTTCCTGACGTCGAGATCCTCATGCATCCCGCCATCCATCTCGCGGTTGATCACCAGCGACAGGGTGCGCGCCGGGATCTTGCCATCCTGGGTCGGGATCTCGTCGTTGGTGAGCGAGGTGCGGGACGCGTAGTAGCTGGTGGCGCCGCCGTTGAGCAGCACCCAGTGGGTACCGTTGGCGTAGATCCACCACGCGCTGATGAGCCTGGTGTCCCGGAAGTAGAGCCCCTTGTCGCCGGGCCAGACGATCTGACCGTTGGGTTCCGAAATGAGCACGGTCTGTCCCTGGTGGATCGCGATCTGCGGCGGTCCGACCTGCACCTTGAACGACATCAGACCTCTATCCTCTCGATCGGTCGGGCGGCTGGTGGTCAGGGGCGCCATGTCGTGCCCTCGGTGCCTGACAGCTCGCGGTCGAGATAGAACGCGGCGCTGATCAGCGCGAGGTGGGTGAGCGCCTGCGGGAAGTTGCCGAGGTGCTCGCCCGACGAGCCCAGCTGCTCGCTGAACAGACCGACATGGTTGGCGAGCCCAAGCACTTTTTCGAATGTGAGATGCGCCTGCTCGATGCGGCCGGCGCGCGCCAGGCATTCGACGTACCAGAACGAGCAGGCGGTGAACGCGCCCTCGCGGCCGTCCAGTCCGTCCTTGTCGCGATAGCGGTAGACCAGGCCGTCATCGGTGAGGTCGCGGGTGATGGCGTCAAGCGTCGCGAGCCAGCGCGGGTCGGTGGCGCTGACGAAGCGCACCAGCGGCATCAGCAGCAGCGACGCATCGACGTTGGTCCGCCCCTTGGCCTGGACGAAATGGCCGCATGCCTCGCTCCAGAAATTGGCCCAGATATCCTCCTCGATGTCGTTGCGGACCTGCCGCCACTGTTCGAACGGCGCGCGCAGCGAGCGCTTGTCGGCCAGCCGCAGCGCGCGGTCGACCGCGACCCAGCACATCACGCGGGAATGCAGGAACTCGCGCGGTTCGTCGCGCATCTCCCAAATCCCCGCATCGGCGTCGCGCCAGTGCTGGCAGACATGCTCGACGACGAGGCGCACGTGGTTCCAGCCCTCGTGGCTGATGGCGTCACCATATTTGTTGTTGAGATACATGCTGTCGAGCAGCTCGCCGTAGATGTCGAGCTGGCTCTGCTCGTAGGCCTCGTTGCCGATGCGGACGGGTCGGGAGTCGCGGTAGCCGCGAAGATGATCAAGGGTCTTTTCCGCGAGTTTGCCGTCGCCATCAACGCCGTACATGATCCGCAGCCGCCCGCCTTCCGCCTCGTTGGCGCGGTCGCTCACCCAGTTCATGAAGGCGCGCGCCTCCGCGCGGTAGCCGAGGCGCATGAAGGCGTAAACGGTGAACGAGGCGTCGCGCAGCCAGACCGCGCGGTAGTCCCAGTTGCGACCGCCGCCCGGATGCTCAGGCAGGCCGAAGGTGGCGGCGGCGATGATCGAGCCGTGCTCGCGCGACGTCAGCAGCTTGAGCACCAGCGCCGACCGGTTGACGACCTCGCGCCAGCGGCCGCGATAGGTCGAGTGGCGCGCCCAGTCCTGCCAGAACGCGAGCGTGTGATCGAGGCACAGCGTGACGTCACGCGGGGCGAGCGGCGGATAATCGCCGCCATCGAGCACGAAATCCGCGCTCTGCCCGGCGGCAAGCTCGAACTCGGCGATCGCGTCTCCCGCCTCGATCGAGAGCGGGACGCTGCCGCTCAGGCGCAGCCGCATCGCCGCCGTCTCGAACATCACGCCGCCATCGACCAGCCGCGCATGCGCCTGTTCGCGAGCATAGTCAAAGCGCGGCGCGCAGCGCAGGCGGAGCCGGACGGTGCCGCGGGTGACCGTGACGCGCCGGATTAGCCGCGAGAGGCCGCCCTCGCTGCCGTTGCTTGGCACCATCGCATCGGTGAGCCCGGCGCTGCCTTCCGGCGACAGCCAGCGGGTCGAGAGCACGTTGGTGTCCGGCAGGTATCGCTGCAAGGCGCGCGCGTCGGGCAGGATGGGCGCGATCGCGAAGCCGCCGCCGCGTGCCTCGTCGAGCAGGCCTGCGAAGATCGTCGGGCTGTCAAAACGCGGCCAGCACAGGAAATCGATCGTGCCGTCGGTCGCGACCAGCGCGATCGTGGCCCGGTCGCCAATGACGCCGTGATGCTCGATCCGCCGGACCGGCGATGGATCGCCTTGCCGCTCAGCCATTGTCACGGAAACCGGCATAGAGCGTCATGCCGCCATCGACGAACAGGGTGGTGCCGACGACGTAGTCGCTGTCATCGGACGCGAGCCAGACCGCGGCGCGCGCCACGTCGCCGGCCTCGCCGATGCGGCCGTAGGGGATCAGCGCGCGGACTGCGTCGGCGCGCTCGCCGGTGACCTCGTCACGATTGATGTTGGTCTCGATCGCGCCAGGGGCGATCGCGTTGACGCGTATGCCGCGACCGGCGACCTCTTGGGCGATGCTGCGC
>CAXTPV010000105.1:0-7515 GCA_964246135.1 uncultured Acetobacteraceae bacterium | reverse complement strand
CACGGCGGGGCTCTGCCCAGGCCCGCCAACGGCCGCAGGCCTTTGGAAACCGTTGTCTTAAGCGATGGATGCTCCGCGCTCCGCCTTGGGCGGAGTCCAGAGGCGGAGCCTCTGGCCTTGCCTGGTTCCGGCGGGCGGGGAAACGCTCTATCTTGGGTCGATAGCTCCAACCACTTCTAGGGAATTGCACGCATGGCCGTGAACGTCGCGATCAACGGGTTCGGCCGTATCGGCCGCCTGGTCCTCCGGGCCATCGTGGAGCGTGGCCGCGACGACGTAGTGCCGGTCGCGATCAACGATCTCGGCTCGGTGGAGGCGAACGCGCATCTGTTCCGCTACGACAGCGTGCACGGGCGGTTTCCGGGCGAGGTGATCGTCGATGGCGACAGCCTCAGCATCCGCACCGCTGCCGGCAGGACCTACGGCCCGATCAAGGTGTCGTCCGAGCGCGATCCGTCGAAGGTGCCCTACCAGGGCGTCGATGTCGCGATGGAGTGCACCGGCCTGTTCACCAGCAAGGAGGCGGCGGCGCAGCTGATCGCCGCCGGCGCCCGCAAGGTGCTGGTCTCGGCGCCGGCCGACGGGGTGGACGCGACGGTGGTGTACGGCATCAACCACCAGGTGATCACGTCGGGCATGACGGTGATCTCGAATGGGTCGTGCACGACGAACTGTCTGGCGCCGCTGGCCAAGGTGCTGCACGAGACGTTTGGGGTCGAGCGCGGCTACATGGTGACGATCCACTCCTATACCGGCGACCAGAAGACGGTGGACACGCTGCACAAGGACCTGCACCGGGCGCGGGCGGCGGCGCTGTCGATGATCCCGACCTCGACCGGGGCGGCCAAGGCGATCGGGCTGGTGCTGCCGGAGCTCAAGGGCAAGCTCGACGGCACCGCGATCCGGGTGCCGACGGCCAACGTGTCGATGGTGTCGCTCGACGTGGTGGTGAGCAGGAAGGGATCGCGGGACGAGGTCAACGCGGCGTTCAAATCGGCGGCCGCGGGCGCGCTCAAGCCGATCCTCGACTACTCGGACGTGCCGCTGGTCAGCTCGGACTTCAACCACGTCTCGGCGTCGTGCTCGTTCGATGCGACCCAGACGGCGGCGATCGATGGCGGCAAGCTGATCCGGGTGTGCGGCTGGTACGACAACGAGTGGGGGTTCTCGAACCGGATGGCCGATACCGCCGCGGTGTTCGGGGCGCTCTGAGATGGCCGAAGCGGCCGCGTTCCGGACGATCGACGGGTTGGACGCGCGCGGCAAGCGGGTGCTGCTGCGTGCCGACCTCAACGTGCCGGTGCGTGACGGCGCGATCACCGACCTCACCCGGCTGGAGCGGCTGACGCCGACGATACGCGAGCTTGCCGATGGCGGCGCGCGGGTGATCGTGGTCAGCCATTTCGACCGGCCCAGGGGCGTGCGGGTGGCGTCGATGTCGCTCGGGCCGGTGCGGGTGGCGCTCGAGCAGGTGCTGGGGCATCCGGTGCACTTCGCCGATGACTGCATCGGGCCGGTGGCCGAGGCGGCGGTCGCGGCGCTGGCCGATGGCGAGGTGCTGGTGCTGGAGAACACCCGCTATCATCCGGGCGAGGAGACCAACGATCCGGCGTTGGCGCGCGCACTCGCCTCGCTCGCCGACATCTACGTCAACGACGCGTTCTCGGCGGCGCACCGGGCGCATGCCAGCACCGAGGGGGTCGCGCGCCATTTGCCGGCGCATGCCGGACGGCTGATGCAGGCGGAACTCGAAGCGCTGACGCTGGCGCTGGAAAGCCCGGAGCGGCCGGTCGCCGCGATCGTCGGCGGGGCGAAGATCTCGACCAAGCTCGATCTGCTGGGCAACATCATCGGCCGGATCGACATGCTGGTGATCGGCGGCGCGATGGCCAACACCTTCCTGGCCGCACGCGGGGTCGCGGTCGGGCGGTCGCTGCAGGAGGCCGACATGCACGCGACCGCGCGCGCGATCATGGCGCGGGCGGAAGGCACGGGCTGCGAGATCGTGCTGCCGGTCGACGCGGTGACGGCGACCGAGTTCCGCGCCAACGCCGCGACCCGGACGGTGCCGGTGGGCGCGGTGCCGGACGACGCGATGATCCTCGACGTGGGGCCGGAAACGGTGGCGGCGCTGATCGCGCGGCTGCCGTCGCTTCGCACCCTGGTCTGGAACGGGCCGCTGGGCGCGTTCGAGATCGCGCCGTTCGATGCGGCGACCACGGCGCTCGCGCGGGCGGTGGCGAACGCGACGCGCGCGGGCACGCTGCGGTCGGTCGCGGGCGGCGGCGACACGGTGTCGGCGCTGCGTCATGCCGGCGTGCTCGACGAGCTCAGCTACGTCTCAACCGCGGGTGGCGCGTTTCTCGAGTGGCTGGAGGGCAAGACGCTGCCGGGGATACAGGCGCTGGTCGCGCTCAAGGGCGTGATCCTGCCGGGATGATGGCGGGGGGTCGGGCGTTCATTATCCGGTAAGGATCGGGTGCGATGATGATCGCCATGATCTCCTCCATCTCGATCCCCAGCGGCAGTTCGGCACCGGTCCAGAACACGCGCTACACCGAGCGTCTGGGCGCGCCGTCGGCGACCGCGCAGACACGCTCACCGACCATCGCCGCGCCTCAGGGGGGCAGCCTCTCGCCGCCCTCGGCCTCGTCGCCGCGCGGATCGCTGCTCAACCTCACGGTCTGAGCGGCGCGGCGCCCGGTCTGGCGTCGGACGCGCGAAAACCGGGCTGATCACCGAAAAGTTGTTGAACTCCCCCTGGGTTGGCGTGCAACCTTGGCGACATGGCGCGAACCCGACGAGTAACCGTGGACGGCGACCGCGACAGGCTGGCATGCCTCGATTGCGGCCACGTGTTCTACGAGAACCCGAAGATCGTCGTGGGCTCGGTGGTGGTCCATGACGGCCGGGTGCTGCTCTGCCGGCGCGCGATCGCGCCCCGGATCGGGTTCTGGACCTTGCCGGCCGGCTATCTGGAGCTCGAGGAGACGGTGGCCGAGGGCGCCATCCGCGAGGCGGCCGAGGAGGCGTGCGCGGCGATCGAGATCGAGGGCGTGCTCGCGATCTTCAGCATAAGCCGGATCGCCCAGGTGCAAATCATCCATCGCGCGCGGTTTTCCGGCGAGGTCGCCTTCGCGCCGGGCCGCGAGAGCCTGGAGGTCGCGCTGTTCGCGCCGGCCGACATTCCCTGGAACGAGCTTGCCTTTCCCTCCGTGGCCTGGGCGCTGGAGGGCTGGATCGCCCGTGGCGACGCGCCGCTGGGGGCGCCGTTCGGCAATCCGGTGTCCGATCCGCGCGGCGTGATCGCACCCGAACTGGACCATTCCTACGGGCTGGGCTTATCTTCCGACCTTGGCAAACTCCCTGAACTGGGCCAGCACCCCGAACTGAGCAGGTCACCGGCATGACACCTCGCACGTCGATCCGCCAGTTGCGCGCCACGGCATGGTCCGTGATCCTCGGCTCCTGCCTGGTGCCGGTCAGCCTGTCGGCCTGGGCGGGCGACGGCGATGGCACGACCGGCACCGTGTCGGTGCTGGCGTCGAACGCAATGGTGGGCGCGGCCTCGGTGCAGCATGCGAGCATCGAGGTGTTCCGCCCGGCGCCGATGCCAAACGAGTATCTGGCGGTCCCGGTGGCCACCAAGCCGTCGGAGGATGGCGGGCCCGATCTGCATCCCGACGTGCTCAGGACCGGCCGTGCGGGCTCTGGCGACGCGCTCTCGAGCGCCAGCAACGATTATGCGCTCGCGTCGAAGATGCGGCCCGCCGGTGGGTTGAGCCTGTCGATCCCGATGCAGTAGGGCGACCGAGGCGGCGTTCATCGCGGCCCGGCTTGGTGTTCGTCCTGACCTGGTGGGACTCTGAGAAGGTAAGACCAGGGTCTTGTCCGACATGCGCTGCTGTAAGAAGCCAGGGGGCTTGCCCCTTGAACCCCATCAAAGGCGGAGCCTTTGAAATCCATTTGTTTCCTCGTTCCAACGCGGAACGATGATCGCATGCCGATCTTCCGGGGGAATACGCGGCCATACCACATGAATTGGCTTTCAAAGGCTTCGCCTTTGATGGGGTCCAGGGTTAAGACCCCTGCCTTTCATCGCGCTTGTGAGGCTTCGCCCTCAACTCGCAGAACGCGTCGATAGGGCACGTCAGGACCGGCAGCGACGCTTACGGCGCGGCGGTTACCTCGCCGCCGAAGCCGCTGACGTCGCCGACCAGGCCGCGAGCGAACTCGTTGGCGGAGAAGTCGCGCAGGTCGGCCGCCTGCTCGCCGACGCCGACCAGGTGCACCGGTAAGCCGAACTGCTCGGCCAGCGCCACCACGATGCCGCCGCGCGCGCTGCCGTCGAGCTTGGTCACCACCAGGCCGGTGACCTCGACCATGTCGCGGAACACCCGCACCTGCTCGACCGCGTTCTGGCCGGTGGTCGCGTCCAGCACCAGCAGAACCGTGTGCGGCGCGGTCTCGTCGCGCTTGCGGAGCACGCGGATGACCTTGCGCAGCTCCTCCATCAGCACCGCCTTGTTGTGCAGCCGTCCCGCGGTGTCGATCAGCAGCAGGTCGGCGCCGTCGCGCTCAGCGCGGACGAGGGCATCGTAGGCGAGGCCGGCTGCGTCGGTGTTGGCGGGACCCGAGATCACCGGCGCACCGACGCGCTCGCCCCAGATCTGCAGCTGCTCGACCGCGGCGGCGCGGAAGGTGTCGCAGGCGGCGAGCACCGAGCGCCGGCCACGCTCGCGCTGCTGCAGGGCAAGTTTGCCGATCGTGGTGGTCTTGCCGGTGCCGTTGACGCCGACCACCAGCACGACGTGCGGCCGGCGGGCGGGGTCGGGCTCGAACGCGGCCGAGACCGGTTCGAGCACGCGGGCGACCTCGGCGGCGAGCGCCTCCTTGACCTCGTCATCGGTGACCTCGCGGCCGAACCTGGTGCGCCGGAAGTTGTCGATCACGCGCGATGCGACGGCGGTGCCGAGATCGGCCTGGATCAGCACGTCTTCGAGCTCGTCGAGCGCCTCGTCGTCGAGCCGGCGGCGGGTGAACGCCGCGGTGATGCCGCCGCCCAGCTTCTGGGTGGAGCGCGACAGGCCTTCGCGCAGGCGCGAGAAGAAGCCGAGGGCCATGTCCCCTGCCCCGCCGGGTCAGACCGCAGACGCGGCTTGAAGCGGGAACGAGCCGGCGAAGCTGCTCGCGGCCGGACCGGTCATCAGCACGTGGTCGTCTGACAAGCGCCAGACGATCGCGAGCGCGCCGCCATCGACGGTGACGGTCGCCGCCCGGCCGGCGAGACCGCGACGATGGGCGTTGACCAGGGCGGCGCAGGCGCCGGTGCCGCAGGCCAGCGTGAGGCCGCTGCCACGCTCCCAGACACGCAGGCGCAGCGCGTCGGGGGCCTGGATTTCGGCGAAACCGATGTTGGCGCGGTCGACGAACAGCGGGGCGCGCTCGAAGGCGGGGCCGAGCGACGCGACATCGACCGCGTCGAGGTCGGGCACGAAGAAGGTCGCGTGCGGGTTGCCCATCGAGCAGCCGGCGGGATCGCCGGGCAGCGGCAGATGCAGGGTGTCGATGGTGTGATCGGACAGGCCGATCGCGCCGGGGTCTAGCCTCGGCGCCCCGAGATCGACCTCGACCGTGCCGCGGTCGAGCACGCGGGCGCGCACGCTGGCGCCGGGAGTCTCGATCATCACCTCGCGTCGCGCATCGCCGGCGACGAGGGACGCGACGCAGCGTGCGGCGTTGCCGCAGGCGCCGGATTCGCTGCCATCGGCGTTGTGGATGCGGATCGCGACGTCGGCGCCTTCGGCGTCCGGACGCCGCAAGCGGATCAGCTGCGATCCGGGCGGCGTCGAGGTCGATGACGACCTCGCGTTCGTCAATAATGACGAAATCGTTGCCCGCTCCTTGCATCTTTATGAAGTGAACGCGCATGGCGCGCTTATATGGTGCGTATGCTCCCAACGGGAGAGGCAAATCCCACGCACAGAGGACCACCGAGTTGGACATGAACGGCAAGACGACAGTGCAGCTCCGCCAGCTTCGCTTGAACCACGAGGCGCAGCACGCGACCGAGCGGACCCTCTACAAGGAGGTGGTGGCGGAACTCGACCGGCGCGAGGCGGGCGAGCTCGACCTGGCGCGGACGCTCGGCGTGATCACGACGGCGGCGCGTGAACGACGGTATGTCAGCTACAAGGACGTGGCCGCGGCCTCCGGTGTCGCCTGGTCGGCGAAGATGAAGTCGATCATCGGCACCCATCTCGACGAGGTGGCGCGGAGCGCGTTCAAATCGCACGACATCGTCCTGCCGGCGATCGTGGTCAATGTCAGCAACGTCGCGACCGGCGAGCTCGACCCCGCGTCGCTGCGCGGGTTTGTCAGGATGGTGAGCGAGCTCCGTGGTCAGGAGCACGTGCCCGAGGACGCGGTGGCGGGGCGAGCCTTGCTGAAGCAGGAGCAGGCGGCGGTGTTCGCCTGGGGGCGTCGGCGGAACGCCGCGTAAGAGGATGACTGCGGAACGCCGCGTAAAAGGATAACGGCGGAACGCCGCCTGAGATTAGCCTTGGGGGTTGCCTTGAACGTCGGGGGGAGTGCCGTTATACACCCGCCCCTGTTCGCGCGTCCGGGCCTGTATGGGCATGCCCGGCCGCGACCGCGTGCCTGATCCCGGTGTCGGCCGGCGCGGCGCGTCTCGCAAGAAGGAGCCCAAAATGCCCAAGCTCAAGACCAAGTCGTCGGTCAAGAAGCGGTTCAAGATCACCGCGACCGGCAAGGTGATGTCGGGTCCCGGCATGAAGCGGCACGGCCTGATCAACCGGCCGCAGAAGATGAAGCGGTCCGCGCGCGGGCCACAGACCTTGACCGACATGGATGCGCGCACTGTCAAGCAGTGGGCTCCCTATGGTCTCGGCTGAGGAGCTGTCATGGCACGCGTGAAACGGGGCGTCACCACCCACGCCCGGCACAAGAAGGTCCTTGCGCAGAGCAAGGGTTTCGTCGGCCGCTCGTCGACCAATTATCGCATCGCGCTGGAGCGGCTCGAGAAGTCGCTGCAATACGCCTACCGCGACCGGCGCAACAAGAAGCGCGAGTTCCGCGGGCTCTGGATCCAGCGCATCAACGCCGCCGTGCGGTCGCATGGTCTGACCTACAGCCGGTTCATCGACGGGCTGAACCGGGCCGGCATCGTGATCGACCGCAAGGTGCTGGCGGCGATCGCCTATGACGACGAGGCGACGTTCGCGACCATCGTCGAGCAGGTGCGCGCGGTGCTGGACGCCCCGGCGGACGTGGGCGAGGCGGAAGCGGCTTAGCAAGCTGCAAAAACGCCGAGGGCGCTGTTTGAAACTGGCGCGAAGAAAGGGAGGTCAAGGGTGTAACCCTGGACTCCATCAAAGGCGACGCCTTTGAAATTCAATTCATCTGTCAGGCTGCGATCATCCTTCCGCGCTGGAACGAGGAAACGAATGGATTTCAAAGGCTCCGCCTTTGATGGGGTTCAAGGGGCCAAGCCCC
>CAXTPV010000104.1:0-7540 GCA_964246135.1 uncultured Acetobacteraceae bacterium | reverse complement strand
CCGCGGCGCTGGCCGGCGCGGCGCTCGCCCTCCCAGGTCTCGCGGCGGCACTGGCCGGGTTCGATGGCTGTCCGCTACGCGACACCGCGGGCAAGCTGGTGTTCTCGGATGGGCCGGCCGATGCGTCGCTGATGGTGGTGTGCGACGTGCCCAGCGCCGACGACGACGCCAGCGGACGACCGCTGAGCGGTGCGGATGGCGCGCTGTTTGACCGCATGCTGGCCTCGATCGGCATCGCCCGGGACAGGGTTAGGGTCGCCTGTCTGGTGCCGTGGCGGCCGCCAGGCGATCGGCCGCCCACCGCCACCGAGCTGACCAGCTGCCGTCCCTTCCTCCAGGCGCATCTCCGCATGGTTGGTCCGCGCCACCTGCTGCTGCTCGGTGCGACTTCGGCACGTTCGCTCAGCGGCGCCGAAGGCACCATTCGAACACTGCGCGGCACCTGGCACGACACGCGGATCGAGGGGCTATCGCCGATCCCGACGCTGATCATGCATCCGCCGGCGCACGTGCTGGGTCATGCGAGGTTGAAGCGCACCGCGTGGTCTGACCTGCTCTCGCTGAGACGCACCCTGGACGCCAGCGAGAGTTCACGACTTCGCGAGACATGAGCGAAACGATGGCCGTCTCGCGCGGTCGTCCCCCGGCACGCGACGGCTGTTGTAACAAACACCCTTGCACCTCCGGTCCCGCGTCTGTACTGCGCCGCCGCGATGGGATTGTTCGTGCAAAGCCTTGTTCCGCCACTCCGCCGGCATGCCGCGGCTGGCGCCATGATCGCCGGGGCGGCGCTGCTCGGCGCCTTGGCGGGGCCGTCGCGCGCGGCAAGCCCGTCCGGCAGAAGCGAGCCTGATCAGCCAGGCGAGCAAATGGCGTTCGCGGTGCCCAGGATCGCTCCCGAGGGCGGCCGCTGGGGTGGGGTCGGGTTGCCGCAACCGCTTACTTCACCCGACGCGGCGAGGATCAGGCGCATCTTCGCGATCCAGGCGACGGATCTGGCGGCCGCCAACATACTTATCGACGGGTTGGATGACCGCACCCTGCTCGGCGACATCCTTGCCGACAGGTATTTGGCGCAGGCGGCGAGGCCGACCGCAGGCCAGCTCAGCGACTGGCTCAAGCTCCATGGCGACCTGTCGGACGCGCCAGCCATCTACGCCACCCTGCGCCATGTCGCGCCCGCGCGGGCGGCCACCCTGCCGATGCCCAGCCGGATCACCCTTGGCACGGAGCCGCAAGCCGGGCCGACACCCGAGGAGGAAGACCCGGCGAATGCCGGCTTTACCCGACGCCCGACGCTCGATCTTGCGGTCCGTCGTCGCGCCGAAAATGGCGACGCCCGGTCGGCGCTAAAGCTGATCGGCGACAGCCGCGACATTTCGGCGACCTACGGCGCCGTGCTGCGCGCCGAGGTTGCCCGCATCCTTCTCACCGAAGGGCGAAACGAGGAGGCGCTACGGGCCGGCCTCGATGCCCGCGCGCGCTCCCGCGGCAGCGTCGGTGCGGCTGCCTACGTGGCGGGCCTCGCGGCATGGCGCATCGGCCGACCGGCCGAAGCGGCCTCCCTGTTCGAGGCCGCCACCCGCGCCAGCCAGATTGCCGAGAGCGAGCGGGCCGGCGCGGCCTATTGGGCGGCGCGGGCGCATTTGGCACTTGGTGACGCCGGCGGCTATCGGCCGTGGATGCTGCGTGCCGCGGCGGCTCCGCGCACCTTCTATGGCCTGCTGGCTGCGCGCCGGTTGGGCCTGGGCGGCTGGACACGCGCGATGGACGAGGTCGGCGAGGAGACGCTTGGCGAGGCGGATGTCGAGGCGGTGCTGGCGCTGCCGGAAGGCAGGCGGGTGTTCGCGCTGCTGCAGGTCGGGCAGTCCGGGCGGGCGGAGGCGACGCTGAGACGGTCGTGGCCACGCGTGTCCGGGGATTTCGCGCTCTGTCGCTCGATCATGCTAGTGGCACAGGCGGCGAACCTCCCCGACCTCGCCGCCCAGCTTGCCGCGATTCTGCAGCAAGCCGATGGACGGCCGCGAGACGCCGCACGCTTTCCCGTGCCCTCGCTGCAGCCGCATGGCGGCTTCACGCTCGATCCGGCGCTGGTCTATGCGCTGACCCGGCTCGAGAGCAACTTCGACGCGGGCGCGGTGTCGGGCGCCGGCGCGCACGGGCTGATGCAGCTGATGCCGGTCACCGCAGGCTTCATCAGTGGTGATGCCGATCGCTTCACCGCGCATCCGCGGCGGCTGCAGGATGCGTCGGTCAATCTCGATCTCGGCCAGCGCTACGTGCAGTACTTGTCCTCGCGCGGCAACGTCGAAGGCGATCTCATCCGGCTGCTGGCGAGCTACAATGCAGGGCCGGGGCGCCTCGGCGGCTGGATCGATGACGGGACGGAGACCGGCGATCCGCTGATGTTCATGGAGACAATCCCAAACGCGGAGACGCGAGGCTTCGTGCATCGTGCGCTGACGTATCTCTGGATTTACGGTGGCCGGCTCGGGCTGCCCTCCCCGTCGCTCGATGCGCTGGCCGCCGATATCTGGCCGAGCTACGCGCCGGAACTCGCCCTCGCCGGCGCGAAAATGACGGTGCACTGACGCCCTACTGATGGCGGCTCAGCGCGACGGGATCAGCGCAAGCAGCGTGTCCAGGCGGTCGGCCTCGGCCGCCGGCTTGTCAGGCCGCAGCCTGGCGATGCGGGGGAAGCGCAAGGCCACGCCGGATTTGTGCCGGTCCGAACGCTGCGCGGCGTCAAACGCGACCTCCAGCACGAAACCGGGTTCGACCTCGCGTACCGGGCCAAAGCGCGCCACGGTGTGGTTGCGTATCCAACGGTCGATGGTGACGAGCTCCTCGTCGGTGTAGCCGGAATAGGCCTTGCCGACCGGCACCAGCGTGAGCGCGCCATCATCCGTCTCGCGCCAGAGCCCGAAGGTGTAGTCGGAGTAGAACGAGCTACGCCGGCCGCTGCCGCGCTGCGCGTACATCATCACCGCGTCGATCACCAACGGATCGCGCTTCCACTTCCACCACAACCCTCGGGGCCGGCCCGGCACGTAGGCGCTGTCGCCGCGTTTGAGCATCAGCCCCTCGATGGAGGCGGCGCGCGCGCCCTCGCGGATCGCGGCGAGCTCGTCGAGCGTCCCGAACGGGATCAGCGCCGAGAGGTCCATCCTGGCCGGACGCACCCGGCCAAACCAGGCTTCGAGGCGGGCGCGGCGGGCATCGAAGGGCAGCGCGCGCAGATCCTCGCTTTCGTCGAACAGGAGGTCGTAGAGGCGCACACCGACCGGATGCGTCGCCATCAGGCGAGCGGTCGGCTGCTTGCGGTTGAGGCGCTGCTGCAGGTCGGCGAACGGCGCGACCTCGGCCCCGCGGATCACCAGCAACTCGCCGTCGAGCACGGCGTCGAAGTTCAGCGCGTCGATGATCTCGGGAAAGGCGGCGCTGATGTCGTCGGCGCCGCGCGAGTAGACGCGACTGCCGCCAGGGGTCGACACCAGCTGGACGCGTATGCCGTCCCACTTCCACTCGGCGCGCAGCGACGTCGGATCGAGGCTGGCGCGGTCGGCGGTCTCGATCGGGTGGGCGAGCATCGGCGGCCGGAACACCGGCGCGAGCTTGGGATCGGGGCGTGGCCCACGGTCCTCGATCCAGGCGAACAGCTCGGCGTAGGGTGGCGCGAGACCGTGCCAGACCTCCTCGATCTCGTCGGGACCGAGCCGGCCTCCGCTCAGCTCGGCAAGCGCGATCTTGGCGATGCGGGCCGAGGCGCCGACCCGGAGCGCGCCGGTGATGAGCTTGAGGATGGCATAGCGCACGCCTGTCGACGACGCGTCCATCCATGCCTCGACGACAAGCGGCAGCTCGGCCTTGGTGGTGGTCGCGAGCGTCGCCACGATCTCGGCGAGCGTCGGCGCCGGCGCGCCGGCCGGACCCGGCTGCCACATCAGCGAGACGGTCTCCGCGAGGTCGCCGACGAAGTCGTAGGACCAGGCGAACAGCACCGGGTCGAACCTCCGCTCGGCGACCGCGCGGATGATGCCGGGCTTGGCGAGGTCAAACGCGAGTTCGCCCGACAGCGCGGCTAGGCCCCAGCCGCGATCAGGGTCCGGCTCGGTCGCGAAGAAGCGGCGCAGCAGCGCGACCTTGGCCAGGCGCCCTGGCGTCAGCGTCAGCAGTTCCAGCAGGTCGGCGAACGCGATCATCCCGTGGTCATCCGTCGCCTCGGCGCTTCATGGCACGGAACGAAGGCGCATCGGAGTGGCTTTGTTCCCGACTGACCTGACCGCGAGGGAGACGGACCATGCCGCTGCATCTACACCGCGTGTCGGAGGCCGAGCGTGAGACCGATGTCTACGCGACGCGCGCGACCGATCAGCCGGTGCCGAAGCTGAGATTGCCGACGCGCGGGCTGCCGCCCGAAGCCGCGGTGAACCTGGTGCGCGACGAGCTGTCGTTTGACGGCAACGCGCGGCAGAACCTCGCGACCTTCTGCCAGACTTGGCTGGAGGACGAGGTGCACCAGCTGATGGCGCAGTCGATCGACAAGAACATGGTCGATCGCGACGAATATCCGGCGACCGCCGAGATCGAGCGGCGCTGCGTGCACATGATCGCCGACCTCTGGCACGTGCCCGACGCCGCCGAGGCGGTCGGCTGCTCGACGGTCGGTTCGAGCGAGGCGGCAATGCTGGGTGGCCTTGCGATGAAGCGCCGGTGGGAGGCGGCGCGGCAAGCGGCGGGGCGCGCGACCGATCGGCCGAACCTCGTCACCGGGCCGGTACAGGTGTGCTGGCACAAATTCGCGCGCTATTTCGATGTCGAGCTTCGCGAAATCCCGATGGCGGCGGGACGGCTCGGCATGACGCCGGAGACGGTGGCGGCCCGGGTCGACGAGAACACGATCGGCGTGGTGGCGACGCTCGGGGTCACGTTCACCGGCGCGTACGAGCCGGTCGCCGAGATCGCGCTTGCGCTCGACGCGATCGAGCGCGAGCACGGCATCGACGTGCCGATCCATGTCGACGCGGCGTCCGGCGGGTTCCTCGCGCCCTTCGTCGAGCCGGATCTGGCGTGGGATTTCCGGCTGCCACGGGTGCGATCGATCAACGCGTCGGGGCACAAGTTCGGCCTGGCACCGCTTGGCGTCGGCTGGGTGATGTGGCGCCGACGCGCCGACCTGCCCGATGCGCTGGTGTTCTCGGTCAATTATCTCGGCGGCAAGATGCCCGACTTCGCGCTCAACTTCTCGCGGCCGGGCGGCCAGGTGAACGCGCAGTACTACCTGTTCCTGCGGCTCGGCCGCGACGGCTACCGGGCGGTGCAGCGGAGCTGCTATGACGTGGCACGGCATCTCGTGGGTGCGATCGCGCGGCTCGGACCGTTCGAGATCCTGTTCGACGGCGACAGCAGGACCGGCATTCCGGCGGTGTGCTGGCGGTTGCGGGACGGGGCGACGGTGCCGTGGACGCTGTTTGACCTGTCGGACCGGCTGCGCCGGCGCGGGTGGCAGGTCGCGGCCTACACGCTGGTGCCTGACCTCGAGGCGGTCGCGGTGATGCGGGCGGTGGTCCGGCATGGCTTCTCGCGCGACATGGCGGATACGCTGCTCGCCGACATGGCCGATGCGATCAGCTACCTCGGGAAGCATCCTCAGGTCGCGGTGGCCGACGAGATCGATGCTGGCGCCGACCCGCATGGCGGTGTGCATCCGAGCAAGGGCTGAGCGATGGGCGGTCTCGTGGCGCGTCAGAGGACGGGCACCTCCAGCGCCTCGAAGGCGGGTTTGGCGAGACGGTAGCCCTGCACCAGGGTGATGCCGAGCGCGCGCATCACCGCGAGTTCGGCATCGGTCTCGATGCCCTCGGCGACCAGAGTGATGCCGAGCTCGCGGCAGATGCCCACCATGCCGCCCACGATGGTCCGCTTCACGGCCGAGCCGTCGATGTCGCGGGTGAGCGCCATGTCGAGCTTCAGGACTTCCGGACGCAAATCGGCGAGCAGCACCAGGCCGGCATAGCCGGCACCGAAATCGTCGAGCGCGTTGACCAGGCCGTGTTGGCGATAGACCCGGAAGATCTCGCGCAGCTTGCCGCCATCGTCGACACGCTCCTGCTCGAGGACCTCGAAGATGATGCGGCTGGCGGGCAACCCGGCGCGACCGGCGGCGGCGAGCGAGGTCCGGATGCAGGCGCTGGGCTCATACATCGCGCCGGGCATGAAGTTGATCGACAGGCGCGCGCCGCTGTCGAGCAGGCCAAGCCTGCAGGCGAGCTCGATCGCGGAACGGCGCGAGGCCTGATCGAAGCTGTAGGCGTTGTGCTCGTTGACCTGGGACAGGATGGTTCCCGCCCCTTCCCCCGCGACCCCGCGCACCAGGGCCTCGTAGGCGAACACCTCGCCCGTGCCGATATCGACGATCGGCTGGAAGGCGTGGGAGAACGGGAACGGCGCGGCGGCGCCCTCATGGCAACCGACGCAGGATTGTCGGACCCCAGGCGCGCGCTGCGCAAGGACATGATCGGACACGGTGACTGCTCCGAGGTGAGAGCCGCGACTGTACATCAGCGTTGGTTAAGAAACCGCAACCGCGGCATCGGACTAAAGATCGAGCGCCGTCTGTATGGTGACAGACGCGGCGGCCACATCGCCGGCCTGCGAACGACGCTGCTGCTCGTGTCGGGCCGAGAAGCTGAGATCGGCCGGCTTGCCGCCCGCGAGTTCGGCCAGCGCCTCGTCGCCGAGGGCCTCGAAACGCTGGCCGCGGAGCGGTCCGTATGGAACCCGCACGAGGAGCGCCGGCTCGCGTTCATGCGCCAGCAGCGCGTCGAGCCCGGCGATGCACAGCATGTCGCGCAGCAGGTGCGCGGTGACGTAGCTGTCGGGCCCGGCGCGATGCGCCGGCAGCGCGCGCGCCCGGTCCAGACCCTCGGGACGGCGCCAGTAGCGTAGCGACTGGTTCGAGTGCGATGGCGCGTCGGGCCAGACGCGCAAAGCTGATTTGTAGGTGCAAATCCAGGGCAGGCCGCCGGTCAGGCGGTCGCCGCACCAGCTCCGCTCGAAGCTCGCGCGATGGGCGGCGAGCGCGATGACCCTGGCCGCGCCTGGGCGCGCCTCCGGCCGAACAATCGATGGCGCGAGGTCGGCGAAGCTCGCGGCACCGCGCACATCCTCGTCGATGATGTGGTGGATCGCCGAGGTCTGAGGCGTGATCGGCACGCCGGGGGCCACCAGTACGCTTCCGGTCGCACCGAGGAGGCGGGCACCGCCGTCCGGCGTCACCAGCACGTCCTGCCAGCCGATCTCGACCACGGCGGCGTCGGGCGGCCGCGAGCCGGTGGTCTCGAGGTCGACGACCCGGATCACCACGCCCGGCGCCGATGCCTCGACCTGTCCCAACGTCGCGCTCATGCGGCCTCCGTCGCTTTTGGCGCTCCGGGCGGCGGCGCGGGTGCGGCACCCTCCTCCTCGTCGCCGTAGCCGACCAGGCGCAGCGCCCGGCCGCGCAGCCCGCGGGTCTCGACCGCGTGGATCAGCGCCTCCT
>CAXTPV010000103.1:0-7542 GCA_964246135.1 uncultured Acetobacteraceae bacterium | reverse complement strand
CGGCGAGGGCCGGGTCGGGGGCGAGGGGGGTGCCGATACCGACCAGCACCGCATCGGTCGCGGCACGCAGGCGATGGGCCGCGCGCCTCGCGGCGGCGCCGGTGATCCAGCGGCTCTCGCCGCTCGCGGTGGCGATCCGGCCATCGAGGGTGGACGCGATCTTCAGCGTCACCAGCGGCCGGCCACGCGTCACCCGCGAGACGAAGCCCTCGATCAGCGATCCGCACGCCTCGGCGCGAACGCCGGTGGTGACCTCGATCCCGGCCTCGCGCAGGCGCGCGAAGCCGCGTCCGTCGACGCGCGGATCGGGATCACCGACGCCCGCCACCGCGCGCGCGATGCCGGACGCGATCAACGCGTCGACGCAGGGCGGCGTCTGGCCATGATGGGAACAGGGCTCGAGAGTGACGTAGGCGGTGCCGCCGCGACAGCTTGGACCAGCCATCGCCAGGGCCTCGCTCTCGGCATGCGGGCGCCCACCCGAGCCGGTGCGGCCGCGACCGACGACGCGACCCGCGGCCGTGACCACGACGCAGCCGACCGACGGGTTCGGCCAGGTCTCGCCTAAGCCCCGACGCGCGAGCCCGATCGCGGCATCCATGTGCGCCTCATCCTCGGCGGGCGACGTCAAGCGGGCTGCCGGTCCTTGTCGTCCAGCGTGTCGAGAAATTGCTCGAAGTCGCTGGTCTCGCGGAAATCGCGATACACGCTGGCGAAACGGACATAGGCGACGCCGTCGATGATCTTGAGCGTATCCATCACCAGCTCGCCGACCTGCTTGCTGGTGACGTCGCTCTCGCCGGACGCCTCCAGCCCGCGCACGATGCCGTTCAGCATACGCTCGATCTGATCCTCCTGGATCGGCCGCTTGCGCAGCGCGGTACGGATCGAACGCGCGAGCTTGTCGCGCTCGAACGGCACCCGCCTGCCATCCGACTTGATCACCGTCAGCTCGCGCAGCTGCACCCGCTCGATCGTCGTGAAGCGCTGGCCGCAACTGCCGCAGGAGCGCCGGCGACGGATCGCGCCGCTGTCCTCGGTCGGCCGGCTGTCCTTCACCTGGGTGTCGTCATCGCCGCAGAAGGGGCAGCGCATCGCTCATCCGTCCTTCAGGCACCACATGACGCCGCCGGCGGTCGCAGGCAGCGACGGTCAGCGATAGATCGGAAACCGCGCGCACAAGGCCATCGCCTGCTCGGCGACCCTGGCCTCGACCGCCTGGTCGCCGCCGTCCGAGGCGGCGAGCCCTTCGAGCACGTCGTCGATCATCAGGCCGATGTCGCGGAACTCTGCGGCACCAAAGCCGCGCGTCGTCGCGGCCGGGGTGCCGAGCCGGATGCCCGACGTCACCGCCGGCTTTTCCGGATCGAACGGGATCGCGTTCTTGTTGGCGGTGATCCGCGCCCGCTCCAGCGCGCGTTCGGCATCGCGGCCGGTGACCCGCTTTGGCCGCAGATCGACCAGCATCAGGTGGGTGTCGGTGCCGCCGGTGACGATCGCGAGCCCGCGCGACACCAGCGTGTCGGCCAGCACTCGGGCGTTGCCCGCCAGCGCCTTCTGGTAGGCGCGGAACCCGGGGGTGAGCGCCTCGCCGAACGCCGCCGCCTTGGCCGCGATCACGTGCATCAGCGGGCCGCCTTGCAGGCCCGGAAACACCGCGGAATTGATCTTCCGCCCGATCTCCTCGTCGTTGCAAAGGATCATGCCGCCGCGTGGCCCGCGCAGCGTCTTGTGTGTCGTCGTGGTCACCACGTGCGCGTGCGGCAGCGGGCTCGGATACAGCCCGGCGGCCACCAGGCCGGCGAAATGCGCCATGTCGACCATGAACAGCGCGCCAACCTCGTCGGCGACCGCGCGTATGCGGGCAAAATCGATGATCCGCGGATAGGCCGAGCCGCCAGCGATGATCAGCTTCGGACGCTCGGCGCGCGCCAGGCGCTCGAGCTCCTCGTGGTCGAGCAGGCCGTCCTCGCGGCGGACGCCGTACTGGAGCGCCCGGAACCACTTGCCGGACAGGTTGGGCGCGGCGCCATGCGTCAGGTGTCCGCCGGCCGCGAGCGACATGCCAAGCGTGGTGTCACCAGGCTGCAACAGCGCGAGGAACACCGCCTGGTTGGCCTGGGCGCCGGAATGCGGCTGCACGTTGGCGAACCGGCAATCGAACAGCCGGCGGGCGCGCTCGATCGCCAGCGTTTCGGCGACATCGACCGCCGCGCAGCCGCCATAATAGCGCCGGCCGGGATAGCCCTCGGCATATTTGTTGGTCAGCACCGAGCCCTGCGCCTCCAGCACCGCGGCCGAGACGATGTTCTCGCTGGCGATCAGCTCGATGCCGTCCTGCTGGCGATGCAGCTCGGCCCGGAGTGTCGCTGCGAGCTCCGGATCGGTCTCGGCCAACGGCGACGCGAAGAAGCGGCCGAGAATGCCGATGTCAGCCTGCTCGTTCATCGCGGGGTCTCCTCTGCGCGGCCTGCCGAGCGTAGCTGGCCCGATCCGTGCCAGGAGGCAAGCGGTCTCGCGACGGCCCGTTGCGCGAGAGAGGCGATCAGTGTGAACAATCAACTTGCGGCGAGCGCGGGCTCGTCACCATCCGGCATGCCAGGGCGGCCCAGGAGAACAGACATGTCAGACGCGGTCGCGCCGGGTGCGCTGATGCGACGCAAGCCGATCGACACGCTGGTCGCGCAGAGCGGCGGCGGCAACGAACTCAAGCGGACGCTCGGGCCGCTCGGGGTGATCTCGCTCGGCATCGGCTGCATCATCGGCGCGGGGCTGTTCTCGCTGACCGGGATCGCGGCGGCCGAGAACGCCGGGCCGGCGGTGACGCTGAGCTACGTCATCGCGGCGATCGGCTGCGGCTTCGCGGGCCTCTGCTACAGCGAGCTCGCCAGCATGATCCCGGTCGCCGGCAGCGCCTACACCTACGCCTACGCGACGATGGGCGAGCTGGTCGCCTGGATCATCGGCTGGGATCTGGTGCTCGAATACGCGGTCGGCGCCGCCACCGTCGCCACCAGCTGGTCGCGCTACCTCAACTCGCTGCTGCTCGATTTCGGGGTGACGCTGCCGCCGCGGCTGATCACCGCCCCGTTCGAGACCGTGCGCCTAGCTGACGGCAGCACGGCGGCGGGGCTGATCAACCTGCCGGCGATCTTCATCATCGTCGCGGTGTCGCTGCTGCTGATGCGCGGCATCAGCGAGAGCGCGCGCGTCAACAACGTCATCGTCGTGGTCAAGGTGGCGATCGTGCTGGCGGTGATCGGGTTCGGCGTCTCCTACGTCCACACCGCCAACTACTCGCCGTTCATTCCGCCCAACACCGGCACCTTCGGGCATTACGGGTTCTCTGGCGTGATGCGCGGCGCCGGCGTGATCTTCTTCGCCTTCATCGGCTTTGACGCGGTGTCGACCGCCGCCCAGGAGACGCGCAACCCGCAGCGCGACATGCCGATCGGCATCCTCGGCTCGCTCGCCATCTGCACCGTGCTCTACGTGCTGTTCTCGCTGGTGCTGACCGGGATCGTGAACTACCACGACATGGTGGGCGACGCGGCGCCGGTCGCGACCGCGATCAATCACACGCCGTTTCCCTGGCTGCGCTACGCGGTGAAGTTCGGCATCATCGCTGGCTACACCTCGGTGATCCTGGTGCTGCTGCTGGGCCAGAGCCGGGTGTTCTACGCGATGTCGCGGGACGGCCTGCTGCCGGCGGCGTTCTCGCGTGTGCACCCGACCTGGCGCACGCCCTGGCGCTGCAACGCGGTGTTCATGGTGTTCGCGGGCGTGCTCGCGGGCTTCCTGCCGATCAGCACGCTCGGCAACATGACCTCGATCGGCACCCTGCTCGCGTTCTGCATCGTGTGCGGCGGCGTGCTGATCCTGCGCCGGCGGGAAGCCGGGCTCACGCGCGCGTTCCGCACCCCGCTCAGCCCGGCGATCCCGGTGCTCGGCATCCTGTCATGCTTCGCGCTGATGGTGTCGCTCGACATGCTGACCTGGATCAGGCTCGTCGTGTGGATGGCGATCGGGCTGGTGATCTACTTCCTGTATAGCCGCTTCCACAGCGAGCGCGCTCGGGTCGCCTAAGGTGAGCGGGGCGCGGTTTCCCTCGACCAGGCTCAGGCGCAACCGGGTCGACGCGGCGACCCGTCGCCTGGTCGCCGAGACCAGGCTCTCGGTCGACGACCTGATCTGGCCGGTGTTCGTCGTCGACGGCGAGTCCAGGCGCGACGAGGTGCGGTCGATGCCGGGCGTGATGCGGGTGAGCCTCGACAACCTCGAAGGCCATGTCGCCGACGCGGCAGCGCTCGGCATCCCGGCGGTCGCGCTGTTTCCCGTCACTCCGATCGGCATTCGTGACACGTCCGGCTCAGCGTCGGCGGATCCCGACAACCTGATCTGCCGCGCGACCCGCCTGCTCAAGCGCGCCTTCCCGGACATCGCGCTGGTCGGCGACGTGGCGCTCGACCCCTACACCGATCACGGCCATGACGGGCTGATGGCAGACGGCCGCATCGTCAACGACGCGTCGGTCGCGGTCCTGGCCCGCCAGGCGCTGAACCAGGCCGAGGCCGGGATCGACATCCTGGCGCCGTCCGACATGATGGATGGCAGGATCGGCGCGATACGCGCGGCACTCGACGCGGCCGGCCACCTCGACACCCGGATCATGAGCTACGCCGCCAAATACGCGTCGGCGTTCTACGGGCCGTTCCGCGACGCGCTCGGCTCGGGCGGCCTGCTGCGCGGCGACAAGCGCACCTACCAGATGAACCCGGCCAACACCGACGAGGCGCTGCGCGAGGTCGAGCTCGACTTGGCCGAGGGCGCCGACATGGTGATGGTCAAGCCGGGCATGCCCTATCTCGACGTGCTGCGACGGGTGCATGAGCGGTTCTCGGTGCCGGTGTTCGCCTACCAGGTGTCTGGCGAATACGCGATGATCGCCGGCGCCGCCGACCGCGGCTGGATTGATCGCGAGGCGGCGATGATGGAAAGCCTGCTCGCGTTCAAGCGCGCCGGCGCGAGCGGCGTGCTCACCTACTTCGCCGTCGAGGCGGCCCGGTTGCTGGCGGCGCGTCGCTGACCCGGCCGGTTCCAACCGGAAACGAACCATTGCCGCGGCGAGCGTTGGCACAGGGCACGATCGCAGGAGCCGATGATGCCGACCACCAACCAGTACGAGATGCAGGACCCGCGCAAGCAGTATCCAAACCCGGAGTTCGACGAGCAGACGCAGTCGGCGCCAGGCTCCGTGCGCGAGATGTCGCCCCGCCCCGACCATGGCGAGAGCTCCTACAAGGGGTTCGGCCGGCTGGCTGGGCGGCGCGCGCTGATCACCGGCGCTGATTCCGGCATCGGGCGCGCGACCGCGATCGCGTTCGCTCGCGAGGGCGCCGACGTCGCCATCGGCTTCCTCGAAAGCGAGCGCAAGGACGCGGACAACGTGGCGACGCTGGTGCGCGATGCCGGCCGCAAGGTGGTGCTGCTGCCTGGCGATATCAGCGACGAGGCGGTGGCGCGCAAGATCGTGCGCGACGCCCACAAGGCGCTCGGCGGCCTCGACATCCTGGTCAACAACGCCGCCAAGCAGACCGCGCAGAAGGACATCGCCGACATCACCTCGGCCGAGTTCGAGGCGACGTTCCGGACCAACGTGTTCGCGATGTTCTGGATCTGCCAGGAGGCGCTGCCGTTGCTGCCGCCCGGTGCCTCGATCATCAACACGACATCGATCCAGGCCTATCAGCCGTCGCCGATGCTGCTCGACTACGCGCCGTCGAAGGCGGCGATCGCGAACTTCACCCACGCGCTCGCCAAATCGGTCGCGTCGCGCGGGATCAGGGTGAACGCGGTGGCGCCGGGCCCGTTCTGGACGCCGCTGCAGCCGTCCGGCGGCCAGCCGCCGGACAAGGTGCCGAGCCTTGGCTCACAGACTCCGCTCGGCCGTCCGGGCCACCCCGCCGAGTGCGCGCCGATCTTCGTGCTGCTGGCGAGCCAGGAGTCTAGCTACGTCACCGGCGAAGTCTACGGCGTCACCGGCGGCAACCACCTGCCATAGGGCGCGGCCGCCATCAGTTCACGGGAGGTCGCGCCTGGTCGCGACCTCCCGGCGGAGCCGGTCGACGATGGCGCCAACCGACTGCGCGCCGAGATCGACGCCGCCGCGACGTCGCACCGAGGCGGTGCCGGTCTCGGCCTCGCGGTCACCGACCACCAGCATGTAGGGAATTTTCAGCGCCTGGGCGTTGCGGATTTTCTTCTGCATGCGCTCGGCCGACGCATCGACCGCGACGCGGGCGCCGAACGTCGCGGTGCGCACATCGGCGCCGGCGAGCTCCACCCGCAGCTGCTCGGCATAGGGCAGATGCCGGTCGGCGATCGGGATCACCACCGCCTGGGTCGGCGCGAGCCAGGTCGGGAAGGCGCCGGCGTAATGTTCGAGCAGGAAGCCGACGAAGCGCTCGTGGCTGCCGAGCGGCGCCCGGTGGATGACGTAGACCGGCTGGTCGGTGCCGTCGGCGGCGCGGTAGCGAAGGTTGAACCGTTCGGTCGCGAGGAAGTCGAGCTGGTTGGTCGAGATCGCGTATTCGGTGCCGATCGCGCTCCTGATCATGAAATCGATCTTGGGGCCGTAGAACGCGGCCTCGCCCTCGACCTCGACGCACGGGTAGCCGCCCTCGGCGGCGGCGGCGCGGATCACCTCGAGGGCCGCGGTCCACTGCGCCGGCTCGCCCATGTATTTCTCGAGCTTGCCGAGGTCGGGCAGCGACAGGCGCATGTAGAAATCGTCGATGTCGAACAGGCGATAGTACTCGGCGTGAAGGTTCATCACCCGGATGAACTCGTCCTTGGCCTGGTCGTGGGCGCAGTAGATATGGGCGTCGTTCTGGCAGAAGCCGCGGGTGCGCATCAGGCCGGACAGCGCGCCATGCGCCTCGTAGCGGAACACCTTGCCGTATTCGGCGAGACGCACCGGCATTTCGCGGTAGGAATGCGGCCGCGCCAGGAACACGTGATGATGGTGCGGGCAGTTCATCGGCCGCAGGTAGAACTCCTCCTCATCGAGCCGCATCGGCGGATACATGTCGTCGGTGTAGTAAGGCAGGTGCCCGGACTGGCGATACAGGTCGCCGCGCGCGATCTCGGGCGTCACCACCTGCTGGTAGCCGTAGCGGGTCTCGTATTCGCGGGCGAGGTGCTCCAACTCGCGGCGGATCACCGCGCCGTTCGGCAGCCACAGCGGCAGGCCGATCCCGACCTCGGTCGCGAACGCGAAGATGTCGAGCTCGCGGCCCAGCTTGCGGTGGTCGCGCTTGCGCATCTCCTCCTGGCGCCAGAGCTCGCGCTCGATTTCGGCCTCGGTGTCAAAGCAGAGGCCGTAGATGCGCTGCATCTGCGGGTTGCGCTCGTTGCCACGCCAGTAGGCGCCGGCGATCGAGGTGAGCTTGAACGCGCCGATCGCGGTGGTGTCGGGCACGTGCGGGCCGCGACAGAGGTCGACGAAGTCGCTGACGGTGTAGAACGACACCGCGTCCACAC
>CAXTPV010000102.1:3355-7573 GCA_964246135.1 uncultured Acetobacteraceae bacterium | reverse complement strand
CTGCATGGGCGTGGTGGCCATGCCGCGCCGCAAGCGGCCGCGACGGCGTCGCCGCGCGATCCGCAGCACCCGATGCCAGTGGTGGTCGAGAGCGGCGCGCCGTCGCCGGTGCGCCTCGCGCAGCAGGTGCTGGGGCCGGTGCTGTCGCCGCTGTCGACGATCGGCATCGTGTTCATCGTCGCGATCTTCTTCCTGATGCAGCAGGAGGATTTGCGTGACCGGCTGATCAGGCTGTTCGGCACGTCGGATTTGCACCGCACCACGCTCGCGATCGACGACGCCGGGCGGCGGCTGTCGCGCTACTTCCTGTCGCAGCTGGCGGTCAACGCCTCGTTCGGGCTGGTGATCGGCATCGGCCTCGCGGTGATCGGGGTGCCGAGCCCGATCCTCTGGGGGACGCTCGGCACGCTGCTGCGGTTCGTGCCTTATATCGGCTCGTTCATCGCCGCCGTGCTGCCGGTCGCGCTGGCCGCCGCGGTCGATCCCGGCTGGTCGATGGCGGCGTGGACGCTGGCGCTGTTCCTGGTGGTGGAAGGCCTGACCGGGCAGGCGATCGAGCCGCTGGTCTACGGCCACAGCACCGGGCTGTCGCCGGCGGCCGTCATCATCGTCGCGATCTTCTGGAGCTGGCTGTGGGGGCCGGTGGGCCTGATCCTGTCGACGCCTCTGACGCTCTGCCTGGTGGTGCTCGGGCGGCACGTGCCTCGGCTAGAGTTCCTCGACGTGATCCTCGGCGACCGGCCGGCGCTGACGCCGATCGAGAGCTTCTACCAGCGCATGCTGGCGGGCGACACCGACGAGGTGCTGGAGCAGGCCGAGTTGCTGCTGCGAAGCCGGGCGCTGTCGTCCTACTACGACGACGTGGCGCTCAAGGCGTTGCAGCTCGCCGCCGCCGACCTCGCGCGCGGCACCCTGCCGGTCGAGCGGCTCGACGTCATACGCGAGGCGGTCGCCGAGCTGGTGGACGACCTCGACACCCATCCGGACGAGGACCCGCCGGCCTCGGCGCCGCCCGACCCAGGCGTCGCGGGGAGGGAGCGCGCGGACCGCAAGGTCGGCCAGGAGCCGGCACCGACTGGGGCCGCCGAGGGCGACGCGCTGGCGCCCGACTGGCGCGGCGAGTGCCCGGTGCTGTGCGTCGCGGGGCGCGGGCCGCTCGACGAGGCGGCGGCGCTGATGATGGCGCAATTGCTGCGAAAGCATGGGCTTGGCGCGCGCGTCGTGAGCCACGACCAGGTGTCGCGCGGGGCGATGTCGACGATCCCGCGCGACGGCACCGCGATGGTGTGCGTGTCCTATCTCGAGGTCACGGGCAAGCAGACGCATCTGCGCTACCTGCTGCGGCGGCTGCGGGCGCACCTGCCGCAGGCCTCGATCCTGGTCGGGTTGTGGCCGGCGAACGACCCGGTGTTCGCCGATCCGACCTTGCGCGGGCTCACCGGGGCCGACCACTACGTGGCGACGCTGCGGGACACGGTGAACCTCTGCCTTGAGACGTCGCGCCATGTGGAGGCTCTGGAGGTGGTTGCTTGATTGGGGTGGCTCGCACGAGCGGCGAGTGCTTCCACCTCGATATAAACTTATCACCTTTTCCTCGTGAGTGGCTCCGTCGTCGTAGTTGGGGAGACCCAACGCCCGATCGAGTAAGCGGTAGCGTGGGTCTTCGAGCAAATATCCGTTGCCATCGCGGAGATTATAGGCGTCAGGACGATCCTGCTTCCCGTCCTCGGCGTAGCGGATCAACGCGAGGAAGTTTCTTCGTGCCTGTCATGCTCGTTCTGCCCGGCCACGTCCGGCTCCTTCCGCATGCGGAGCGCGGCAGGTTGTCACCTCCTGGTGCCATACCTTTCGGGCAACGGGGATCACTGCCTATCTGCTCAACGGTGGCATGCTCGAGCACGCCCAGACCATGGCCGCGCACGAGAGCCCACGTACGACAAAGCCCTACGACCGCCTTCGAAAGCAATTGACTCAGAACGAGGTTCGCGGATGGTACTACGATCTACGCTGATCGAATGTAGAAACCGAAGCAGGTGACCCATGTCGTTCCTTCTTTACGAGATCACCCGTACAGATGGTGGGACGATTTACCATGATCCTTTGCATGTGACGCTCGGTGGAGGGGGTCTAATACAGGCTGCTGTCCGCAAGCACCTGCGCGGCGAAAATATCGGATGGAACGTCCCGGTGGCTGATCTAATCCGGTGTGCTGAGCGTGACCCAGAACACTACGCCCTGGTAGTAGACACCTCGCCGTCTCGTCCGACGCTTAACCTATTCCAGATCGAATCAGTGGCGGGCTACAGCTACGAAGCTTGGACGCCAATAATGTTTACTTTCAAGGTGTTGTTTGCCGGCGAGGAGCATGACATCGGAGATGCGCCCGACGCCCCCATATCCTTGACTGAGTTTAAGCAGCGGTTCGAGATCGACGCCACGGACGCGTCTTGTGTTAAATCACTTCTGTATCTCAATGGTGGGTTCGGCTCCGGAACTTGGAACTGGGGCGGCAACAGCCGTACTACTGCTGCGCTGCTTTGGGCGGACGCCTGGGACCATTTCAGGATCTGCTGAGAACGTGCCTGTAGATAAAAGTGGAGAAACCCTGCCGGTCGCTCACGCTCGTCCGAGTGTTGCGCAACACTCGCTAATCCTGGCCTGGAGCCTGCCCAAGCGACATCAGGCAAAGCTGCGCATTACGGGTTAACTGTCGTCGGTTGCAGCTCGTGGTGCTGTCATCTCGACCGCCCGACGAGGTGTATCCGCCCGATCGAATCCTCCTATAAGCCGCCGAAACAGATCAGCACGGCGAGTCGTGGCCAAGCTCGGTTTGGCCTTCGTCTTAATTGCCGTTGTTAGGTACGCAGTCACCGTCCTGAAAGACCGTCTTCTAATCAAGCAGGGTTGGCGAGCGGCCGTCGCTGGCGTGATCGGGGGTGGAGGCGGTCAGCCCGGCTTGCAGTCGACGCGGCCTTGCGAGCTGGCGTGGGTCGCCAGCGCCTTGCACGCGTCGGACCAGGCGGAATCGCCAGGATGGAGGGCCGAACGCAGGTAGGCCGAGGTCAGCCGGACCACCACGGCGAGGCGATCCGGGTCCTCGTCGTCGGTTTCCTTGGCGTCATAGCCGGCGATGCCGCCGAGCCCGTGCTTTGCTCCGAACAGGGTCAGCAGGCATTTGGGTCCCGGGCCGTGGTGATAGGCATCCGCATGCCAGCCGGCGCCGCGGACGGTGAGATGCCGGGACAGGTCGCTGTCGCCGGCCACCACCAGCGTCTGCGTCGTCATGTGGGAGAAATCGGGGTTCAGCGCGGAATAGTTCCTGGCCGCGAACTCGGTGAGATCGTCACCGCCGTTGCCGGGCGCGGCCAGCAGCACACCGGCGAGGATGCGCGGCTCGATCATGGTCACGTCGGTCGCGTCCGCATCCTGGGGATCGGTCAGCCGGGCGCCGAGCAGCATGCCGACGGTCTGTCCCCCCATCGAGTGCCCGATCGCGGCGACCTTGCTCCGGTCGAGGCGACCATGGATCGCGGGCACGGCGGCCTCGATCTCGTCGAGCCGGTCCAGGACGCGCCTGAAATCCTCGACGCGGGAGCGCCAGAACAGCGGGGCGCCCGGCGCGTCAGCAGGCAGCCCGGCCACCTTCGAGTTCAGGTGCGTGGGCTGGATCACGGCAAATCCGGCCGCCGCCAGGGCGTTGACGATCGGGCCGTAGCCGTCCTTGGACGAGAGATACAGCGACGGCCCGTGACCATGCGACAGCAAGACGATCGGCAGGCTATTGCCGGCGATCGGAAACGTGATCCGCAGTTCGAGATCGAGCCCCCGGTCCGGTGCGGCGAGCGTCACCGGAGTCACGGAGACGATGGGTGTCGCGTCGCCGACCGGGATGTGCCGGGCCTCGTTGATCAGGTTGTTCACGGCTTGGATCCTTTCCTCGCGTCCGCTAGCTTGACGAAGCGGAAGGGTGTTCCGGATTGATATGGAACATTGTTCCGATTTGCAAGCAGGGTCCCGGGCAAGCAGGGTCCCGGGAATGAGCACGCACGCCTCGGCCAAGCCCGCGCGCGCCGACGCGCAACCCAAGCCCGTGCGCGCGGACGCGCAATCCAAGCCCGTGCGCGCCGACGCGCAATCCAAGCTCGTGCGCGCCGACGCGCAACCCAAGCCCGTGCGCGCGGACGCGCAATCCAAGCCCGTGCGCGCGGACGCGCAATC
>CAXTPV010000102.1:321-3255 GCA_964246135.1 uncultured Acetobacteraceae bacterium | reverse complement strand
ATCCAAGCCCGTGCGCGCGGACGCGCAATCCAAGCCCGTGCGCGCGGACGCGCAACCCAAGCCCGTGCGCGCGGACGCGCAACCCAAGCCCGTGCGCGCGGACGCGCAACGCAACCTCGACGCGTTGCTGGAGGCGGCGCTGGCGGTGTTCGCGACCTCGGGGGTGGACGCGCCGGTGCGGGAGATCGCCGCCCGCGCCGGTGTCGGGATCGGCACGCTCTATCGCCACTTCCCGCAACGGGCCGACCTGGTCGCCGCGGTGTTCCGTCACGAGGTCGATGCCTGCGCGGACGCCGCCCCGGCACTGGCGGCCGAGCACGCGCCGGCCGAGGCCCTGGCGCGGTGGCTGCAACGCTACGCGGGGTTCATCGCGACCAAGCGCGGCCTGGCCGCGGCGCTGCACTCCGGCGACCCGGCGTTTGACGCGCTGCCCGGGTATTTCCAGCTTCGGCTGCTGCCGGCGCTGCAGGCGTTGCTTGAGGTCGCGTCCGGGGCCGGGGAGGTGCGCGCCGACGTCGATGCGAACGACCTGCTGAGCGCGGTCGGACGGCTCGGCATGCGCGCCGGCGACGACAGCGCCGGCCAGGCGCGCCGGATGGTCGCCCTGCTCGTCGACGGGCTGCGCTACGGCGCACGCGCGCCACCGGAGTCCTGATGAGGGGAGCCACGGTCAGGCGGGGGTTGATCGCGCCGCGGTCGGACCGGTTTCCGGCATCGCCGTCCCGAACACCGCCAGGCCGACCAGCGCGACCGCGGCCAGGGTGAACCAGGCGGCGCGGTAGCCGCCGGCGTGATCGTGCATGAAACCGGCCAGCGTCGGGCTGATCGCGGCACCGACGCCCATGGTGGTCGCGATGAAGCCCTGGGCGAGGTTGAAGCGGCCGGTGTCGCGAGTGAGGTCGGCGACGATCAGCGGTATCAGCGCGCCGTAGATGCCGGCGCCGATGCCGTCCAGCACCTGCACCCCCACCAGCCAGGCGGCGTTGTGGCTGAGCGTGAACAGCACTCCGCGCAGCGGCAGGATGGCGAACGCCGCGAGGAAGATCGGCTTGCGCCCCCAAGCGTCGGCGCGGTGGCCGACCAGAAGGGCGACCGGCAGCATCACCGCTTGCGCCGCGATGATGCAGAGCGACAGCATGCCGTCGGCCAGGCGGGGATGCCGGGCCGCGAGCTCTTGCCCCACCAGCGGCAGCATCGCGGCATTGCCGAGATGGAACAGGAACACCGACAGCGCGAGCACCAGGATCGGGCGGCGCGACAGCAGCGCCAGCACGCCGTGACGATCACCGGACCCGTCGCCGTCATCGGCGCCGCGCGCGCGCGCGTTGTCGATAGCGCGCGCGGGGATGGTCAGCGTCGCCACCATCGCGGCAAGCGCGCACAGCGGCACCAGCAGGAACACCGCGCGCCGCGACACCAGGGTGCCGACCAAACCCACCAGCAGCGCGATCGCGACGTTGCCGGCATGATCGAACGCCGAGTTGCGGCCGATCCGGCGCGCGAACGCGGCGCGCGCGGTGAGCCCGAGCGTGAGCGCGGTGATCGCCGGCCCGAACACGTCGCCGACCACGGCGATCGCGGCGTTGGCCGCCGTCACCGGCCAGAACGATGGGGTCGCGAACAGCACCAGCGTGCCCGCGGCGAGCACCGCCAGCGCGGCCACGATCGCGCCGCGGCGTGCGGTGATGGTGTCGATCAGGCCGCCGATCGGCGTCTGCAGCGTCACGCCGGCCAGCCCCGCGACCGTGGTCATCAGCCCGACCGTGGTCTGGGTCCAGCCATGCGACGACACCAGGTAGACGGTGAGGTAGGGCCCGAGCGCGCCGCGCACGTCGGCGAGCAGGAAGGTCAGCGCGTCGAGCGAGGCGGGAGAGTAGGTCACGCCTAGAGCGTTTTCCGCGCTGATAGGCGCGCGCAAAACGCTCTGGCTGTTGTTTTGGCGAGCATCTTCATCCGACTGGTGATCCCGTTCGGTCGGATGATGCTCTAGAAGCGGGCGATCAGCAGGATGCCGGCGACCATCAGCGCGCCGCCGGCCAGCCGCCCGGCGGTGAGCGCGTGGACCGGCATGCCGAGCAGGCCGAAGCGGTCGATCAGCAGCGAGGCGATGATGTTGGCCGAGATCGTCATGCCGTTGAACGGCCCGGCGCCGATGCGGTCGACGAACAGCAGGCCCATGAACACCGCGACCGCGCCGGTGATGCCGCCGAGCGGCGCCCACCACGGCATCGACGCCAGCGCCGCCGCCGACGGTGCCGGCAGCGGCCGGATCGCGAACAGGGCGGCGAACACGAACACCACCAGCGCGAACGACACCGTCGCCGCGAGGTAGGGGTTGGTCATGCCGTGACGCAGCGCGCCGTTCATAGAGTTGCCGGCGGCCTGCAGGACGCCGGCGATGATGATCAGCGGATAGACCCAGATCATGCGCGATGTGTCCTTGATCAATCGAGGCCGGGGTCAGGCGATGGCGAGGCCGGCGAGCGCCAGCAGCAGCGCGGGCGGCATCGCCAGCGCGCCGATGCGGAGGAACTGGCCGAACCCGACATCGAGCCCGTCGCGCCGCAGCGCCGACAGCCACAGGATGGTCGCGAGCGACCCCGTGACCGACAGGTTCGGCCCCAGGTCCACCCCGATCAGGACCGCGGCGCGCACCTGCTCCGAGACCTTCGCGATCGCGACCACACGGTCTGCAACGAGGCCGGCCGGCAGGTTGTTCACCAGGTTGCAGCCCACCGCGAGCACGACGCCCGACACCCACCCGGCAAGCGCCGCGGAGCGCTGCACGAGGTCGTGCAGCAGCGAGGCCAGCTCGTTCGTAACGCCCGTCTTCTCGAGTGCCTCCACCATTACAAACAGCCCGGCGACGAGGGGCAGCACGCCCCATGAGATGTTCTTGAGCACGCTCATAGAGCCGCATTTCGTCCGCACCAT
>CAXTPV010000102.1:0-311 GCA_964246135.1 uncultured Acetobacteraceae bacterium | reverse complement strand
GCGAGCCGGTGATCGAGAGGTTCGGTCCGAGGTCGACGCCGACCAGCAGCGCGTCGATCACCCGGGGCGGCAGGTGAGCGCCCTGCGCCGCCGAACTCGCGACCAGGCCCGCCGGCAGGTTGTTCATTAGGTTGCAGACCAGGGCCAGCACGATCCCGGACCCCCACGCGGTCCAGCTTTGCGCCTGGTCCGCCGCGTCGTGCAGCAGGCGGCCAAGGGCGGCGATGGCGCCGGTCGACGCCACCGCCTCGACCAGCACGAACAACCCCGCGACCAGCGGCAGGATCGCCCACGACACGCGGGCGAGCACC
>CAXTPV010000101.1:0-7654 GCA_964246135.1 uncultured Acetobacteraceae bacterium | reverse complement strand
GGCGAGCCCCAGGGCGGCGACCGCCCGGCGGGGGAGCGCCGCGGCGGCGGCGGCGCGGCCGACCGGGCCGGGGCCGGCAGGGCGCGCGACGGCGCGGACGCGGCGGAGCAGGCGGCCGGCGACGCGGGGGGTGCCGCGCGCGCGTCGGCCGATCTCGCCGGCGGCGTCGGGGGTGAGGTCGAGGCCGAGGCGGTCGGCGCCGCGCGAGACGATCAGGCGGAGTTCGTCCGGGGTGTAGAACACGAGGCGGAGCGGGATGCCGAAGCGGTCGCGAAACGGCGGCGCGAGCAGGCGGGGGCGGGTGGGGGCGGCGACCTGGGTCACCGGCGCGAGGGCGATCCGCACCGAGCGCGCCGACGGCCCCTCGCCGATGATGAGGTCGAGCTGGAAGTCCTCCATCGCGGGGTAGAGGATTTCCTCGATCGCCGGCTGCAGGCGGTGGATCTCGTCGATGAACAGGACGTCGCGCGGCTGCAGGTTGGTCAGGATGGCGGCCAGATCCCCGGCGCGCTGGATCACCGGGCCGGAGGTGGCGCGGAAGCCGACGCCGAGCTCGCGGGCGATGATCTGCGCCAGCGTGGTCTTGCCGAGGCCGGGCGGTCCGTGCAGCAGCACGTGGTCGAGCGCCTCGCCCCTGGCGGCGGCGGCGGCGATGAAGATCGCGAGGTTCTCGCGGCTGGCACGCTGGCCGACGAACTCGGCGAGGCGGCGCGGCCTGAGCGAGGCCTCGGCGGCGTCGCCCAGGGCGCGCTCGGGCGACACCTCGCGGTCGCCGCTCACGTCGCCGGACCTTGCCTCATGCGCGCTACCACCAGAAGGCAAGGGGCCTTGCCCCTTTAACCCCATCAAAGGCGGAGCCTTTGAAATCCATTCGTTTCCTCGCTCCAGCGCGGACGGGTGATCGCTTGCCGCCGACAGATTGATCGGACTTCGAGCCGCAGAGCGGATCGATGGGGTGACACCCCTGACCTCTTTTGTCTTCGCGCTTGTGTGCCGCTGCCCTGGCGTCACATCGGCGGGGTGATGCCGTGGCCGACGGCGATGAAGCGTGCCGTCAGGTGATCTGGGGTGCCGGTCGCGACCACGAACACTTTCGCGCCGGTGTGGAGCAGCGCCTGGTTGCCCGGCTGGAACGCGACCACCGGGGCGGTCGGCGGCACCAGCACGTGCACGCTGCCGCCATGGTAGGAGACGGTGATCGAGCGGCCGGCGCTGGCGTTCTCGCCGGCGGACACGGTGCCGTTGGTCATGCTGCTGTTGGATTTGGCGGTGGCCGACATCGGCTGGGCGGCGTCGACGTTGCCGTTGGTCATGGTGCTGCTGGTTTTGGCGACCGGATGCGCCAGCGTGGTGTCGGGGATGCTGTCCCAGGGGTAGTTGCCCTCGCCGGTGCCGCGCATGCTTTCTGGGAAGATCACCACTTCGAGCGCCACCATGGCGTTCGGCGGGCCCTTGGTCGCGGTGCCGATGAAGTCGCCCTTGGCGATGCTGCCGAGGCTCGACGGCACCACTTGGGCGAACTTCGTGCCGGCGAGCGCCAGGGTGACGTCGCCGCCGTCGCGCGACGCGATCACCACGTGGTCGGGCGCCATTGTCTCGATGGTGCCGCGTATGCGGGTCGGCGCCGCGCTTGCGATCGCGGTGCCGGCGGCGAGCATCAGCGGCGCGAGGATCAGGGGCGCGAGGACGAGGATGCGACGCATGGCGGTGGACCTTTCAGGCCGTGACGGCCTGAGTGCTACCAGCATCCGGCCGTTGCCGCGATAAGCGGCACCCGAACGTGCGCCGCGATAAGCGGCATCCGAATATGCGCCGCGAGAAGCGGCATCCGAATGTGCGCCGCGATAAGCGGCTTGCAGACGTGCGCCGCGCTTTACCCGGGCGCGGTTCGGAGCCAACGTTATCCGTTCGCCCCTGCAAAGGTCAGGTTCATGCGATCTGAGGATGTTCTCGCCTCAAGCGAAGTTCGCGCGACCGTGGAGCTCGATCTCTCATGCCTGAAGGTCGCGCTCTGGCACGCGACGATCCTGGTCGATCGCCAGGGGCTGGTGCTGGACTGGAACGATGCCGCGACCAGGATGTTCGGCTGGTCCGCGGCCGACATCGTCGGCCACGACTACGCGATGCTGTTCACGACGGTCGATCGCGAGGAGGGCGTGCCGCGCGCCGAGCTGTCGCGGGCGCAGCACGAGGCGTGCTGCGACGACAGCCGGTGGATGATGCGAAAGGATGGCAGCCAGTTCTGGGCGTCGGGCACGATGCTGCTGGCGTCGCACGGCGACACCAGGTCGTTCCTCAAGCTGGTCCGCAACCGGATGGACGACAAGATCGCCGAGCAGGCGTTGAGCCGGAGCGAGGCGCAGTACCGGCTGATCACCGACACCATCCCGCAGCTGATCTGGCGCTCGCGCAGCGACGGGTGCTGGGACTGGGCCGGTCCGCAATGGACGTTGTTCACCGGCCAGTCGCAAGCCGACAGCCTCGGCCATGGCTGGCTCGAGATGGTGCATCCGGATGACCGCGAGCGCACCGAGCAGGCCTGGCGGGCGGCGACGCGAGCGGGCGAGGAGTTCGAGGTCGAGCACCGGCTGCACCGGGCGGATGGCGGCTATTGCTGGTTCCAGACCCGGGCGGTGCCGTTCCGCGAAGTGGTCAACAGACGCTCCATCCTGCACTGGTTCGGCGCGTCGACCGACATCGACGCGGTGCGGCAAGCGCGCCAGCACATCGTGTTCCTGGCGCATCACGACGCGCTGACCGGAAGCGCGAACCGGGTGCTGCTGGAGCAGACGCTGGCGCGGGAAGCGTCGGACGACCGCGGCCGCCGGCTGGGCGTGCTGTGTTTTGATCTCGACCACTTCAAGCGCTGCAACGACCGGGTCGGGCATCGCGGCGGCGACGTCGTGCTGCGTGAGGTCTCGTCGCGCCTGACCGTGATGCTGAGCCCGCACGACCTGCTCGCCAGGATCGGCGGCGACGAGTTCGTGATGCTGCGGCTCGGCGACGACGAGGAGGCGCTCGAAACTCTTGCCGGGCGCATCGTCGGCGCGCTGTCGGTGCCGATCCATGTCGAGGGCCAGCAGCTCCACCTTTCCGCCAGCGTCGGCTGGGCGGTGTGCCCCACCGATGGTCGCGACGCCGACGAGCTGCTGCGCCGTGCCGATGTTGCGCTCTACCGGGCCAAGCGCGAGGGCGGCAACCGCGCCTGCCGCTACGAGGTCACGATGGACGAGGCGGCGCGCGACCGGCGGCTGCTGGTCGGCGACCTGGAGCAGGCGATCGCGGGCAACGGGCTGCACATCCACTACCAGCCGTTCTTCGCGATCAGGGACCGCGCGCTGCTCGGCTTCGAGGCGCTGGCGCGCTGGAGCCATCCGACGCGGGGGTCGATCCCGCCCGACGTCTTCATCCCGCTGGCCGAAGGCGCGGGGCTGATCGAGGCGCTCGGATCATGGGTGCTGGCGGAAGCCTGCGCCGTCGCGCGGTCCTGGCCCGGCGATCACGCGATCGCGGTCAATCTGTCGCCGGCGCAGCTGCGTGACGACCGGCTGGAGCGTCAGCTCGCCGACGTGCTGGCGCGCACCGGCCTCGCGCCGGAGCGGCTGGAGCTAGAGGTCACGGAAAGCGTGCTGATGCAGGACGGCGAGCTGATGCTGGAGCGGCTGATGGCGATCAAGCGGCTTGGGGTGCGAATCGCGCTCGACGATTTCGGCACCGGCTATTCGAGCCTCAGCTACCTGCGGCGGTTTCCGTTCGACAAGGTCAAGATCGACCAGTCCTTCGTGCGCGGGATGACCGACAACGCGACCTCGCGCGCGATCGTGAGCGCGATCATCTCGCTCGGCCATAGCCTCGACCTGACGATCGCCGCCGAGGGGGTGGAGACCGAGGCGCAGCTGGCGCTGCTGGCCCATGAGGGCTGCGACGAGGTGCAGGGATTCCTGCTGGGGATGCCGGCGGCGGCGAGCGCCGTGCCAGCAGGGTTGGAAGCAAAGCAGTAGCCCCGCTGAGGAGACTTGATCACCACGTCGTGCCGTCCTGTATCTAGGACGAGACAAGAGGGTTGCTCCGATGAGCGAGGCGCGGATCGACGTCACTGATCCTGCCGCCGCCGAGCGATGGGAGCGCATCATCAAGATCGAAAACCCGCAGTCAGACACGGCTCTCAAGCTTGCACAGACCCACGATATGCCGTGGCAGGTCTGGAGCGCCGGCGCGACGGCGGGCCGCGCCATCGTCGCGGCCCTGATCGCCCTGGGGCATTTTCCGTGACGCCGGCCGAGACGATCGCGCTGGTTGGCGAGGCGCTTTACGGGTCTTGCTAGCAAACGGAACTGGCGGCCGATCTCGATGTCAGCGACCGGACCGTGCGACGGTGGGTGGCCGGTACGGACATGCCTCGGGTCGACGTCGTATCCGAGCTGATGCGGCTGGTGCAGGCGCGGCGGGGCAAGCTTCAGGGCGTCGCCGATGTGCTGACGGACGTTCCGCTGATCCAGTTCCGTGCGGCGGGATCGAAGGCGGCGCCTCTGCTCTCACCCTTGGTCTGATCATGCGATTGGCGTTTCGGCGCGCGTGCGTCTGCCGGCGGACAGGATCAGGTCGGCGAGGGCCGCGGCGGGACCGTACAGCTGAGCGCTGCGTCCGGTGACGACGAACTCGACCTCGTCGAGCGCGGGCAGGGCCGGGTCGGGGAGCAGCGCGAGGCCGTCGCGGAGCACGATCGAGGATTGCGCCATGATGCCGAGGCCGGCCAGCACGGCGGCGCTGGCGGCGGTGAGGCTGGGCGTGGAACAGGCGACCCGCCAGGCGCGGCGGCCGCGGCGCAGTGCCTCGATCGCGAGCGCGCGGGTCATGCTGGCGGACGAGCTGTAGAGCACCAGCGGCACCGGCTGGTCTGGCGCGATCACCGTCTCGGCGATGCCGATCCAGGCCAGGCGCTCCTGCCAGACGGTGCGGCCGCGGGCGTCGCCGGGTTGGCGCTTGGCGAAGATCAGGTCGAGGCGGCCGGCGTCGAGCTGCTCATGCAGCGCGTGGCTGAGGCCGACGACGAGGTCGAGATCGACCAGCGGGTTCGCGCGCACGAAGCCGCGCAGGATCAGCGGCAGGCGCGACAGCACGAGGTCCTCCGACACGCCGAACCGAAGCCTGCCGCGTAGCGCGGTGCCGGCGAAATAGGCGAGCGCCTGGTCCTCGGCGTCAATGATCCGGCGCGCGAACAGCATCATCGCCTCGCCGTCGGCGGTGAGCTCGACGCGGTGGGTGTCGCGCAGCAGCAGGCGGCGTCCAGCCTCGGCCTCCAGGCGGGCGACGTGCTGACTGACCGTCGATTGCGCGATGCCGAGCGCACGCGCCGCGGCGGTGAACCGGGCGGACTCGGCCACCGCGACGAAGCTGCGCAGCAGGGTCGGGGAGAAGACGCGGTTATCAAGTTTCATGATGACTGAAATGTGTAGCATCGGATTCGCCGATGCGCCACTTGAGCTTGCCCGGCGGCCTACCCGGCGGCCCGCCGATGCGAACTGGAGGCTTCCATTCCCAACGTATCACGTCGCAACATGCTGACCTCCGGGGCGGCGATCGGCGCCGCGACCATCGGCACCACCGCGCTCGGGGCGAGTTTCGGCAATCCGGACGAGCCGCCGCAGGGTGTGATCAACGCGCAGGGGCATCCGCGCGGCATCATCGACCCCGGGCCGCGAAATCCGACGCTGGCCGGGCAATTCCCCCGGGCGGTCGTGCCGCCCGCGACGGATGTCGGCGACATGCCGCTGTTCTGGGCCTCGTTCAACAACGCGCCACGACGAATCCAGGAGGGCGGCTGGGCGCGCCAGGTCACGCAGGCGGATTTCGAGATCGCGGAAGAAATCTCCGGGGTGAACATGCGGCTCGATGCGGGCGGCATCCGGGAGTTGCACTGGCACCAGGCCGCCGAATGGGCGTTCATGAGCTACGGCAGCTGCCGCGTCACCGTGCTCGACACGTCGGGCCGGCCCACCGTCACCGACGTGACGGCAGGCGACCTCTGGTATTTTCCGGCCGGCTATCCGCACTCGTTGCAGGGGCTCGGGCCGGACGGGTGCGAGTTCATCCTCGCGTTCGACAGCGGCAAGCAGTCGGAGTTCAACACCCTGTTGGTGACGGACTGGATGGCGCACACGCCACCCGACATCCTGGCGGAGAACTTCGGCGTTCCGGCCGACACTTTCGGCAAGATGTTCATGCATGATCTCTGGATTTTCCAGGGCGAGGTGCCGGGACCGCTCGCTTCCGACCAGGACGCCGTGCGGTCGCCGAAGGGGGCTCCGCCGAACCCGTTCACCTACTCACTGGCGAGCGGGCCGGTCACGAGGCGGACCAGGGGCGGGACGGTGCGGATCGCCGACAGCCACAGCTTCAAGGCGTCGGCGAACGTGGCGGTCGCGATGGTGACCGTGCATCCCGGCGGCATGCGCGAGATGCACTGGCATCCGAACGCCGACGAGTGGCAGTACTATGTCAAGGGGTCGGCGCAGATGACGGTGTTCAACACCGGGCCGAGCGCGGTGACGAACAACTTCGAGCCGGGCGACATCGGCTACGTCAAGCGCAATTTTGGCCACTACATCAAGAACACGGGCAGCACCGATCTGGTGTTCCTGGAGATTTTCAGGACCGCCACCTACCAGGACATCTCGCTGTCCGGCTGGCTCACCCACACGCCCCCGGCGCTGGTCCAGGCGCATTTCAACCTGTCGGCGGCCGACATCGCGAAGTTTCCGAACAACGGCCCCGACGTGATGCCGTTGTAATTCGGCGCGGTTGGCTAGGCCGAGGGCGCGAGTTCGCGGAGCGCCTCGCGGATGATGGCGGCGAGCGGGGCGGCGGCGCCTTCGCGGGCGATGATCCTGGCCACCACCGGGTGCGCCTCGACGCGGCGGAAGCCGAGGCCGGCGAGTGCCAGCAGGGCGTCGGACTCAAGGCCGGTCTGGGGGGTGATGCTGAAGGCGGGGGCGCCGGCCGGCATGGTCGCGACCTTGGGGCGTAGCTCGGTCAGGATGCGGTCGGCGAGCCTGGGACCGACGCCGGGCGCGCGGGTCAGGCTCGCCTTGTCGCCCGCCGAGATGATGGCGACGAGATCGCGCGGCGACAGCGCCGACAGGATGCCGAGCGCCACCCTGGCGCCGACACCCTGCAGGGTGGTGAGCGAGCGGAACCAGTCGCGCTCGGCGGCGTCGGCGAAGCCGTACAGCGTGATCGCGTCCTCGCGCACCTGGGTCTCGACCAGGACACGCGCCTGTCCGGGCGGCGGCGGTAGTGCTGCGAGCGTGCGGGTGGACGCCTGCACCAGGTAGCCGACGCCGCCGACATCGATGATGCAGCGATCGGCCTCCAGCTGCTCCAGCCGGCCGGTGAGCAGCGCGATCATCAGGCCATCCTGGTCGCGCCGGCGAGCACGGCGTTCGACTGGCGGTGATGGGCGTGGCAGATCGCGACCGCCAGCGCGTCGGACGCGTCGGCGCGGCGCAGGCTGGCCCCGGGCAGCAGCCGGCGGACCATCAGCGCCACCTGCTGCTTGCTGGCGCCGCCGGTGCCGACGACGGCGCGCTTGACCTCCATCGCGCCGTATTACGCGCCCGTGAGGCCGGCGAGCGCCGGCGCCCGCACGGCCCCC
>CAXTPV010000100.1:0-7680 GCA_964246135.1 uncultured Acetobacteraceae bacterium | reverse complement strand
ATCTTCGACGGCAGCGGCCTGCAGGTCGCGACCGTGGCGGACGGCCATGCCCGCATGCACCGCATCACGCTGGGCCGCGATTTCGGCACCACCGCCGAGGTCGAGAGCGGGCTTGACGGTGGCGAGCAGGTGATCGTGAGCCCCCCCGCCGACCTCGCCGACGGCCAGCCCGTGCACGCCCCCCAACCCACGACGGCGCACAAGGGCGAACCGGGGCAATCACCGCCGGCGTGATGGCGAGGGCTTTGCCTCACGATCCGCCGGATCGACCGGCAACGCCGCGTCGCGCCAGGATTTGTCCTTCCCTGGTCAGGTACGGAGCATAGATCGCGGAGACCTGGGCGTAACCCCACTCCAGATCGTCGAGGTCAAGTGTCATCCGGGTCGTCATGAAGCGTCGATACTCGATCCAGTAGGTGGCGACGATCCAGACGTTGGTAAGCAACTGCTCCACCTGCTCGGGCGTGATGCGCAGCAGCTTTCGCTCGACCATCCGCTCGAACACGGACGTGACAAATCGCCGGTTCCGGACCGTCATCTCCCGAACCCGAGGCAACAGGCCGGGCGCGGTGATGAACAAGCCGGCCGTGCCACGATAGAACCACTGATGCGCGAACATCAGGCGAAACCAGCGGCGCTGATGCTCGAACAACTCCTCGAGCGGGCCGTCACTCGCGATCGAGAGTGACAACAGGGCATCGACGTCGGCTTCGAACACCTCGAACAGCGCGATCAGCAGGTCGGCCTTTTTCCGGAAGTAGTAGTGCAAATTGCCTTCCGCGATGCCTGCCGCCCGGGCGATCTCCGCCGTGGTCACGCGTCCCGGGCCATGCTCGTTGAACAGCGCCAGCGACGTCACCAGCACCCGCTGCCGCGTCTTCATCCGGTCCGAGGCCGGGGGAGCCGGGTGCAGGGCTGTCGCCTCGGCCTTGCTCTTGCGCGTCTGGGTCATGCTGGGATACACCGGACAAAATTAGGGTAAACGCCTTAAAAATCAGCCGGGCGCACCGATCTATGGCCCTAGGATTGAACAACGGCAACGCACCGACCGCGCTCGAACAATCGATGTCGCCCAGAATCGCGAAATGATCAGATGGCGGAATCACCCGATAACGAAATGACCACACGGCCCTGAACGGAGCTGAGGAGATAATCATGCGCGTGACAAAATCCTTCTTCACGGCGACAGCAACCTTGACGACCCTCGCTTGCAGTGATGCCGGAGCGGCGACGCCCCAGGCGCTGCACTGGTTTGGTCACGCCGCGGCCGCGACATCGTGGTCGAGCGCGGGCAACGGTGCGGCGGATCATCATGACGCCCCCTACGAACTCCTGATCAACCGGTTCACGGTTCCATACTTGCGAACCCGCTGGGTGTTCACCGCCAACGGGGAGGTGTGGGGCACGCCGACGGTCGAAGGCAACGCCGTCTACGCGTCGGACACCGGCGGTTCGGTGTGGCGCATCGACGCGCGAACCGGCAAAAAAGTTTGGGAGATCAAGCTTCCGGCCTATACCGGCAATCCGAAATCGTTCTCCCGTGTCAGCCCGGCGATCGGCGGCGACACCATCATCATCGGCGATCAGGCGTCGGCCACGATCTTCGCGATCTCCAAAGCGACCGGCGCGCTGGTGTGGAAGACCACGCTCGCGACGAACCAGCTGGCGTTCATCACCAGTTCGCCGACCATCGTCGACGGCCGAGTCTATGTCGGCGTCGCCTCCGACCAGGAGGTCGGCGCGGTCGAGGTCCCGGGCTTTAAGATCGATTTCCGCGGCTCCGTCGCGGCCCTCGATCTCAGTGATGGCAAGATCGTCTGGCAAACCTACACCGTTCCGGCCGGCTTTACCGGCGGCGCGGTCTGGGCAAGCAACCTCGCCGTCGACAGCTCCCGGCGAGCCATCTACGTCGACACCGGCAACAACTACTCCGTGCCCGCCGTGGTCGCCGCCTGCCAGCAGCGTGCAAAGACCAACGCCCAGCTCGACGCCTGCCTCGATCCCGCCGACCACATCGACAGCGTCCTGTCGCTCGACCTCGACACCGGCGCCGTGAAGTGGGCCGACCGGTTCACGCATGCGGACAACTACACCGATTCCTGTCCCGGCCTCACGCCGACACCGGCGACCCCCTGCCCGTCACCGGCCGGCGTCGACAGCGATTTTGGCGCCGCGCCCAACCTGCTCACCATAAACGCCAACGGCAATGCAAGGGATGTCGTCGGTGCGGGACAGAAGAGCGGCGTCTATTGGGAACTGGATCGCGACAGCGGAAAGATCCTGTGGGGGACGCAAGTTGGTCCCGGTGGTCACTACGGCGGCATCGAGTATGGAACCGCGACAGACGGCAAGCGGATTTACGTCCCCGAAGGCAACTTCGCCTACGTCAACACGACCCTGTATCCTTCAGGCCAGAAGACCAACGGCGGCTACTGGTCCGCGCTCGATCCCGCGACTGGACGGATCCTCTGGCAGACGCCCACAACCGACCTCGCCATCGACACGCCTTTCGCGGGCACGCCCTATGCTGCGCCAGCGGGAGCGATGTCCGGCGCCTACGGCTCGGTCAGCATCGCCAACGGCGTGATGTTCGGCGAGGATCAGGCGGGAACCTTCGTCGCGCTGGACGCGGCGACCGGCGAGACATTGTTCAACTTCAAGAGCGGCGGCGCGTCGATTTCGGGACCGGCCATCGCCGCCGGCACACTCTACTGGAGTTCGGGCTACCAGAACCTCGGTCCCACCAACAACAAGATCTATGCACTCGGATTTGACGCGCCCTAGCAACGTCGCGGCGGCGCCATCCCACCTGATGGCGTCGCCGTTCGCTGTCAGCCTCACCCGCCCCCTACGCGAGCCCCGTAAACAACGACGTCGACAGATATCGCTCCGCGAACGACGGCACGATCACCGCGATCATCCGCCCCTGATTTTGCGACGCGCGTGCGAGCTCCAGCGCCACGTGCAGCGCACCCCCCGACGAGATGCCGATCGGCAGCCCCTCCAACCGGGCGCATCGCCGCGCCGCCGCGATCGCCTCCCGCTCCGACACCGTCATCACCCGATCGATGATGTCGAGATCGAGGATGCTCGGCCGGAAGCCGGGGCCGATCCCCTGGATGCCGTGCGGCCCCGGCTCCTCGCCGTTCAGCACCGCGCTCTCGGACGGCTCCACCCCGATCACCTCGAGCCCCGGCTTGCGAGGCTTGAGCGCGCGCGCGATCCCGGTCGCGGTGCCGCCGGTGCCGATCCCGGCCACCACGATGTCGATGCCGCCCTCGGTGTCGGCCCAGATCTCCTCGGCCGTGGTCTCGGCGTGGATCGCCGGGTTGGCCTCATTGTCGAACTGCCGCGGCATCCAGGCATGGGGCGTCGCCGCCAGGAGCTCCTGGGCGCGGCCGATCGCACCCGCCATGCCGAGCCGCCCCGGTGTCAGTTCGAGCTGCACATCCATCAGCCGCAGCATCTTGCGCCGTTCGACCGAGGCGCCCTCGGGCATCGTCACGATCAACCGGTAGCCGCGCGACGCCGCGACGAAGGCGAGCGCGATGCCGGTGTTGCCCGAGGTCGGCTCGACCAGCACCGTGCGTCCCGGCGTGATCAGGCCGTCGCGTTCGGCCGTCAGCACCATCGCGGCGCCGATCCGGTCCTTGACCGAACCGAGCGGGTTGAAGAACTCGAGCTTGAGCATGAGGTCGGCCACCAGCCCGTCCTCGGCGGTTAGCCTCGGCACCCGCACCAGCGGCGTGCCGCCGATCGTCGCCACGACGTCCTCGTAGATGCGGCCGCGCGGAAGCGCGAACGAAACGTGAGAGCCGATGGCATCGCGCGCGGTCGACATCATCTCCGCCTAGCACTTGCCGGCTAAATCACCAAACTCCGACGTGGATATCCCGGCGCGTTCCTTGCTACGATCACCCAGCGCCAGGTGGAGAGATCGCGGCGGGAGGAACGGCATGCTGTTGCGGCGTGACAGGGCGATGATCGCGGTCCTCATCATGCTCGATGTCGGCTTCCATGCCGGGCGTGCCTGCACCGTCAGCGCCGCCGACATCGCCGAGCGCGCCGGGCTCGCGCGCCGCGGCATCGAGCCCCTGTTGCAGATGCTGTCGCGCTCCGGGCTGCTCGAGAGCGTGCGCGGTCCGCGCGGCGGCTATCGCCTCGGCCGGCCGCGTCGCGACATCCGCCTGTCCGAGATCGTCGACATCGTGTTGGCGGCCGACGACCCCGCCGATGATGACGGTCCCGGCGGCGAGCTGCACGCCAGGGTGATCGAGCCGGTCTGGGCCGGGCTCGACGACATGCTGCGCGACGCGCTGCGTGCCCGCACGCTGGACGACCTGGTCCAATCCGCCGAGCGCGCCGGCCTGCGCCGCCCCCAAGCGGAGCCGATCACTTTCTCCATTTGAGCCGGACGCGAACCACAACGCTGGTTCGTGATCGCGCCCGATCCGCTAAAAGATTGCGTGAATTGCCCCGGTGCAGGTATCGGAACGCCTTCCGGCAAACCATCTGTGGCGCGGCACGGGCAGGGACATCAGGCCATGACGATACAGCTGGGACAGATCGCGCCCGATTTCGAGCAGGACACCACCGAGGGGCGGCTGCACTTCCACCAGTGGCTCGGCGACAGCTGGGGCGTGCTGTTCAGCCACCCGAAGGACTTCACGCCGGTCTGCACCACCGAACTCGGCACCGTCGCCCGCCTCGCCCCCGAATGGGCCAAGCGCAACGTCAAGGTGATCGGCCTCTCGGTCGATCCCGCCGAGAGCCACAAGGGCTGGGAGGCCGACATCGCCGAGACCCAAGGGGCGGCAGTGAACTTCCCGATGATCGCCGACCCCGACCGCAAGGTGTCCAACCTCTACGGCATGGTGCATCCCGAGGCCGATCCGAGCGTCACCGTACGCTCGGTGTTCGTGATCGATCCCGCCAAGAAGGTACGCCTGTCGCTGACCTACCCGCCGAGCGCCGGCCGCAACTTCGACGAAATCCTGCGGGTGATCGACAGCCTGCAGCTCACCGACGCCCACAAGGTGACGACGCCCGCGAATTGGCGCCCGGGCGAGGACGTGATCATCGCGCCGAGCGTGTCCGACGAGGCCGCCCGCGAGCGCTTCCCACGGGGCTGGAAGACGCTCAAGCCCTATCTCCGCATGGTCGCCGACCCGAGCGGCCAGGCGTAGCATGCCCGACACCATCAGCCGGCAAGCGGCCAAGCCATCGGCCGTCGAGGCGCTCAAGCTCGCGAGCAACGGACTGCGCGGCACGCTCGCCGACGAGCTCGCCGATGGCGGCATCCAGGTCAGCGAGGATGCCTACCAGCTGCTGAAGTTCCACGGCAGCTACGAGCAGTTCGACCGCGACACCGCGACCGAGCGAAAGCAGGCCGGGGCCGAGAAGGAGTACCAGTTCATGGCCCGCGTCCGCATGCCAGGCGGCATGCTGACCGCGAGCCAGTACCTCGCGCTCGACGCCATCGCCGACAGCTTCGCCAACGGTACGCTGCGCATCACGTCGCGCCAGGGCATCCAGTATCACGGCATCCTCAAGGGCGACCTCAAGCTGGCGATCGCCCAAGTCAACGACACTCTGCTGACGACGCTGTGCGCCTGCGGCGATGTCGTGCGCAACCTGATGACTTCGCCGGCGCCGATCCAGGACGCCCGCCACGCCCGGCTGCGCGCCGACGCGCGGCTGCTCTCGGCCGAGCTGCTGCCGAAGAGCCGCGCCTACTACCAGATCTTCCTCGACGAGGCGCCGATCGCCGGCATCGACGAGGAGGAGACCCTCTACGGACCGGTCTACCTGCCGCGCAAGTTCAAGATCGCGATCGCGCTGCCGGACGACAACAACGTCGACCTGCTGACCCACGATCTCGGCCTGCTGGCGATCTGGGAGGGCGAGCGCTTCCTCGGCTACAACGTGCTGGTCGGCGGCGGCCTCGGCCTCACCCACAACCGCGCCGACACCTACCCTCGCCTCGCGACCCCGCTCTGCTTCGTGTCTCCGGACCAGCTCATCGCGATCGTCGATGCGGTGATCAAGGTCCAGCGCGACCATGGCGGCCGCTCCGACCGCCGTCGCGCGCGCCTGAAATACCTGGTCGATGACCGCGGCATCGACTTCATACGCGCCGAGACCCAAGCCCATGCCGGCGCGACGCTGGCGCCGCCAATGGCGATGCCGACGTTCGCCGTGCCCGACCTGCTCGGCTGGCACGAGCAGGGCGACGGGCGCTGGTGGCTCGGCGTGCCGGTGCCATCCGGCCGGATCGCCGATGCCGGCGAGCAGCGGATCAGGAGCGGCCTGCGCGAGGTGGTACGCCGCTTCGGCCTCGATCCCGTGCTGACGCCGCGCCAGGACGTGCTGCTCACCAACATCGCGCCCGCCGACCGCGACGCGATCGAATCGGTGCTCCGCGAGCACGGCGTGCGGCCCGCCGGCGCGATGTCGCCGCTAGAGCGTTTCACGCTGGCCTGCCCGGCGCTGCCGACCTGCGGCCTGGCCTTGAACGAGGCCGAGCGGGTGCGGCCCCAGCTCGTCGTCGCGATGGACGCGTCGCTCGCCCGCCACGGCCTGGCCGACCGCGCGATCAGCTTCCGGATCACCGGCTGCCCGAACGGCTGCGTGCGCACCTACACCGGCGATATCGGTCTGGTCGGACGCATGCCGGGATACTACGCGATCTATGTCGGCGGCGACTTCGCGGGCACCCGGCTGTCGTTCCGCCTGCTCGATCGCGTGGCCGACGAGGCCGTGGTGCCGAGCCTAGACGTGCTGCTCGGCGCCTATGCCGCCGAGGGCGAGGCGGCCGAGGGTTTCGGCGACTGGTGCACACGTCGCGGCGAAGCCGCCTTACTCAGGCTGCTCGCCCCCGCTAACGCCTGAAGCCTGGCAGGAAGCTGAAAAACGAAGGCGCTGTTCGAAGCGTAACGAAGACAAGACAAGGGGCTTTGCCCCATCGATCCGTTTCGCGGCTCGATCCCATCAAAGGCGAGCCTTTGAAATCCTCTACTTCAGAAAAGGGGTCTGGGGCCGATGGCCCCAGCGGGTCGAGGGCAGAGCCCTCGCCTTACGTTCTCCGCAGCCCGCTAAGCCTTGGGCCGTGGCCTGGTGACGTCCGACTCCTGGCCGCCCGCGACCGTGATCGCGATCCGCAGCGTCACCCGGGGCTGCTCCGCGCCCGGAACCAGCTCGACCACCATCTCGTCCGGGCCGGCATAGCCCCGGTTCGGCGTGTAGGTCACCACCGACTGGTTGTTGTAGTTGTAGAGCAGCGGCTTGCCCCGGTCTGGCACCCGCGTCACCAGGAACGACGCGAACGGGCCGCCGCCACGCTTGCTGAAGCGCAGCGCGCAGAACCCGCCGTCATTGCCGATCCTGAGCCTCACCTCGGCGACGCCGCTCGCCGGCAGCACCACCGGCGGCGTGACGCAGCGTGCCGCCGGACGCAGGTAGCCGTACGGGTTCGGCGGCAGCGCTGCCGCGGCGAGCTGCGGCGGCGGCGCGCAACCGGCAAGCGAGGCGACGGCGCCGGCCGCGGCGATGAAAAGAGCTCGCAGGCGCAATGGAAACTCCTGGGTCACTTCCGCCGCCGCGGCCGTCGGGACAGCCGCGGCCACGCAGCGCTGTTGGTGCGGCGCCGATAGGCGAGGGTCGCGAGCCTGTCGAGTTGAC
>CAXTPV010000099.1:0-7831 GCA_964246135.1 uncultured Acetobacteraceae bacterium | reverse complement strand
GGGCACCAGCGGCACGCCGAGCCGCGCCATCGCCGCCTTGGCCTGGATTTTGTCGCCCATCATCCGGATATGCGCCGCCGACGGGCCGATGAAGGCCAGTCCGTGCGCGTCGACCATCTCGGCGAAATCGGCGTTCTCCGACAGGAAGCCGTAGCCCGGATGGATGGCGTCGGCGCCGGTGATCGAGGCGGCGGTCAGGATCGCCGCCTTGTTGAGGTAGCTGTCGCGCGCCGCCGGCGGCCCGATGCAGACCGCCTCGTCGGCGAGCCTGACATGCATCGCGTCCTCGTCGACGGTGGAGTGGACGGCGACCGTGCCGATCCCGATCTCGCGGCAGGCACGCAGGATCCGCAGCGCGATCTCGCCCCGGTTGGCGATCAGGATTTTCTGGAACATCGCCACGATCTACTCCCGCGGCCGATGTCAGTCGATCACCGCCAGCACCTCGCCGAACTCGACCGGCGCACCCGACGCGATCAGCATCGCGGTCAGCGTGCCGGCGCGCGGCGCCTTGATCTGGTTGAACGTCTTCATCGCCTCGATCAGCAGCAGGGTCTGGCCGGCGACCACCGGCTGCCCCGGCACCGCGAAGGGCGGCGCGCCGGGTTCGGGCGTGAGGTAGGCGATGCCGACCATCGGGCTGGTGACCGCGCCCGGATGGCGCGCGAGGTCCACCGCCTCGGGGGCGACGGGGACCGCGCTTGCCGGCTGCGAGGGTGGTGGCGCGTGGGCCATCGTCGGCGCGGACGGCGCGCTGCGGACGACGCGTATCCGGCTGTCCTTCTCGGCGACCTCGATCTCGGTCAGCCCGGTCTCGTCCAGGATCGCCGCGAGCTGGCGGATGGTGTCGGCATCGACGGGCAGGCGGCTCATCGATCGTCCTCGTCCATCAACAGTTCCGCCATCGCCGTCAGCGCCAGCGCGTAGCCACGTATGCCTAGGCCACAGATCACCCCCGTCGCCGCCAGCGACACGTAGGAGTGGCGCCGGAACTCCTCGCGCTGGTGGATGTTCGTCAGATGCACCTCGATCACCGGCAGCGCCACCGCCAGCAGCGCGTCGAGCAGCGCGACGGACGTATGCGAATAGCCCCCCGGATTGATCACGATACCTCTGGCCCGCCCACGACATTCCTGCACCCACGCGATCAGCTCGCCTTCGCCATTGGTCTGGCGAAAGTCGATGGCGACGCCGATCTGCTCGGCGGTTGCGGCGCAGATTTGTTCCACGTCGTCAAGTGTGGCGGCGCCGTAGACCGCCGGCTGGCGCAGGCCAAGCATGTTCAGGTTCGGACCGTTCAGCACGGCAATCAGCGGCGGCGCCATCGTTGGGCGTTACCATTTCCCGCCAACCCCTCCAAGCCTCCACCGCGGGGCGCCATATTGCCGGCAGACCGGGAGGGCCACGTGTCGATTGCGTTCGAAGCAGGCGGCGAGATCGAGGTGAACGGCCAACGCCGCCAGCTGGCGCCGGAACAAAGCCTTGCCGCCTTGGTCGAGACGCTGGGGCTTGATCCGCGCAAGGTGGCGATCGAGCGCAACGCGTCGATCGTGCCGCGCTCGCGCTACGGCAGCACGCTGCTGCTGCCGGGCGACCGGCTGGAGATCGTCCACTTCATCGGAGGAGGCTGACGCCATGGACACCCCGATCGCCGAGCGGACGACCGCCGAGACCGATGACTGGGTCGTCGCCGGCCGGCGCTTCGGATCGCGGCTGATCGTCGGCACCGGCCGCTATCGCGACCTCGAGGAGACCGCGCGCGCCATCGAGGCGTCCGGCGCCGAGATCGTGACGGTCGCGGTGCGCCGGGTGAACCTCGCCGATCCAGGTGCGCCGATGCTGCAGGATCACGTCGATCCCGGCCGCTACACCTACCTGCCGAACACCGCCGGCTGCCATACCGCCGACGACGCCGTGCGCACCCTGCGGCTCGCGCGCGAGGCCGGAGGCTGGAACCTGGTCAAGCTGGAGGTGCTGGGGCCGCCGCCGCACCTCTACCCGGACATGCGCGCGACCTTCGAGGCCGCCGACGCGCTGATACGCGACGGCTTCGAGGTGATGGTCTACTGCGCCGACGACCCGGTGGCCGCGAAACGGCTGGAAGAGATGGGATGCGTCGCGATCATGCCGCTCGGCGCGCCGATCGGCTCGGGCCTCGGCCTGCAGAATGCCGCCATGCTGTCGCTGCTGATCGAGCAGGCGCGGGTGCCGGTCGTGGTCGATGCCGGCATCGGCACCGCGTCCGACGCCGCGATCGCGCTCGAGATCGGCTGCGACGCGGTGCTGCTGAACTCCGCGATCGCTCATGCCGGCAACCCGGTGCTGATGGCGCGCGCGATGCGCGCGGCGGTCGAGGCCGGGCGCCTCGCCCATCGCGCCGGCCGGATGCCACGCCGTCTCGGCGCCGATCCGTCCAGCCCGCTGACCGGACTGATCCGGTAGCAGGTTGCCGACACCGAAGGTGCTGTTCAAAGCGTCAAGACGCCAAGGCGAGCGGCTTTGCGATCCTTATCATTGTGAAATTGGGGTCTGGGGCCAACTGGCCCCAGCGGGTCGAGGGCAGCGCCCTCGCCTTGCTTTTCAGCTTCCTGGCAGGCCTCCGATGGGTTCCGGTCGGTCGTTCACCGATCGCCTCCTGGTGATGAAAGCGGTTGCGCTCGCGTTCGCGTGATGTTGTAGTCGGCCTCACGGTTTGGGGAGCGGCGCGACATTGCAGGTCTCAGCTTCGCCACCTCCGTCTCCTCGCTCACGACCCGCGCGCCGGATCCTGCTCGCCATCACCTGCTGTCTCGGGGCCGGCACGCTCGCTGCCGGCAGCGGCTTCGCGCGTCCATGGACGTCGGGCTGGCACCAGGATGGCCAGGCGAGCTTCTATGCTGGCAAGTGGACCGGTCGCCGGACCTCGAGCGGTGCCAGGTTCGATCCCGGGAAGCTGACGGCGGCGCATGCCAGCCTGCCGCTCGGCACCAGGCTGCTGGTCACCTCCGAACGCACCGGCGATCGCGTGGTGGTGACCATCAATGACCGGCAGCCCGATCACGGCGATCGCATCATCGACCTGTCACGCGAGGCGGCGCGACGGCTCCACATGATCGGCAGCGGCGTCGCCGACGTGATGATCGAGCCGGCGACCGCGTCCGACATTCGGGCGCAGGCCGAGGACGCCACCGAAGTGGCCGAAGCGCCCGACGAAGCCGACGACCAGGAGGTCGCGGTGCCCGTCAGTCATGCGCGACATGGTCGGCGACATAGGCTCCACGCTCGCCGATAGGTTGCAGGCCGCCGGCGGTGCTGTCCTCGGCGGTCTGCAGCTCGAGCTCGGCGTTCAGTTCGGCGCCCACCAGCACGACGTAGGCGGTCACGTAGAACCACATCATCATGCCGATGATCGCGCCGAGCGGCCCATAGGTCGCGTCGTAGCTCGCGATGTGGCCGACATAGTAGGAGAACGCGATCGAGGCGACGAGCCAGAGCGCGGTCGCCAGCAGCGAGCCTGGCGACACCCAGCTCCAGGTCGGCGCCCGGCGTGACGGCCCGAACCGGTACAGCAGCGACAGCGCCGCCACCACGAAGCACAGCATCAGCAGGAAGCTACCGAAGCTGATCCAGCCCTTGATCTGGTCGGCCAGCGCCTCCAGGCCGAGATGCTGCGGCAGGTATTCCAGCAGCGGCGGCAACGCGACCAGGAGGGCCACCGCAAGTGCGGTGCCGAGGATGCCGCTCAGCGTCATCGCCAGCGCCGTCGCCTGGTAGCTGAAGAACCCGCGCGTCTCCGTCTCCTCGTAGGCGATGTTCAGCGCCGACAGCATCGACTTGGTGCCGGCCGATGACGACCACAGCGTGAGCATCAGGCTGATCACGAACGAGAAGGTCAGCGTCGCGCTCGGCTTGGACACCAGCGCGTGCACCCGATCGGCGATCAGCGAGAAGGTGGTCGCCGGCAACAGGCCATGCAGCACCTGCAGCTGCGGCTCCACCGAGCGCGGATCGAACAGCAATCCATACAGCGCGACCAGCATGGTGATCGCCGGAAACAGCGCCAGGATGGCGTAGAACGCGCACCCGGCGGCGGCGAGCGACACCCGGTCGGAGATGATCTCGGACCCCGTGCGCTTCAGCACGCGCTTCCATCCCGCCCACGGGATTTGCCTCGGCGTGCGTGCCCGCCGGCCGAGCTTCAGGCCGTGCTCGGAGTTCCACTCGGCCTCCCGCGTCGCGCCGGACGCGCCGCGTCCGCTCTTGGCGGCCGACGGCCGCTCGTCTGGCGAGACCGCGCCGGCGATGCTCGCGCTCCTGGCACTTCGCTCCGTCATCCGGGGTCTCCCTCGCGCGTCCATGCCGACGCGTTCAGCCTTGCAAACGGCCACCCGCGATTTCCGGTTGCATCGGGTGGGACGCGGGACTAATTGCACCCCCCACGCAACAACGCACGTGCCTCTGGCCCGCAAGGTTACGCAACGACGTCAAGCGTTCTGGCAATCCGGCTTCCCGTTCACGGTTCATTCGTGAGTTTGGGGCTTCCTAGGTCGCTGGTTCGTTCGACCGTTTCGCAACACCGTCCGCAGACTGAACAGGCGGACCGCAGATGGGATCGGGTGCGATGACCCCCAATATCGCCCATTTTCTCGCGTCGTCGGCGCCGCCGACGCCGTTCCTGGTGGTCGATGTCGATCGCGTCGCCGCTAACTTCGTGGCCCTGCGCGACGCGCTGCCGCTCGCCCACATCTACTACGCCGTCAAGGCGAACCCGGCCACCCCGGTGCTGGAGCGGCTGGTGGGTCTCGGGTCCTCGTTCGATGCGGCCAGCATCGAGGAGGTCGAGATGTGCCTCGCGTCCGGCGCCGATCCGGCCCGGATCAGCTTCGGCAACACCATCAAGAAGGCCTCTGCGATCGCCCGCGCCCACGAGGCCGGCGTGGCCATGTTCGCCTTCGACAGCGACGAGGAACTCGACAAGATCGCGCGCCACGCGCCGGGGTCGCGGGTCTATTGTCGGCTGCTGGTCGAGAACGAAGGCGCGGAGTGGCCGCTGTCGCGCAAGTTCGGCACCACGCTCGCCCATGCCCGTGACCTGATGGTGCGCGCGTCAGCGCTCGGCCTCGACGCCTACGGGCTGTCGTTCCACGTCGGCAGCCAGCAGACCGGCACCGGCGCCTACCAGGCGGCGATCGGCCAGGTGGCGATGCTGTTCACTGACCTCGCGCGGGCCGGGGTGTCGCTGCGTATGGTCAATTGCGGCGGCGGCTTCCCGATCCGCTACCGCGACGAGGTGCCGACGATCGACGCCTTCGCGACCGCCATCATGCACGCGATCACCCGACATTTCGGCAACGACCTGCCCGAGCTCGTGGTCGAGCCCGGCCGCTTCGTCGTCGGCGATGCCGGCATCGTGCGCTCCGAGGTCGTCCTCGTCACCCGCAAGGGCGACCAGGAGGGGCGTTGGGTCTACCTCGACATCGGCCGCTTCGGCGGCCTCGCCGAGACCGAGGGCGAGGCGATCAAGTATCGCATCGTGACCGCGCATGATGGCGAGCGCACCGGGCCGGTCACCATCGCCGGGCCCACCTGCGACGGCGCGGACGTGCTCTATGAACGCGCCGGCTATCGCCTGCCGGCCAGCCTCGCATCGGGCGACATCGTGACCCTCGAGGGCACCGGCGCCTATGTCAGCACCTATGCCAGCCAGCGCTTCAACGGCTTCGCGCCGCTGACCGAACATTACGTCTGACCGGGCCTGATCACACCGGGGCTCGCCGCTTACGTCGACAGCCTGCGCGACCGGCCGGGCGTGTCCGTGCCGGACTTCGACCCGCGCGATGGTGGCGCGTCCGCCCGGCTGCTGCTGGTGCTGGAAAAGCCGGGCCCGGGGATCACCCATGTCAGCCGCGACAACCCGAGCGCCACGTCGGCCGCGATCCGGACGTTCATGGCGGCGGCGGCGATCCCGCGCGACGCGGTCGCGATCTGGAACGCGGTGCCCTGGTGGAACGGCACCATGTCGGTGACCGCGGCCGAACGCGTGGAGGGCGCCGCCGCCTTCATCCGCCTGCTGCCCTTGCTGCCGGAGCTGCGCGTGGTGCTGCTCGCCGGCCGTGCCGCGGGCCGGCTGGCGCCCCTGCTGCCGCCCGGCCTCGAGGTGTTCCAGACGGTGCATCCAAGCCCGCAGGTTCGCGCCGCCTTCCCGCGCGAGTGGCGCGCGATCGCCACGACCTGGCGCGAGGCGGGGGCGCTGCTTGATCGCCAGCGTTAGCAGGAAGCTGAAGAAGCAAGACTAGGGCTCTGCCTCATGCGCGCGACCGTAACGAAGTCAAGGGGCTTTGCCCCTTGAACCCCATCAAAGGCGAAGCCTTTGAAATCCGTTTGTCTTTTGCTCCAACGCGGAAGGATAATTACATACCGACGATCTTCCAGGAAGAAGCTGGGTAACGAAGGATTAATTGGATTTCAAAGGCTCCGCCTTTGATGGGGTCAAGGGGCAAAGCCCCTTGCCTTGGCCTTCGGCGTTTCTCCACAGTCTGCTAGGCCGTTCAGCGTAGGGCTTGATGCAGAAGAGGGCATGATGACGCCACGCATACGCTTCGCCGTGGTCGGTGGCGGCTGGATTTCGCAGGCCGCCTTCATCCCCGGCATCGCGCAAACCAGCAACGCCACCCTGGCGGCGCTGGTGACGGGCGACCCGGAAAAGGCGCGCGCGCTCGGCGCCCGCCATGGCGTCCGCACCGCCAGCTATGGCGAATACGAGGCCCTGCTCGATTCCGGCGCCGTCGATGCGGTCTACGTGGCGACGCCCAACTGGCGGCACCGCGAGCACGCCGTGCCGGCGCTGGAGCGCGGCATCCACGTCCTGCTGGAGAAGCCGATGGCGACCTCGGTCGCCGACGCCGAGGCGATCGAGGCCGCGGCGAAGGCGAGCGGGGCCAAACTGATGATCGCCTATCGGCTGCACTGCGAGCCCGGCACGCTCGATGCGATCGCCCGGGTCCGCTCGGGCGAACTCGGCGAGGTGCGCCTGTTCTCCTGCGTGTTCGCGCAGCACCTCAGCACCGCCAACCACCGTGCCAATGCCGGCTACTGGGGCGGCCCGGCGCCCGACATGGGCAACTACCCGATCAACGCGGTGCGCAACCTGTTCGGCGCCGAGCCGGTCGAGGTGCGCGCCCAGGGCATCCGCACGCCCGGCCGCGGCATGGACCTCGACGACGTCGTGTCGGTGTCGCTCCGCTTCGCCGATGACCGCCTTGCCACCTTCGTCGCGAGCTTTACGGGCGCGTCCGTCAACCAGTATCGCCTGGTCGGCACGCGGGGCACCCTCGATGTCGATTCGTGCTTCTCGTTCGGGCCGGGGGTCGCCATCACCCATCGCAGCGTGATCGACGGCCAAGCCGAAACGCGCGCATTCCCAATCACCGACCAGTTCGGCGGCCAGACCGAGTATTTCGCCCACTGCATCCAGAACCGGCTCGACCCCGAACCCGATGGCGAGGAGGGCCTGCTCGACATGCATGTCCTCGCCGCGATCGAACGCGCGCTGCTCACTGGCCAGGCGCAGCACCTGCCCGAGCGCACCCGCGCCCGCCGGCCCGAGCCGTCCCAGGCGATGACCCTGAAGCTCGCGCCGGCCGCGGCGCTGGTCCACGCCACCGAGCCCACGGGGTAGAGGGCAGCGCCCCTGGCCTTCACTCCACCGTCCCCCGCAGCGCGAAGCCGGCGGCAAGCGGGCACAGCGGCAGCGCCAGCGCCAGCAGCGCGCCCAGCAGCAGCAGCTCGGCACGCGGGCTGAGCCCGCTCGCCGCCGCATCGGTCGCCGCCGCGCCGAAGATCAGGACGGGGG
>CAXTPV010000098.1:6397-7910 GCA_964246135.1 uncultured Acetobacteraceae bacterium | reverse complement strand
CGCGCCCGGGGGGGGGGGGCCCGCCGCGCGGGGGGGCGCCCCCCCCCGCGCCGATCTCGTCATCGACGCGCTGTTCGGCGCGGGCCTGACGCACGCGCTGGAGCCGGGCATCGTGGACGTGCTCGGCGCGGCCCGGCGCGTGGTCGCGATCGACCTGCCAAGCGGGCTCGACGGCGGAACGGGGCAGGCGTGCGGAACCGTGCGTGGGGCCGCGCTGACGGTCACCTTCTTTCGGCTCAAGCCTGCGCACCTGCTGGAGCCCGGAAGAGGCCTATGCGGCGCGCTCGAACTCGCCGATATCGGGCTGCCAGCCTCGGTGCTTCCGCGGCTTTCGCATCCGGTCGCGACTTGGCGCAACGCGCCCGGGTTGTTCAGCCTGCGGCAGGCCGTCGCGTCGGACCACAAATACGCGCGCGGCGTCGTGACCGTGTGCGGCGGTCGGGCGATGAGCGGGGCGGCGCGGTTGTCGGCGCACGCGGCGAGGCGGGCGGGGGCCGGTCTGGTGCGGCTGGCGGCGCTCGCGGACGGGCGCGACTATCGCTCGGCCGAACCGGGGCTGATCATCGACGAGGGCCCGATCGAGCCGATGCTCGCCGACCAGCGACGCAAGGTCTGGGTGTGCGGGCCGGGGCTCGATCTCGACGAGGCGAATGCCTGCCTGCCGGTTCTGCTCGGCTCCGGCCGGCAGGTCGTGGTGGACGCGGGCGCGCTCGCGGCGTGCCACGGCACTCCCGAACGGCTGACCGGAGCCACGGTGCTGACGCCGCACGCGGGCGAGTTCGAGCGCGTGTTCGGACCGCCGGGGGCCGATCGGCTGGCCGCCTGCCGGGACGCCGCGCGTGCCACCGGCGCGGTGGTGATCATGAAGGGCGCCGACACCATCATCGCGTCACCGGATGGCCGCGCCGCGATCAACGACCACGCGACCCCCGACCTCACGACCGCCGGCACCGGTGACGTGCTAACCGGCATCGTGAGCGCGATGCTGGCCAACGGCATCGCACCCTTCGAGGCCGCGGGCGCCGCGGTGTGGCTGCACGGCGAGGCCGGACGCAGCGCCGGCGCCGGCCTGATCGCCGAGGATCTGGCGGACAGGCTGCCAGAGGCCATGGCGGCGGCGCGTGCCGGCCAGGCGCGGTGGCTTGAAGGCCGGGCGGCGCTGCGGTAAGTCGGGAGCGACGCACCAGTGACCGTGCGGGCGTGGTGAAACTGGTAGACACGCCAGATTTAGGTTCTGGTGGCGCAAGCCGTGGGGGTTCAAGTCCCTTCGCCCGCACCACCGCCGCTCATCCTTGGGCCGACGGCCGCCCTCTCGAACTCCATCACGCTGAAAGCTCCGACGGCATGCACGTCACTGAAACGCTTCATGATGGCCTGCGGCGCGGGTTCGCGGTCGTCGTTCCCGCCGACGAGCTCAAGACACGACGCGACACCAGGCTAGCCGAGCTTGGGCGCGGGTTGAAGCTGCCCGGTTTCCGGCCGGGAAAGGTGCCGCTCTCCCTGGTCCGTCAGC
>CAXTPV010000098.1:0-6387 GCA_964246135.1 uncultured Acetobacteraceae bacterium | reverse complement strand
GTTCTGGAACAGAGCGTCAGCGAGGCGACCGAGAAGCTGCTGGACGAGCGTGGCCTGCGCCCGGCGGCGCAGCCGAAGGTCGACTTGCAGGGCGAGGCGGCCGCCGTGGGCGAAGCGAGCGATCTCGCGTTCACGGTCGAGGTCGAGCTGCTGCCGGAGATCACGATCCCTGATCTCGGCGCGCTCACGCTGACGAGGCTGACCGCGACTCCGAGCGACGAGACCATCGACAAGGCGCTGGCGGCGATCGCCAGGCGCAACCGGTCGTTCGAGGATGTCGAGCCGCGTCCGGCCGCGGTCGGGGACGTGCTGGTGACGGATTTCGTCGGCCGGATCGACGGCGCGGCGTTCGAGGGCGGGACCGCGAGCGACGTGTCGGTCGAGGTGGGCGGCGAGGGCTTCATCCCCGGCTTTACCCAGCAACTCGAAGGGCTGGCGCCAGGGGACAGCCGCACCATCGAGGTGACGTTTCCGGACAACTACCAGACCGCGGAGCTTGCCGGCAGGGCCGCCCGGTTCGATGTCGTCGCGAAGGGCCTGAAGCGTCCCGTCGATCCGGCGATCGATGACGAGCTTGCCAAGCGCGTCGGCTTTGGGGATCTCGCGGCTGTGCGCGACGCCGTGCGCCAGCAGGTCGCCGAGGAGTATCGGCAGTTGTCGCGGCTGCGGCTGAAGCGCGAACTGCTCGACGCGCTTGCCGTCGGCGCGACCTTCGAGGCGCCCGCGTCACTGGTGGAGGCGGAGTTCACCCAGATTTGGAGCCGGATCGAGGCGGATCGCGCCGCCGGAAAGCTCGACGACGAGGATCGCGCCAAGGAACCGGACGCGTTGCGAGCGGAGTATCGGGCGATCGCCGAACGGCGCGTCCGGCTCGGGCTGCTGCTCGCCGAGATCGGGCGGGCAAACGCGATCCAGGTCAGTGCCGACGAGATGGCACGCGGCATGCGCGCCGAGGCGTCGCGCTACCCCGGTCAGGAGCAGCAGGTGCTCGAGTTCTTCCGCAAGAACCCGCGCGCCGCCGAAACGGTTCGCGGGCCGATCTACGAGAACAAGGTGGTCGATTACGTGCTTGAGCTGGCCACGCTCAGCGAGCAGGAGGTCACGCCCGAAGCGCTGGCCGAGCTGCCGGACGAGGTGACGCAGCCACCCGCGGCTGATCCGGACTGATGCGCCCGGGCCTCGAAAACGGGCGTCCACGATCCATGTTCATCGCGAGCAGCGGGCCATTCCCGCCAAAGAAGAGGCGATCATAGGATGAGGGACCGCGATCCGGTCGAGATCTACAACAACGCCCTCGTCCCTATGGTGGTCGAGCAGACCGCGCGTGGCGAGCGGGCGTTCGACATCTATTCGCGCCTGCTGCAGGAGCGGATCATCTTTTTGACCGGGCCGGTCTATGATCAGGTGGCTGCCCTGATCTCGGCGCAGCTGCTGTTCCTTGAGAGCGTCAACCCGTCGAAGGAGATCTCGTTCTACGTCAACAGCCCTGGCGGCGTCGTGTCCGCGGGCCTCGCGATCTACGACACCATGCAGTATATCCGCAGCCCGGTGAGCACGGTCTGCATCGGGCAGGCGGCATCGATGGGCTCGCTGTTGCTGGCGGCGGGCGAGAAGGGCAAGCGCTACGCGTTGCCGAACGCCCGCATCATGGTGCATCAGCCCTCCGGCGGCGCGCAGGGACAGGCGAGCGACATCGAAATCCAGGCGCGCGAGATCCTCTATCTGCGCCGCCGCCTGAACGAGATCTACGAGATCCATACCGGCCGGACGCTGGAGCAGATCGAACAGAAGCTCGACCGCGACACCTACATGTCAGCCGACGAGGCGCTGAGCTTCGGGCTCATCGACGAGGTCGTCCAGAAGAAGGCGGTGCCCGAGGAAGAGGCGCGCGGGCGTTAGGGAACGCGCGGGAGCTGCCGGTCGTCCCCGGCAGCCAGCAGGAACGTCACCGGCGCGGCTTGTCTTCTGGTCGGGCTGTTGGCAGCATGACGGAACCATGACCTCTCGGCGGAGACCAGGGGCCCGGCTTGTTCGGGAAAGGAGTGCCATCGATGAGCAAGTCGGGCGACGCGAAGAACACACTCTATTGCTCGTTCTGCGGCAAATCGCAACACGAGGTGCGCAAGCTGATCGCCGGGCCGACCGTGTTCATCTGCGACGAGTGCGTCGAGCTGTGCATGGACATCATACGGGAAGAGCACAAGACGCACCTGGTCAAGAGCCGGGACGGGGTGCCGACGCCCAAGGAAATCTGCAAGGTCCTGGACGACTACGTGATCGGCCAGAGCCATGCCAAGAAGGTGCTCTCGGTTGCGGTGCACAATCACTACAAGCGCCTGGCGCACGGACAGAAGAACAACGACGTCGAGATCGCCAAGTCGAACATCCTGCTGGTCGGGCCGACCGGCTCCGGCAAGACCCTGCTGGCGCAGACGCTCGCGCGCATCCTCGACGTGCCGTTCACCATGGCGGACGCGACGACGCTGACCGAGGCGGGCTATGTCGGCGAGGACGTCGAAAACATCATCCTCAAGCTGCTGCAATCGGCGGATTACAACGTCGAGCGGGCGCAGCGCGGCATCGTCTACATCGACGAGGTCGACAAGATCAGCCGCAAGTCCGACAACCCGTCGATCACCCGCGACGTCTCGGGCGAGGGCGTGCAGCAGGCGCTGCTGAAGATCATGGAGGGCACCGTCGCCTCGGTGCCCCCGCAGGGCGGCCGCAAGCACCCGCAGCAGGAGTTCCTGCAGGTCGACACCACCAACATCTTGTTCATCTGCGGCGGCGCCTTCGCCGGCCTCGAGAAGATCATCGGCGCCAGGGGCAGGGGATCGGGCATCGGCTTCGGGGCCGAGGTTCGCGGCCCGGATGAGCGCCGGACCGGCGCCATCCTGCACGAGGTCGAGCCGGAAGACCTGCTGAAGTTCGGGCTGATCCCGGAGTTCATCGGCCGATTGCCGGTGGTGGCGACGCTCGAGGATCTCGACGAGGCGGCGCTGGTCGAAATCCTGACCAAGCCGCGCAACGCGTTGTCAAAGCAGTATGCCCGCCTGTTCGAGATGGAGGGCGTCAAGCTCTCGTTCACCGAGGATGCGCTACGCTCGATCTCGGTACGCGCGATCGCGCGCCGTACCGGCGCACGCGGGCTGCGGTCGATCATGGAGGCGATCCTGTTGCCGACGATGTTCGACCTGCCCGGCCTTGAAGGGGTCGAGGAGGTGGTGATCAACCGCGACGTCGCCGAGAGCAAGGCGCAGCCGGTGTTCGTCTACGGCAAGGAGCGCGCCGCCGAGCACTCGGCCTAACGGTTCGCGTCGCGGCCAAGCAACTGCCTTGCCGGCGCCAGCGGGGCGCCCGATATGAGATGACGGTCGCGGGCTCGCCGATTTCGGCAACACCCGGGCCCTCGCGGCGTGCCGATCAGCGGGCGTCCGGGTTCATGCCGATGAGGAGGTCACATGCCTGACTCCAACGATCCAGCGCCCGACACCGACAAGCCCGCCGAAACCGAAGTGGGTGTGCCTTCCGTCCTCGCGGTGTTGCCGCTCCGGGACATCGTGGTATTTCCGAACATGATCGTGCCGCTGTTCGTCGGCCGCGACAAGTCGGTGCGCGCGCTCGAAGCCGTGACCAAGGAGGACAAGCAAATCCTGCTGGTGGCGCAGAAGAACGCCTCGCAGGATGATCCCTCGGCCGACGACATCTATCGCGCGGGAACGGTGTCGACCATCCTCCAGTTGCTCAAGCTGCCGGACGGGACCGTCAAGGTGCTGGTCGAGGGCCAGCGCCGGGCGCGTATCACCGAGTTCAGGGAGACGGACAGCCACTTCGAGGCGGCGGTGGAGGCGGTGGTCGAGGTCGAGAGCGCCGATCCGGCGGAGATCGCGGCCCTCGGCCGCACGGTGGTGTCGCAGTTCGAGCAGTATATCAAGCTCAACAAGAAGATCGCGCCGGAGGTCCTGGTCTCGCTCAACCAGATCGAGGAGCCGAGCAAGCTCGCCGACACCATCGCCAGCCACTTGTCGCTCAAAATCCCCGAGAAGCAGGAACTGCTGGAGACCGAGCGGGTCGCCGAGCGCCTGGAGCGGGTGTTCGCCCACATGGAGGCCGAGATCGGCGTGCTCCAGGTGGAGAAGCGGATACGCAACCGCGTCAAGCGCCAGATGGAGAAGACCCAGCGCGAGTACTACCTCAACGAGCAGATGAAGGCGATCCAGAAGGAGCTCGGCGAGGGCGAGGACGGCAAGGACGAGACGTCCGAGCTCGAGGACAAGATCAAGAACACCAAACTGTCGAAGGAGGCGCGCGACCGGGCGTTGGGCGAGCTCAAGAAGCTCCGCACCATGAGCCCGATGAGCGCCGAGAGCACGGTGGTGCGCAACTATCTCGAGTGGATGCTGTCGATTCCGTGGAAGAAGCGGACCAAGACCAGCAACGATGTCGATGCCGCCGAGCGCGTGCTCGATATCGACCATTACGGGCTCGACAAGGTCAAGGAGCGCATCCTCGAATATCTCGCGGTGCAGTCGCGTTCCAACAAGCTCAAGGGTCCGATCCTGTGCCTGGTCGGTCCGCCAGGTGTCGGCAAGACCTCGCTCGGCAAGTCGATCGCCAAGGCGACCGGGCGCAACTTCGTCCGGATGTCGCTCGGCGGCGTGCGTGACGAGGCGGAAATCCGCGGCCACCGCCGCACCTATATCGGCTCGATGCCCGGCAAGATCGTCCAGGGCATGCGCAAGGCCAAGAGCTCGAACCCGTTGTTCCTGCTCGACGAGATCGACAAGCTCGGTTCGGACTGGCGCGGCGATCCGTCATCGGCATTGCTCGAGGTGCTCGATCCGGAGCAGAACTCGACCTTCGCGGATCACTACCTCGAGGTCGATTACGATCTGTCCGACGTGATGTTCATCACGACCGCCAACAGCCTGCACATGCCGCAGCCACTGCTCGACCGGATGGAGATCATCCGGATCGCCGGCTACACCGAGGATGAAAAGGTCGAGATCGCCCGTCGTCACCTGATCGGCAAGCAGACGGAAGCGCACAGCCTCAAGCCGAGGGAGTGGTCGATCACCGATGACGCGTTGCGCGAGCTGATCCGGACCTACACGAGAGAGGCTGGCGTCCGCAACCTGGAGCGCGAGATCGCGAACCTGGCGCGCAAGGCGGTCAAATCGATCGTCACCGGCAAGGCGACCGAGGTCGCTATCACGACCGAGAACCTCGGCAGCTTCGCCGGCATTCCCAAGTTCCGCTATGGCGAGACCGAGGCCGAGGACATGGTCGGCGTCGTGACCGGCCTCGCCTGGACCGAAGTGGGCGGCGAGATCCTGACGATCGAGAGCGTGGTGGTGCCCGGCAAGGGCAACATCAAGCACACCGGCAAGCTCGGTGACGTGATGCAGGAAAGCGTCACCGCCGCGCTGAGCTACGTGCGGTCACGCTCGGCAAGCTTCGGGATCAAGCCGACGGTGTTCGAGCGTCGCGACCTGCACGTGCATGTGCCGGAAGGTGCGACCCCGAAAGACGGGCCGTCCGCCGGCATCGCGATGGCGACCTCGATCGTCTCGGTGCTGACGGGCATACCGGTGCGGCGTGACGTCGCCATGACCGGCGAGATCACGCTGCGCGGTCGGGTGCTGCCGATCGGCGGCCTGAAGGAGAAGCTGCTCGCCGCCCTGCGTGCCGGGATCAAGACCGTGTTCTTCCCGAAAGACAACGAGAAGGATCTGGCCGACATTCCCGACACCGTGAGGAGCAACATCGAGCTGATCCCGGTGGCTCACGTCGACGAGGTGATCGCCCACGCGCTGGTGCGCAAACCCGACGCGATCGAGTGGGAGGAGCCGGCCGAGGTGGTGACGCCGCTGGTCGGCGCCGCGACGGCGACGCTGACGCACTGACCGGCGGGGATCCGGATTTCCGGCACGACGAGGCCAGCCGGGCGGCAAGGGTCGCCCGGTTCGTTGACGGCCTGGAAGCTAGGCTCGTAGTCTCGTGTCGCGCGACGGGGTGGGTACGCGAGTGAACAAGGCCGAACTCATCGAGACGGTGGCCGAACGCGCCGAACTGCCGCGAGCCAAGGCAGCCGAGGTGGTGGACGCGGTGTTTAACGCCATAGAGGCGGCGCTCAGGAGCAAGCAGGAGGTCCGCCTCACCAGCTTCGGCTCGTTTGTCGCCGCATCGCGCAAGGCCGCCAAGGGGCGGAACCCGCGGACCGGGGAGGCGATCGACATCCCTGCCTCCACCTCGGTCCGCTTCAAGCCTGGCAAGGCGTTAAAGGACGCGGTCAGCTAGCGGGCGAGGGGTGGCCTGGCCGTTGGTTTTCCGGGCGGTTAGCTCAGCGGTAGAGCGTCTCGTTTACACCGAGAGGGTCGGCGGTTC